>NZ_JAGSYI010000002.1:1589022-1906827 GCF_025685625.1 Acidicapsa acidisoli
TGAAATAGTAGTCGAGCGTTCCGTGGAAGTCATTCGAGCCTGAATTGGTGAAGACATCGACCGTTGCGCCGCCGTTCCTTCCCTTTTGAGCGTCGAAGTCGTTGGTCCTGATATCTACGGATTGCACAATTTCTGGATTTGGGGAAATTGAGGTTCCGCCACCGCGCGATGGGGTGTTTGTGTAGGCGCCGTCAATCTCGTATCCGTTCTGTTCCTGACGCAGCCCAGCCGCATTGATGTTGATGGCGTACTCATTGGTGTAATTATCTCCGGACGTTACCGCGCTTCCCGTCATCCCTGGTGTCAGAGCCGATAGGCTGTAGACGTTCTGGCCAGGGAGGGGCGTCTCCTGCACCGTCTCCTCTGCGATTACGGCTCCGGTGGTCGCCGATACTGTATTGATGGTCGACTGATCGGCAGATACTGTGACATCGGTCGAGACAGACCCGACCTCGAGTACAGGTGCAAGCGTCCGGATCTCCCCGACCTGTAGAGTGAGGTCCTTTTGATCCCAGCTCTTGAAGCCGCTCATCTGAATCTGCAGGGTATATGTCGATGCAGCTATGCTGTCGATACGGAAATAGCCATCCTGATTTGTTGTAGCGTTCTTCGCCACCCCTAACCGCGTGTCCGTGAGGGTGGCTTTTGCACCTGCGACCACAGCTCCGGATTGGTCTCGCGCCGTCCCTTCAATGCCGCTCAAGAACTGAGCGGATGCCGATAACGCTCCCCAAGCTAATAGGAGGAAAACAAAGATTGATATTCTCTTGACAGATTTCAAGTTGTTCATTGGCTCTCCTTTGAATCATTCCAGCAATCGTTTACTTCACTTGTGATTTCCGTGAGGGATTATTCCGTATGAAAAATGTTGCATTTCCCTGCTTGCTGGAGAAAAAGCGATTGCCGTGTCACTTCGCGCGGCCAGTAAAGGCTTTCCCAAATACGCGCAGAAGCATAGCATGCCGCTGAGTGGTTGGGAAGAGCCATCCTGCATCCTGTTGGCCACAGCGATTTGTAGCAATCTGGAATCGACGGCCTGACCAGGCGCTCCACAAAGGCATCGGTGACTGGCGTGACCGTATTTTCGCCTACACGCCGGAATAGTGCGGTAATCGCCTAAGCACGGAAGGCTCCGCTCACGAGTTGACCCCAACTCCAATCCCGATTGCTCAAACCATGAGCAGTCTCTTCCATATCCAGCGGAATGACGCCCGCAAAGGCAGACTGGCATACGGGAAGGAGGTTGCACCTCATGTGCCCCCTTGACGTCAAATGTGGAAAGCGACACGCTTTGCTCCTTCGGGCTTCCATAGCTGCTGCTTGATTGAGCGATGCAGATGAAAGCTCGCCATGTTTGTGCGATTCATGTCGACGGGCACTCGGCGGAAACAAAGCCAAGATCGCCCATCTTCGTCCAATCAGTTCTTTCGTCCAACTCCGGTTTCAACTCACATGCGCAATGAACTATCGATCGTGGAGAGAGGCTTTTCAAGTAGGACACTGTGTATTACAGTGTGAAGGCAGATTGCGGAACTGTTTCAGCACTGACGAAACAGTTCCGGCTGTGGAGAAAGCCCCGAAACGCACAGCAGGCGTGGCCGGTCACCCACATTCCTCGGCGAACGACATGCTGTCCGTCGTCCGAGCGCCAGACGGCAGAGATGGCGGTCGTGACGCTTCGCGGCTGGTGCACGATGGGTGGCGTCACTGCTACTTGAAAAGTGTCCGATCATGGACGCGCCTGCACCATGGAGTGGGACGTAATTATGGGTTCGACAACAGAAGCAATTCCGCGAGAGCAGGTTTCTGGCGACGACCTTCCCCTCGATGACCTTCAAAAATCTTCCGTCCTTCAGGAACTGGAAACGATTCTGAGCAGTCCGTTTTTTCAGGCCAGCAGACGATGCAAACAGTTCCTCTCCTATGTTGTCCACCATCGGCTGGAGGGCAATCATGATCGGTTGAAGGAGCGCACGATTGGAGTAGAACTCTTCCAACGACCGTTGGGATACGCAACGGGAGACGATCCGGTCGTCCGAGTACAAGCGGGCGAAGTGCGCAGGAGGCTGGAGCAGTATTACCATGCAACACCCAGTCACTCTACAGTCCGTATTGAACTTCCCGTTGGATCCTATGCACCCAGGTTCCGGTGGGCTGAACCCCAGCAACTGGAATCTCCCCAGAATAACCCGCAGCCGCAGGACACGCTCCCGCCACCTTCGCACGAGCAGGAAGCATCTCAGGCAACGATACCCGTGACGGCGGACCTGGTGCAGCAGCCGGGCAACCGCAGCCGTCGTCGCTGGGCTTTACTGGTAGTGGCATTCGCTGTGGCAGTTTCCGTGGCACTCATCGCATGGAATGTCTACCGGGCAAAGGCGTCAAAAACTGTTCTGGAAGAATTCTGGTCTCCTCCCATCGCCTCGTCCGAGCCGTATCTGATCTGCATGGCCAAACCTACGGTTTACCTTCCGTCAGCAAAACTTTACGACCGGCACTCCAAGACACCGGGAAAGTTCCAAAACATCTTCGAAAGGCTCACGCAAACGCCTGCTTTGCAACCAGATGACAAGCTGGTCTGGGGAGATATGGAAAAATATCCTGACTATGGCCTCGCAACAGGAGATGTTTACGCCGCAATTCGACTCTCTACCCTGTTGGGACAAATCGGCAAAAGAAGTCAAGTGCGAATTGGAGACAGCTACTCCTTCGAAGACCTGCGCTACTTTCCTGCCATCGTTATTGGGGCGTTTAACAACCGGTGGACGATGCAAATGACATCAAACCTCCATTTCGGATTTATCGCAGAGGGCGGAGAGTCATTCATCCGGGAGCAGGGTCCGTCAGGGCGGCAATGGCGCTCCAAATCAGGCGCAAATGGTGCTTCAACGGAAGACTTTGGCATTGTTACACGGCTCCTGAACTCCAAAACAGGCCAATTCGTCGTGGCTGTGGCAGGAGTCAAGTCGTACGGCACGCAGGCAGCCGGCGAACTTGTTACAAGTGAAGAGTATCTTGAGAAAGCTCTACGGGCGGCCCCGCCCGACTGGAGGCGGAAAAACATCCAAATTGTAGTCCAGACGACAGTAACCGACTCGATTTCAGGTCCCCCTCAAACCGTTGCCGTCTATGTTTGGTAGCGAACGGACGCAGAAGACAAACCAGACCAAGCCAATTTCTCCTAATCCAATCCGCCGCCGGATGATATACCAGGGTGAACCGCAGCAAAAAGAAGTCGATGGCGTCCGTCAACCAGGTTTCGTCGCAGCGGATATTGACTCTCGAGCGTCCAGAACAGTTATCTATACCAGAACGATAGCTTCGGAGAACGTTCTCGCCGTATTGTGAAGAAAACAACGTCCGTGAGGAATTGACCAAGAGAATGTTTACACGCCGCGGGTTTCTCAATTTTTCGTCCGCAGCCTTGATCGGAGCGATCTTACAGCGAGCCGGCGCGCAGCAGACAGGCGGCATGGGAGGGCGTGTCGTCGCTCCGCAGAAAAAGCCTCAGCAGTCCGGCCGCCCATTTGATGCTCGATTCATCGACGTAGCAGCCTCGGCGGGACTGACCGCTCCCATGATTTACGGTGGTGTCGATCATGACGAGTACATTATCGAAGCGAATGGCTGTGGATGCGCCTTCCTGGACTACGACAACGACGGGTGGATCGATATCTTCCTGCTTAGCGGCACACGGTTAGGCGGCGCTCCCGTCGGGACATCCAATCGACTCTACAAAAACAATCGCGATGGAACCTTTACCGATGTAACACGGCAGGCTGGACTGGAAGCGGCCGGTTGGGCCAACGCGGTCTGTGTGGCGGACTACGACAACGATGGTTATGAAGATATCTTTTGCACCTATTTTGGTCAGAACCGGCTTTACCGCAATCTCGGAAACGGAACTTTCAAGGATGTGGCCAAAGAAGCGGGTTTAGAGAATTCCAAAGCCAGATGGGGTGCCGGATGTTCGTTCTTCGATTACAACCGCGATGGCCACCTCGATCTCTTCGTTTCTAATTATCTTGAGTTCGACTTCGACCACGTCCCACGGCCAGGATCCGGTGCGAATTGCAATTTCAAGGGCATTCCGATCGAATGCGGCCCGCGAGGCCTTCCCTTTGGCAGGCATTCTCTTTATAGAAATAATGGAGATGGAACGTTCACAGATGTGAGCATGGAGGCCGGTATAGGGAAGCCGTGGTCAAGTTATGGAATGACGGTCGTGGCAGCCGATTTCAATGAGGACGGCTGGCCTGATATCTATGTGGCCTGCGACTCGACCCCCAGCCTCCTGTTCATCAACCAGCACGACGGAACCTTTAAGGAGGAAGGCGTCGAACGTGGCGTTGCGCTCAGCAATGACGGTGCAGAAGAAGCGGGCATGGGAATAGGCATAGGTGACTATAACCTCGATGGCCACTTGGATCTCTTCAAGACACACTTCGCGGATGATACGAATGTACTCTATCTCAATGATGGGACGGGCAATTTTGATGACCGGACTCTGCAGTCGAAGATAGGCGTGGAGACCCGCTTCTCGAGTTGGGGAGCAGGCATCGTCGATCTCGATAACGACGGCTGGCCCGACATATTTTTTGTAACTGGAAGCGTCTATCCCAATGTTGAACAGAAGTTACCGCAATACCCCAACAAGTCCCAGAGAATTCTCTTCAGAAATCTGGGCAACGGAACTTTCGAAGAGATTGCCAACGCTGGCCCGGGAGTTACAACACCCCATTCGAGTCGCGGCTGTGCATTCGGCGATTTTGACAACGATGGAGACATGGACATCCTCGTCCTCAACATAAACGAGCCGCCCTCACTGCTGCGCAACGATTTAAAAGTATCCCATCACTGGCTTAAGGTGAAGCTTGTCGGCGTCAAATCCAATCGGAGCGCTGTGGGTGCCCGCGTACTGGCTCGGTACTCAGGTCATCTGCAAGTTCAAGAGGTATTGAGCCAGTCAAGTTACTATTCCTGTAACGACTCCCGCCTCCATTTTGGTCTGGGACAAGCAGTTACGGCGGATCTCGAAGTTCGATGGCCGAGTGGAACCGTTGAAAAATATCCGGGAGTGAAGTGTGATCAACTCATTACGATTCGTGAAGAGCACGGCATCGTCCCCAATGTTGGCTGGGCACGCTGATTCTGTGCCTTCGGAAAAGTGCAATGTCCTGAACGCTCGGCGGAGAGTTGGTACTTCCACGTTTCGCGCCAGTTGCGCGCTCTTCTTCGTATTATTTGCGTCTCTTATTCTTCAAAGTCAAAGCGGTCCAGTAACTTCCATCGCATCGATTGAGTCGTTGATCCGTAGCCGGGAGTATGACCAGGCGCTGCAGAAGACAATATCTGCGCTCAAGGAATCACCGAACGACTACCGTCTCTGGACACTGGAAGGTATTGTATTTTCGATCAAAGGGAAGAATCAGGAGGCGTTAAGCGCCTTTGACAAATCGCTGCAACTTTCACCAAACTACGCGCCAGCCTTGAAAGGTGAGGTGCAACTCCTGTATCAAGCCCAGGATAAGCGAGCGATTCCCCTACTCGAAAGGATACTCAAAGCCGATCCAAACGATGAGACCGCGCACGAAATGCTTGCAGTATCAGAGGCGCGACAGAGTCAATGCAAAGTTGCGAATACTCAGTTTCTTCTAAGCGCGCACGCCATCGACACTCATCCCAACTCGCTGGAGACATACGGTAACTGTTTGGTGCAAACCGGAGAATCTCAAAAGGCGATCCCAATATTCGAGCAGCTCGTCACATTGCTTCCACAACGGACTTATCCAAAATATGATCTCGCGGTCGTAATGGTCGAGACCAAGCAGTATGAGGCCGCTCTCAAGGTATTAGAACCTTTACTAGCCGTAGAGCCATCCGACCCTGATATCCTGAGTCTCGCCTCTGACGCATATGAAGCAGTCGGCGAAACGCCCAAAGCAGTGTCTCTCCTTCGCAAGGCAATTGTGCTCAGTCCGGCTACTGCCAGTTACTATAACTCCTTCGCCGAACTGTCTCTTAATCACGAATCGTTTCAGGTTGGAATCGACATGATCAATGCTGGCCTGCAGCGAATTCCTAATAATCCGTCGTTGTATATCTCACGTGGTTTGCTCTTTGCCCAGATGGCGCAGTATGACCGGGCTGAAGCCGACTTTACGACGGCCGAACACATGGACTCGAAATTAAGCATCACATCTTATGCCATCGATCTCGCAGAACTTCAAAAGAACAACTCCGCGAACTCTCTACCGCAAATTCGCGCGCAGCTTAAGCGCCATCCAGACAGCGCCCTGTTGCATTTCTTGCTGGCGAAGCTTCTTTCAAGCTCAGGGTCCGATGCAGACAGCAAGGTCCCTGAAGAAGCGATACGATCGGCGCTGTTGGCAGTAAAGCTTAAGCCAGATTTGACGGAAGCGAGAGATCTACTCGCGAGCATGTACTCGCGTTCTGGCCAATACGATCTTGCGATCGAACAATGCAGGCTTGCTCTGCAAACAAATCCGTCCGACGAAACCGCGATCTATCATCTCATCGTTGCATTGCGCCACTCCGGCCAAACAGAACAGCGCAATGAGATTCCGGCGCTAGTAAAGCGCATTTCTGAACTACAGGCCGCCTCCCGTAAATTGGAAACTGACAGGAAGCGATTCACGTTTGTAGAGCAGCAGACTGCGCCAAAGCAATAGGCAGTCCGGGAAATCAGAGGTCGAAGCGTCTTTCGCCACTCCTTGAATAAGAGCGCACGATGCAATGCCTGTTCTAAGTTGCTAGACAGATGCTTGAGACGTGATCGGCTGCCTTCCGCTATTTTCCTGGCTTTAAAGATCCGCCTGCTTTGTCCTGTTCCAAGTACTCAACATATCCAAGCAGAGCTCCCCAATGGTAAAAGCGGTCGCTATTGGAAACATCATCGCCTGTTCCCAGCATAGCGTTGTAGTTCTCGTGAACATGGCCCTTCTCGCTCCACTCCTTGAGAAACAAACTATAGGATTTTCGCGCGAACTCTGTACGCACGGTTGCGTTGTCGTAGTTGCACAGCCCCAGGTAGACGAGATAGTTCATCGGTCCCCAGATTCTGCCGCGCCAGTAATTCTGGTCGTTAAAGGCCGGGTCATCCCGCTCGATGGATGGAATGACCCACTCGCCCCAGAATTCATTGGTGTTTAGCATGTGCTTTTCGATCATCGCTTTTGCTTGTTCTGGGGTAGCAGCATGAGCCAGCATGGGGTAGAAGTTAGTCGGCGAAAGGCGCGTATTGAATTGTCCGGTATGTAGATCCTTATTGAGGAAAATTCCTGCTTGGTCATCCCAGAGCGTCGCCAGACTAGTCCTGTAATGTGCACCTCTTTCCTTTAGCTCCTTTGCCTCCGCAGGCTTGTCCAAAGCGTCAGCAATTTCTGCGAGAGCATCGCAATCGGCAATATACATGCCCATCAGCCCCACATCGGCATACTCCAGTAGGTGAGACTGGAAGTTGTAGGTTGTCGAGTCGTACATCGGACTGTTATCTAGGCCAGATTCAAGAATCGCACCGGCGCGCTTGCCACGCGCGCCGTCGTCCAGGTTGCCTGGCTTGTTGTCCCCATCGCTGCCCCATGCCAGATACCCCTGGATATCGCGATGTTCGGACCACCAGCGATTCCAACGTAGCAGAGGTTCAAAGGCCTCTTCGATAAACCAGCGATCATTGAATTTCTTATAAAGGCCAAGAACGGTGATCGAGCCCACTGGAGGCTCTGAACGGTCGAAGCTGCTCCAGCCTCCAGCGCGCGCGTAATTTGGCACGAATCCCTTATCTGTCGATTCGCGAAGGGTCTCAATCGCATCGGCATAAGCAAGATCTCTATCGCCGATACCTGCCATGGTGGCTGCGAAAAAGGTGTCCCAGTCGAAGATCACATACCCGCCCCAGTCCACGCTCCACACGCGACTCACAGGCGAGATAACTCGCTGCCTGCTCGGCTCATAGATCGTGTCCCAGCCCAGCGTCGTCTCAATTGCGTCAATGATCGGAGCATTCGAGCCTGCCATGGAAATGGACTGGCGGTACGCTTCTTTTTGCTGCGCAATGAGCGCCTCGATCTCGCTTAGCGTGCGGCGCTTGCCCGTGCTGAGGCCAACCGGTTGAACCAGATCGGACGCAAAAAAGGGTCCGCCCATCGGAATATCGAGATACTCACTATCCGATTTAACCTCCGTGTCCGAACATGTGCAGTAGACAGGGATAACTCCGGACGTACCCTGCGTCTGGATGAAGCCAGGGCGCTTCAGCGCCGTGCCTGAGCGATTCCAAAGGAAGTCGACTGAGAAGACAATCGTCGGTGGGAGGGCTGATTTGGCCGCCACAGTCAGCGGAGTCGCAAGAAGTACCAAGTCACTTCCGTCCCTCGCGCTCTGAATGCTCAGCATGTGCCCCCTCCAGGAGATCTGAAGGTCGGTATAGCTGCCGTCCCACGAGTGTGCGCCGGGAACAACCTGCTCTGCGCCCGGCGTAAGTCTGCCAATCAGCACGTCCTTGAGAAACGCGTCTCCGTATTCAGTCGAGTTGTGCTTGAGCCCGACATGAATCGCCAACCCTTCGGGGAGCAGCACCTGGGTCGTCACGCTGTTAACGTCCCAGGTGTTCCAACCCTGCGCCAGTCGCTGTTGCACCTGCTGGTAGCTCTTTGACGCCGGTCTTGCACTGCCCGGTCCGCCGGCTGATCTCGACGTTTTGTTGGTCGTAACAGCATTGACCGCCTGAGCCAACGCGCAATAAGGCCCGTAGCCGAGTAGCAGGCATGAAATGAGGTAAGGTGCGGCAACTGCAATTGCTTTAATTGCGGTTTTCATCATGATTCTCACACATTGTCTAGATGACTGCCGAAAATATGTTCAGGTCATACTCGCGTCGCGCATTGAGCAATGGTAAGCGGCCGCAAATTATATCCAGAACTGCTTCTTCGCTTCATAGCTCGTGGCCGGTCTGTGTCAGCTTTAGAAAAAATTCTACTCTGAGCAGTACCTGCCCCGTCTTGTCCAGGGAAACTATCGACTTCGCTGGAGGACTTTTCAAGTAGGACACGGTGTATTACAGTATGCTGGCGGAGTTGGTGGTGTGGCGCGAGGTCGCCCAATTGCTTTTTGCTGTGAGGTTTGAGCTCAGTTCGCGAAGCTGAAAAGCCAGGGTGACTTATTTCCAGTCGAGCACACACGCCATACAACTTCCATCCAGTCGGAGGCAAGTCCAGCCCTTCGGCCAAAGCTCGGATGTGAAAAATCATCCCCTTCTAGTTTGCGCATCTGGCATACAATGATCGCGTTGCCAGTTATCTCCATTCGCGCGGATGCCGGGTTGGATCGTCCGGCAGTCAGGGCTGACAGACGCACGCCGGTAATTGTGGGCGTGTCCCTGTTTCTCTTACTTGCCTTTTCCACCGCAACCGTCTTTGTGCGCGAGGCCTGGGCTCCGCAATCCTTTCAGATCGGCATCTACGCCCTTCTCGCCTTGTATCTTCTTGCGGGTATTCGCCGGGGGCGAGACTACCCGGACCGTGGCATGATGTCATGGCTCGTGTACATGATCCCTCTCTGGGGCATCCTGCAGATCCTTGTGCATACCACCGCTTCCACCGTGGAAACACGGGAAGCTGTCTTGCGCTGGGGCGCTCTCGCGGGCGTGTTTTTCCTCACGCAAAATATCGCCGTCAATCGCACGGCTCGTCGAAACTTGCTCAGCGCGTTTCTCTGTTTCGCGACGGCGATGGCTTTGCTCTGCCTCACACAATTGTTCACCTCCGAAGGTCGCGTTCTCTGGGTTTTTCCGACCGGATATCCGGATGTCTACGCAACGTTTCCCTCATATAACAATTACGCACAGTTTGTAGAACTCGCCCTGCCGATCGCCCTCTGGCGAGCTCTACGGGAGGGTTGGCGATGCTGGTGGTATGGGCTTTCCGGAGGCTTTCTCTATGCATCGGTGATCGGCTCTGCTTCACGAACCGGCGCGATCCTTTGCACGGCGGAAGTGTTCGCGATGCTTGTGATTGGTTTGGTGAAATTGCGAGATCCAGAGACCGGCCTGACTTCGCGCTCAACAGCAGCAGTCCTGTTGATGATTCCTTTGCTTGCGATTTCGCTCACTGCCGCTGTTGGATGGGAGAGGGTCTGGCTCCGTTTTCAGCAGAACGGCTCCTATCTCGCGCGTCGGGAGTTCCTTGCGGCTGCCACCGATATGACGAGACAGCGGCCGCTGACCGGTTACGGCCTCGGCACCTTCCCGGAGGTTTATCAGCGATACGCAGTCAAGGATTTTCCGTTTTACGCCAATCATGCCCACAACGACTGGGCTGAGTTTGCCGCGGACGGCGGAGTTCCTTTTCTACTGATAGTATTGATTCCCTTCGCCGCTTGCATTCCCGCGGCGATTCGAAATCCATGGGGTCTGGGGCTAGTCACGATCCTGTTGCATGCATGCGTAGATTTCCCCTTTCCCCGGCCGGCTGTCTCAGGCTGGATCTTTGCCATCCTCGCGCTCCTTTCTATAACGCGAACCGAGGACCGGCTCATGCAGAGCAAAGCCGCGCCCCCAATCCCGACAGGCTCACCTGCAAAAGGGTCTGCATAGCCGGTGTAAGAACGACCGCAGCGGCTAAGTTACGATGAGCTATCTCCCAGAATCACACGAACTGGCCTGGGAGCCTGATCGACTGAGAACTCGTGGGCGCAGCATCTGGCGAAGAGATTCGGTCGGTCGTGAGATAACGCAGAAAATACCAGAACACAACGAACGCCGCTGTAAAGATTGAGATCACAATCAACCGGCGTGCCAGGCGCTTCTTGCTTCGCGTGCTCATGAGCTTTGCAGGACGATGAGTGCGACTCGATTGAACCACCGATCCGGAGCCGGATGCAGAGGAGTTAGAAGCAAAAAAACGCAGCCTGCACTTTCGGCAACGAAAGGCCTCCCGCCCGCGAATGCTCTGGAAAGCGTCGCTCCAGCGGAAGCTCTGCGATGCGCGTATCTCGTAACTACCACAGGTTGGACAAGTCATAGCTTACAGATGAGCCTCGATTTGAGTTGAAAGTACTACGAGAGTTCCCGAAATCCGCGGTGTTCCGAGAGCGCGTCGATATCCAAGCCGCAGCCGGAGGAAGGAAGCCCCAGACGGGACAGAGAATGCCACTGTTGAATGCTTCAATTCATCGCTCGAAAGATCCGGAGAGTCGAGGAGGATATCATTCGACTTCGTATCTACTATCTGCCACCGGATTCCCGTAGCAGGTGGGATATCGGTAGTGCGATAGGCGTAAGTCATCGTGTAGCTGCCAGGAGACAGGACCATCGCTTGTTCGGCAACGGTGCAATCCTCCGGCTCGTTTCCGCTGAATTCGATCTCCAGGCCGGAAGAACCTGGCCAGGAATTGAGCCCCGGATACTCGGGAAGGGACCAGTCGAAGGTGACCGGCAATGGTTCCCGAACGAAGTTGGCATTGTTCGGCAAAGTATTGTCGGCCACAGCCCAATGCTCCTCAACCAACAAGCGCCATAATGTATTGGCCGCTGCCGTATTATTGGCTGCGACCAGCCGATTTACAACAGAGAAAAGCTGAGAACGATCGGAATTTGGATCACCGAAGCGGGCAAGGCGCGCGGCAACGATGGCAACAGCTTGTAGTTGGTTCTTCGCAAGCAAGAATCCGAGATATTGACGAATCAGCTCAGGCCTTTCGTTCAGGATAGCCATCGTGATCGTCTTGGGATCTGGTGACACCCGCCAGCAGAGTTCAAATAGCGGACCAATGTCGTCCGCGGGCATTTCGGCAGCACTGCGAGCCCACTTCCAAAATGCGGGCAAGTTGTCGCGGCGAAAATAATAGTTAGCCAGACTCCAGCGGGGCAGATAGGTATGGTCCACCTCAAAGGCAGCCAGCAGCATTTTCTCAGCCTTGGCATAATCGCCGTCTGCCTCATATTTCAGCCCCAACTCAATATCTCCCTGAGCGTTGTAGTGGTTCAAGCCCACCGCAGTGGCCAGCAGGTCACGGGCATGCTCGCGATCGAATTGAGCGAGGCGCATATAGTACTCCCAACCGTCTGGCACCAACTGGATCGCCGAACGAACTGACTCCTCGGTGTCCTCACGGAACAAGCGATCGGCTCGGGCGAATTCCAGAGAACACCAAATTCCGACGCAGCATGCTCCAGAGATGGCTATCTGAAGTGCGACATTTACCGAGCGGCGAAAATGAGACGTCATAAGTCAATCCGCAAGCATAACACCTGAAATAATGCTGTCAACACACGGAAATTCACTCCCAGTTCCATTTTGAAACTCACGCTGGCCCACCTATTCCGCAGTGTGCAACCGTCCGCGGGATACGACGACTTCAGCTCAAACTCAACAATATATAGCTCTTGCCCTCAGAATCGCCTTCGTTTGCATTCTTACTAAGTCATTCTGCATGACATATGTATTACGCCACTAATTGAATTTAAAGGAGAAGCTGCTTGATAGCTGCATCGTTCAGGCGTATACAGGAAGTGCCACGCGCGATAAGAGTCACCGTAACTGCATTGTGCGGTGGGGAGGCAAGAAATGTTCAAAAAACTGCAGGTCTTAGCAGTTCTGTTGTGCACGGTCTCCTATTCGACTGCCGGGACAGTTTCGATTGGAACTGCCAGCGCTCGTGGAGACATTCGCGTAGACAACTATCTCGTCAAGAGTAATACAACGCTCTTTGACGGATCGGTAGTGGAAACCGGACAGGCTACCGCGGATCTGCGCCTCGACAAAGACACCCGGATTACGATGTCAACAAATTCACTCGCTACCTTATACAGAGATCATCTGGTGCTGCAGCGAGGAAAAGGCGAACTGGCAGGCCCCACTTCGTTTCAGTTTGAGGTAAACGGCCTGCATGTAGTTCCGAGTGAGCCGGATTCGCGGGGCGTGGTGTCATTGACGACGGGAAACACCGTCCAAGTCGCGGCGTTGAATGGTAGTTTTGGGGTTAGTAACGATCACGGCGTCCTCTTGGCGAGAGTTCACTCGGGCTCACTGGTCTCCTTCGCGAAGCAAGCGGCCGAAAACGTACAGGCAGTCACTGATATGCCTGGCATGGTCAGCTACGAAAATGGCCATTACTACATCACTAGTAGTGAAGATGTTACATATGAGATCACTGGCAAAGCCCTCAAGAGGTATGTAGGAACCAAAGTTGTGATTTCCGGAGTATTGCGGGGTGAAGCGACCAAAGGGGAAAAATCTGTTCCCGTGATCGATCTGAAATCAATTGAGCTTAACGGTGGCGAGATGGCTCTGGGCACGATTATCCTCATTGGCGGTGTAACTGTTGCGGCCGCCGCAGGGATCGCAGTCTGGGTTTACGAAGCGAACCAATCCCCAACTCCAGCAAGTCGCTAACCTAACGTTGGCGACGCAAGACGCTATAACTCTGTCACGTAAACCAGCTTCGTATCATGATCGCTCTTTACTCCGGGCAAGCGAAATCCATGCTCCAGCGCGTCCACGAGGGATGATAGATTCCCCATCTCTCGCTCTGGCTTCAGCGTCTCACCATCCATGGAACGCATCTCTCTTGCACGCTAACTTCGCTTATCCGCTTTCGGCGTATGGTGTCATACAAGTGGCATATTATGTCTTACGCAATTTCTTGCACATGCGTGATATGGTTTGTGTGAAAAACAACTGTACTTTGTCCGTGCGCTACATCGCACTTCGCTGTAAGTCAGCCCCGGATGAAATACTTCCATCGCTAAATAGCCTGCACACTTGATCTGCCTTGGATTCTCCCGAATGCCTGGGACAGACGGGGGCGAAGCCCGGTCAAAATTCGCTACCGGCTGTGGATATCTGGTCGGGCGTAGCCACGACAATATCATCTCCTTTCATCGTCGACTGCTCACTGTCCGTGAGTAACTAGAGTGGTCGGCAGCCTCTGAACAATAACTGACTCTGGTATGACAGTTCTGAAACCGCGGTCACGCATGATAAGTGTCCGGCTGTCCGAAGAGGAGTATTCGGCGCTTAGGCGGCTTTGTTCCGATACTGGAGCGCGGAGCGTTTCAGATCTTACTCGTGACGCCATGCGTGCGTTGCTAAATCGTCCGCAACCAGGAGATGAGGGAGACATAGATATGGCAGAATTTCGCGCACAAATGAGAAGCCTCGACATTAAGGTAGAACGACTGGCTGCGGAGATCACAACGATCAAGACGGACAGTGGCCATTAGACAAATTTGTCAAGGTCCCATCGAGTTTCTTGAATGGTTCGTGTGCCGCAAACCGGCATCCGGGAGCCGCTTATGAGATATTCTCTCCTCTTGCTTTTCGCCTTTACCTTCACCGCTTTGGTCTCCGCACAACAGCAACCAACTGCTGGCCACGTAGGCGCTGGGGCTAGTTCTCTCAGCGAGGACTCCAATCTTCCAGTAGAGAAGATTGGCAACAATGACCTGATTGGCATCACTGTTTATGATGAACCCGAGTTGACACGCACTGTCCGCGTTGGTTCCGACGGCGAGATCAGGTTACCGATGTTGCAGCGCCATATCCAGGCCGCCGGCATTTATCCTGCAGAACTTGAAGCTGCAATTACGAATGCCCTTGTAGAGGAGAATGTCCTTGTAGAACCCATTGTGACCGTGTCGGTAATTGAGTATCGCAGCCGGCCAATCACCATTGCGGGAGCGGTGAAGAATCCGGCGACATTTCAAGCCATCGGCACCGTGACCCTGCTTGATGCCATTTCAAGAGCAGGAGGACTTACCGATAATGCTGGTTCGGAAATACTGGTGAGCCATCCTGCAGGGAAAGGGGACGACAAATCGCCCATCCTGACTGAGCGCGTTTCAGTAGCCTCCCTGTATCGTGCCGAAGATCCAGCATCGAACTTAACCCTGCAGGGCGGAGATAACGTTCGTGTTCCCGAGGCCGGCCGAGTCTTCGTCGCGGGCAACGTTAAGAAGCCAGGCGCGTTCTACATCACGGATGGCTCCGAAAGCAGCGTGATGAAGGCGCTGGCTCTTTCAGAAGGTTTGGATAGTTTCGCATCTCATAAGGCATATATCTACCGTGTTGAAGGCGGCAGCGGCGGCAGGAACGAAATACCCATAGAACTGAAGAAGATTTTGAATCGCAAGTCACCGGACGTACCGCTGTTGGCAAACGACATCCTTTACATCCCAAATGCGACCGGCACGCAGGCCAGTCTTAAGGTCTTGCAAACAAGCGTCGGTCTCGCTGCCGGCTTCGGCACCGCACTGCTCTATCTATCCCGATAGGTTCTTCGAAGGGTATCCATGCCTGATCAAGCGCGCCTGGCGGAAATAATACCTCCAGAACAGTCCCAAAATCTCTCCGCAGTATCCTCTTACCCGCCGATTGCTTCTCGGCAGGAATTTGAACCGGAGACGCCTGCAGTTCCCTTGACGCACTACCTGTGGATTCTTCGCAGGCATCGCTGGAGGATCGCCGCATTCGTTGCGACCTGCATCCTTGCTACCGCTGTAGTCTCCGCGCGGTTGCAACCGATCTATGAGTCGACAACAACGGTGGACATCGACCGCAAGGCTCCATCCGAAGTTGTTGGGCAGGACTCGACACGCGTGGGCGCCGACGACACCGAAGCATTCCTGATGACGCAGATCAAGCTCATTCAATCAGACTCAGTGCTGCGCCCGGTGGCGGAGCAGTACCATCTGCTGAATCTCGAAGGCCGGTACTCCCACGAAAATCCGAAGAAAGCCCAGGAATTAGCAGCGGCGCCGGTTTCCCTAAAGCGGCTTAAAGTGAGCCGTCCGACTGGAACCTATCTTCTTCTCATCAGCTATCGAGCCACGGACCCGCGCCTTGCCGCAGACGTCTCCAATGCAATTGCGAACTCCTATCTCGCTCACACATACAACATTCAGATTCGGTCCTCTGCCAGCTTGTCGTCATTCATGGAAAAACAACTCGATGAACTGAAGGCAAAGATGGAGCAGTCCAGTCATGCGCTTGCACAGTTTGAGAAAGATCTGGATGTCATCAACCCGGAAGAGAAAACGAACATTCTCTCGGCGCGGCTCCTGCAATTAAACACGGAGTACACCAATGCGCAGGCGCAAAGAGTCGGCAAGGAAGCCGCATGGAACGCCATAAGATCCGGGTCAGTGGAAGCTGCTCAGGTATCGTCGCAAGGGGAATCGCTTGCAAAACTAAGCGATACTCTCAATCAGGCACGCCAACGCTTCGCGCTCGTCAAGGCGACCTACGGCACCACCCATCCTGAGTACCGCAAAGCTGCTTCTGAACTAGCCGAAGTAGAGAAACAGTTCGAAGACACGCGAAACAATATCGTCGAGAGAATAGCGGTGGAGTATCGTCAAGCGCTGAATCGCGAACAAATGCTCCAAAAGACCGTTACCGACACAAAGGCTGAATGGGATCGTCTCAACTCCCGTTCGTTTGAGTATCAACAGTTGAAGCGCGAGGCGGAAGCCGACAAGAACTTGTACGACGAACTTATTCGGAAAATTCGCGAATCGGATATAAATGCCGGCTTTCAGAATAACAACATCAGCATTGCCGATACTGCGCGGCCGCCACTGCATCCTGTGTTTCCCGACATGACGCTGAATCTCCTGATGGCCCTTCTCGCTTCGACTCTACTTGCGATCGGAGCTGCGGTGCTGCTGGATTCCATCGACACGACGCTTCGCGATCCTCAGGAGGCAAGCCGGTTTCTCGGCGTGGACGTCATTGGGACGCTGCCCGTTGACCGCGTCGCCGCTCAACTTCCGAGACCGGCCGTCCCCATACGGACTGAGGCTTTGATTCCGAAAGTTGTTCCAGGTCGCAATCGAAACGGCTACTACAAGACGACCTCGGACTTTGAAGAGGCTGTTCGAACCTTGCGCAATACCATTCTACTGTCCGACTTCGAAGGAAGGCTCCGTTCGATCGTCCTCACAAGTGCGACCCCCTCCGAGGGCAAGACAACTATGGCAGTCCACCTTGCGATTGCGAATGCCGATCAGGGTAAGAAGACGCTGCTTGTAGATGCCGACCTGCGGCGCCCCAGCCTTCATGCCAAATTCGGGCTTGCTCCGCGAGAGGGTCTTTCCAATGTGTTAACAGGGGAAATGGCATGGCGAGATGCAGTTGTTACGATTGAAGGCAAGCCCAACCTGACTCTGTTTCCTGCCGGGCCCGGCTCCCATCGCGCCGCCGATCTCATCGGCCCAAGGCTCTCGTCTTTGCTGGATGAGTTTGCGAAGGAATACGACCTGGTGATCCTGGATTCACCGCCACTGCTGGGCTTTGCGGAGTGCCTCCAAATGGCCACCGCAGCCGACGGAGTGCTCATTGTCGCAAGAGCGGGTGAAACCAGGCGTAAAGCCGTGGCCGCCGTGGTCTCAGTATTGCATCGGCTACGCTCCAATATTATTGGCGTGGTTCTTAATCAGGTGAGCCAAAGCACATCTTCCGATGGTTACTCCTACTATGGCTATTACCGCTATGGCCACTATCGTTACGGGCAAACCGAGAAATCGGAAGTATGACCGGGTCCACGCCCTCGCCAAGCGAAACGGCAAATCCAAACGACGATAGCGTTGTGTGTCGCTCAGGCAGCGAGACCTTTCCTTCTTTTGAAGCACAGACTCATTACACTCTGGGAGATTCTGCAACATCATGGCAGCGATGCCAGGTGACTCAAGATCTCCCGAACCTTGATTTTTTGCGCGCAGTTGCAGTCGGACTCGTCTTTGCAGAGCACATGATGAATGTGATGAAGATCCGGGGCCTCGGCGATATAGGGCACTTCGGCGTCCTTCTATTCTTCGTCCACACATCCCTTGTGCTGATGTTGTCCATTGAGCGTCTCGGCCTTTCTGGCCAAAAGCTATTCACCACATTCATGGTTCGAAGGATATTTCGAATTTATCCACTGAGTATTTTCATCATTCTGTTGTTTATAAGCTTCAGTATCCCTTCCGTACCCTGGGCGGGGAGATTTGTGCAGCCGGGCTGGCAAGAACTTATTTCCAACTTTCTGCTCGTTCAAAACATCACACAAAGCAGGTCAATCAACTGCGTTCTCTGGTCATTGCCTTTTGAAGTGCAGATGTATGTTGTTCTGCCGCTCATTTACTCGTGGACGCGCCATTTCCCATCTCTACTCAATATTTTTGTGATATGGCTTGCAGGCGTTGGTGCTGCCGGCCTCGAGTATGTTCTGCGAAGCGGCAAGTGCGACCCCGATTTTCTGCTCCTTCGTTATTTTCCTTGCTTCCTGGCAGGCGTCTTTGCATGGAGGCTCATGGCGAACCGGACGAAATCGCTTCCAGGGGGCCTTTGGGTATTTGTTCTCATGTTCCTTGTCGCGCTTTACCGATTGGTAGATGCGCTACGAGTTTATGGCCCGAACTTGTTTGTCCCTCTGAGTGGCGCGCTCAGAAATGATCACCGGATCTGGTGGCCACCATACCTTGACCTCGCAAGCGATTGGGTATTTTGCTGTCTGAGTGGAATCGCAATTCCTCTCTTCGCGAACATCTCAAATGACCGGCTGAACAAACTTAGTAAGAAGATCGCCCAATATTCCTACGGCATCTACGTGTGTCACATTCCCATCCTTTGGCTTTGTTTCATAAGACTGCATCTCGGATATTTGGCTGCCAGCGCAATCCTATCCATCTTCCTGACGGCGCTCGTTTCGTTTGCCCTCTACCACTGCATCGAGGATCCCGCCATTCGATTTGGAAAGCTTCTCACCACGCGGTTAACCGATGGCATTGCTCTCGCATGAGGCTCATTTCATGAATACCCACGAGCCTCAACTTTCTCCGAGTGCAGAACCGTTTGTTCACGTACTCGGTTCGCGCGTTCATCTCATCTCTGTTGAGCGTACAGTCGATCACATCGAACACTGGATCGGGATGCGGGATCAACGTTGCCGTCAGGTAATCGTGACTGGTTTCCATGGGCTGCTGGAAGCTCACAAGAGTTCCCGCATCAGGTCGATTCTCAATGAAGCAGAGCTTTGGGTGCCGGACGGGATCGCTCCAGTCTGGCTGGCCAGGATGCGTGGACACCGCAATGCGGTCCGGGCGCCGGGCGCCGAAATCATGCTGGAGTTTCTTAGGCGTGCGGCGCAAAGGAACTTGAGCAGCTTCTTTTATGGCGATACAGAACAGACTCTTGCCGCGCTGTGCGAGTCGGTGGCCCGTCACTACCCGGGCCATAGGATTGTCGGCAGCTATTCTCCGCCATTCCGCCCGCTCGCGCCATCTGAGGATGCCGCAATCCTCGACCGGATCAATGCAGCCCGGCCGGATGTTCTTTGGGTCGCATTGGGAATGCCGAAGCAGGATATCTGGATCCATGACAGGCTCAAGAAACTCAACATATCGGCCGCGATCGGCGTTGGAGCCGCGTTCGCTTTCGTCGCCGGGACCGTTCCTCGCTGCCCCGAGTGGATGGGCCGTGCAGGGTTTGAATGGGTCTTCCGCTTTCTCAAGGAACCTAAAAAGCTTTGGCGTCGGGACCTGCTGGACGGCCCCCAATTCCTCTTTCACGCGGGATTGGAAATCATCCGGAGTGGACCGCAAATGACACAACGGCAATTACTGCAAAGTGATCCGCGCGGAGCCAATTTGCACACCCTGGAGAACCGATCAGTCAAGTGAAACGTGCCGGAGTCATTGCGCGCCTGCTCCACGGAACGGGTGCGGGAGCCGTCGCATATGGTCTGGGGATTGTCAGCAATCTGCTTCTCCTGCCGCTGTATCTGCGCCTGTGGTCTGTTGCAGCGTATGGAGAGTGGATGGCTCTTTACTCCGTGGTGAATTATCTGGCCAACCTCGACTTTGGAGTGACAACGGCCGCAATCAATGCTGCGACGATGGCATACGCAGCGAAGGACTGGGACACTTTCAAGCGCGTACAGGGCACGGCATGGACCACTTCTCTGTTGATCGCAGGACTCGGCGGTGTTCTCGTCATCACCTCTTCCCTTTTCTACTTCCGCGTCAACCGATGGCTCGGCCTGACTGTTCTGAGTCAGCGCGACGCCCGCCTGGTCTTCTGCGGCCTGGCTGTCTCACTCCTCGCCAATATCCCGGGACGTCAACTGATTGCCGTGTACATCGCAATCGGAGAATTCGCGAAGTACCAGTGGATTTACAACGCCTTTGCTCTCCTGACGTGCATCGATACAGCGATTGCATTGAGCATGGGCGCAGGTCCTGTAGCGCTCTCCGTGGTAATCGCGTGCAGCACCCTGTTCACAATAGTCTTCTCAGCCTGGTTCCTCGACAGGCAGGGCATCGGCTTGCTGCCGCACATCCGGGACTCGGACTGGCGCACGGCCAGGAATCTTGCAGCGCCGACGAGCCAGTTTGGGCTTTCCATGATTGCAAGCGCACTTACCTTGCAAGGCCCGGTGGTCATACTGAGCCACGCTTTAGGAGGTCCTGCAGTCGCACTATTCACCACGACGCGAACTGTCTCGAATGTGGTCCGCGGGACAGTAGTTCTGCTGCGAGCGCCACTGCGCCCCGAACTTGGAGCGGCTTCAGCCCGACCCAGCAAGGATTCGTTACGTAGGCTATTTCGAATTGCGGTCGGCATAGACGCGGCCATCTCAATTAGTCTGTCCGCAGTTCTTTGGTCGGGAGGCGCGTGGCTCATTCAATTCTGGTCGCACGGTCGCATTCACACAGATCCAATGCTTCTACATCTGCTGCTGATCGTCGTCGCTCTGGAGGGCTTTCTCCAGGTCCTGGCGATATCGGGGACATCGACCAACAGGCTCCAGGCGGTGTCGCTCGGGCAACTTGCAACTGCGATCATTTCTCTCATCCTCGCCATCGCGCTCCTCGGACGAATGGGTCCGTCAGCAATCCCTTTCGCAACAATAGTTCCTCTGATTGCGATCATGACACCGCTGGTCGTACGAAATGCGCGAAGCGAGGCGCACCTGACGCTTCGGTATGTGGTCGGCCGTCTCCTGCTCCCCTTTCTTTTACTTGCCGCATTCACCATCGCATTTCCCGCGTGGATCACGAGCCTGGGGATAACTCCGACATGGCTCGGCGCCGTTATCTCTGCGGTGGGAACCTGCATTTTGGCCTTCTTCACTGCCGGCTCCGTGTTCCTCACATCGGACGACCGAAATGAAGTACGCAAGCGTCTTCTGCATCTATTCAGAAAAACCCATCATGGAGTTTTCGCCCGCGAAACGCCAGCTCCATTCTCCCCTGCATTCGAGGATGAACAGAGTACTGCCACTCCCGCTCTTTGGCCGAAAGGATAACGGTAGCTGAGATGTTTATGCGAGAAATGGCTCGAACAACGTTCGCATCCGCGGTCCATAAGTTGAATACCGTGAAGGTGGGCCATCGGATAGCTGATTCGCGGCTTGCCGCGTGGGTATGCGGCGAAGGTGCGGTGGTCGCAAAGCTTCGCTTCGGTGCCCAGGCAGTTGTATTCGTGAACGAATACAATGGCCGATCCATGTATCTGTGGGGAGAACATGACCCGCGGATCACTGCGGTAATCAATGCGGTGCTACGGAATGGCGACACGGCCTTGGATATCGGCGCCAATTTTGGTGTAACTGGCCTTTTAGCCGCGAAGCGCGTTGGGCCAGCCGGAACTGTGCATCTATTTGAACCCCAACCGCTTGTTGCATCGTGCCTCCGAACTTCATTACTGATCAATGGCTTCGCGAATGCAGTGGTGCACGAGTGTGCGCTCTCGGATCGCAAGGGCTCAGCTGCGATGACAGTATTAGACACGACGAACATGGGCATGACAACACTGTCTCCGCCTAATCGGGACACTAACACTCCATTACGCTCCTTCAGTGTTCGAACGGAGAACGCCGGAGAATACGTACACGCGCTCGGGTGTAAGAAGGTAGCCCTTATCAAAATCGACGTAGAGGGCCATGAAGCCGTGGTCCTTGCATCCATGAAGGACTGGCTCTCCGAGGTCCGGCCGCCAGTCATCTTGTTCGAGTGTCACCTGAATGGAGGCAGCTTTCAGGAACAGCATTCGGTCCGCATATTATCTGAACTCGGCTATGAGTTCCTCGGCTTTGATACGAAGCCTCTCTGGCATACACGTCTGTATGCCATAAACGGAATGCGACATCCGGTCGGCTATGATTTCGTCGCAATCCGTTGGCAGGAGCTGAACGAAGACCGCAGAAAAGTGTTGGAAGCCATGATGGCCAGGCGCGATGGATAACCATACGAAGAATGCCCGCCTCAAGGTTGCAATCGGCCATCCGCGCCTGGGCCGCGGGGGATCAGAAGCACGCGTGATGTGGCTGATCGAGGCGCTGAAGAGGGACTCTGAAGTGACAGTCGTGACGACAGGCGGCTGGGACTTGGCGGCCCTGAACGGCTATTACGGGACATGCGTTCGAGAAGACGAAGTTAAAGTTCGCATCGCCCCCGTTCCGCGATTGTTTCGCAATCTAAGCGTCGCAGCCCTTCGCGGCGCATGCTATCAACATTTTGCGCGCCAAATCGCGGAGGAATACGATGCACGAGTTAGCGCGTACAATCCCACAGACTGGGGACTGCCAGCGGTGCACTTCATCGCGGACTTCAGTTGGGATCGGGAGCTTCGCGAACGACTCGATCCTCCGTCGCCGGGCCTGATATACCGCGATTCCGTTGTGCGCAAAGCCTATCTGGGAATCGCTTCCGCATATGGCAGCCCTTCCGGCAGAGATGTGCTACGGGACGATCCGGTGATCGCCAATTCCCTCTGGACGGCCAATCTCATGAAGGAGTCTTTCGGCGTGGACTGTGCCGCAATCGTGTACCCATCCGTCTGGACAGAGTTCCCCGATATTCCATGGGAGCAGAAGGAAGACGCCTTTGTGATGATCGGGCGCATTGCGCCGGAGAAGCGGCTTGAACTGGCGATCGCCGTTCTGGAAGCTGTACGGCTTCGTGGCCACGTAATTCGGCTTCACCTATGCGGGCAAATTGGGGATGATCTCTACGGGAGACGCATCGCGCGCCTCTGCCAGGAGCACGCAGACTGGGTTGTTCCCGAGGGAAAGGTAAGTGGAAGTAGAAAGGCTCAGATTCTCGCTAGTTGCCGGTTTGGAATCCAGACGCGTGCCGCGGAGTCCTTTGGCATCTCGGTTGCAGAAATGGTCAAGGCCGGCGCGATTGTCTTCGCTCCCAACGATGGCGGACAAACCGAAGTCGTCGACCACTCTGATCTCCTCTTTGCGGACATGGCCGATGCAGTGGAAAAGATCAGCGCGCTGTTATCAAGTCCTGAGAAGCAAGTGGCTTTGCGTGCCCATCTGGCGCAGCGTTCTGAGATCTTCAGCTCTGCAAAGTTCATGGAAGCGGCTCGTCAGCAGGTAAAGAGAACGCCTTTTCACCCACACCCTGCTCAAAGCTGCCGCCATCGTCAGAAGGTCGTCATAGGCCACCCTAGGCTGGGATTTGGCGGCTCGGAATCCACGGTGATGTGGTTGATCGAGGCGCTGAAGAGGGATTATGAAGTAACAGTCGTGACGACCGGAGGCTGGGATCTGGCAGCCTTGAACAACTATTACGGAACTCGGATCAGGGAAGACGAGGTCAAAATTCGTCTCGCCCCGGTGCCGTTTCTGATTCGCCATCTAAGCGCCGCAGCTCTGCGGGGAGCGTGTTATCAGCGTTTTGCGCGTCAGATCGCCGGCGAATATGATCTTCGAATCAGCGCGTACAATCCAACGGATTGGGGCCTACCCGCAGTGCACTTCGTGGCTGACTTCAGTTGGCATCGCGAGCTTCGCAAACGGCTCCATCCTCCGTCGCCGGGCTGGATTTATCGGGAATCGCCGGTCCGCAGAGCCTATCTGGGGATCGCTTCCACATATGGCAGGCCTTCCGGTCGGGATGCATTCCGGGACGATCCAGTCATCGCCAATTCCCGCTGGACTGCCAGCCTCCTGAAGCAGTTTTGTGAAGTCGAGTGCAGGGCCGTCGTGTATCCATCTGTCTGGACAGAATTCCCGCATGTTCCGTGGGACATGAAGGAACAGGCGTTTGTCATGATTGGCCGCATCGTGCCACAGAAGCAGGTAGAGCGGGCCATCGCCATCCTGGAAACCATACGGCAGCGCGGGCATGCAATTCGGCTTTACCTGTGTGGTGAGATTGAGAACGATTCTTACGGGAGGCGAATCGCGCAGCTCTGCAAGGAACGCGCCGACTGGATTGTTCTCGAAGGGCGCGTCAGCGGCAACAGAAAAGCGCAGATCCTCGCCAATTGCCGCTATGGAATCCAGACTTGCGCCGCGGAGTCCTTCGGCATCTCGGTTGCAGAAATGGTCAAGGCAGGCGCAATTGTCTTTGCCTCCAGTGACGGAGGCCAGACTGAAATCCTCCGTCACTCCGGCCTGTTGTTCTCATGTGTCGATGAAGCGGTTGAGAAGATTCAGGCCGTCCTTGAAAAGCCATCACTCCAATCTGCAATGAGAGCCCACCTGGCGGCCCAGGCACAAAGATTCAGCTCAACGACTTTCATGCGAGAAGCGCGCGCCTGCATTGAGAACAAGCCGGCCGTAGATTACACAATCAGTTACAACGCCATAAGCCAAAGACCATGATGCACCGAATTTCACTCGTCGTCGCTACCAAGGATCGGCCTGACGACTTGCGAAAGCTCATGGAGAGCTTACGCCGCCTAACGATTGCGCCCACCGAAATTGTCGTGGTTGACGCCAGCCGCGAACCCGTCGAGCCCGTTATAGCCGAGTTTCCCGAGCTGACAACACGTTATCTTAGGCATTGGCCGCCATCGGCTTCAGCCCAGCGAAACGCGGGCATCCGAGCCTGCGAGCCTTCTGCGACACTTATCGGCTTTGTCGATGACGACACCACATTCGAACCACTCGCGTTTGCAAACATGCTCAGCTTCTGGAGAGATGCAGCGCCGGATATCCTCGGAGCAGCCTTCAATCTTCGCAACTATCCCCGGCGAGGCAGCGCCATCCTGAAACACAGCGTTTTGGCCAAGCAGCTCGGCTTATACTCCGCCAGACCTGGCACCGTATCTCTCAGCGGTTGGCAATCGATGATCGGTGAAATTGACGAGACGCAATTCGTGGACTGGATTCCCTCCACAGCCGTGATCTTTCGTCGCGAGGTATTCAGCAACAATATCTTTGACGAGGCTTTTGACAGTTATAGCTATCTCGAAGATCTGGACTTCACTTATTCCATCAGCCGCATGGGCCGGCTAGCCGTTGTGGCAAATGCAGGATTCAGCCACTTTCCATCCCCAGGTGGAAGAGTATCCGCGCGGCAGTTTGGGCGTTTCGAGGTCCGCAACCGCATCTACTTCGTCCGAAAACATCGCCTTTCACTCTCTCGGTGCTATCTAGGCCTTGCCATTCGCCTGGTGATGTCCGTTTGCAGCGGCTTATTGCAGCGCAATACAAGCCTGCTCGAGCGCGCCCTGGGCAATATTGAGGCGCCATTCTTAGTTGGAAACCATACCGCATCTTCGAGACCGCAGTCGACATTCGAAGCTTCGAGAAAAGCTCCCGATCAACTTCAACACCTTCGCTTTCAGGACCGCGAGGAACAACCATCGTATGGACAAAAGCGATAGCAGGCTCGCTATACCGGAAGAGTCTGAGAGAACTTCGGCGCATCGTTTGAAGTGTCGTTATTTCCTGATTTCGGCAGATCGTCCAATTAAAGAGTGGTATCCGCCTGTATGGGATGATTCGTTACCCATCGATTGCCGTTACTATGGGCAAGTCCTGGCGGAGATGGACCGGCTCTTGCCTGAGGAATATCTTCAAGACCCTTTGCATCTCTATCTGACTTACAACCACCACGCACTTCCGGAATACGGTCCCCGCGTGGCGGTATTACTTCTTGGAGAAGAGTTCGGCCTGATGCCGCGGTATATACGACATGTACGAGCCGTGTTTAAGACCCATCGACTGCGACCTGTATTCGGTTCGAGCACATGGTGGAAACTCGATCATCTCCATTTCGTTCTGTGGCTGAAATTCATACGAAACTGGGCGCTCCATTTGCGATCCCGCTGGGAATCCACATTTGTGCCTCGGAAGTGGCCTCAGCGCGTGCACTCCAGAATTCATGCGCTGGACGTTCCTGAGGGATATGGTCAACAGCAAGCATTGCCTCAGAAGAAAATGCACGACCGTCCTTTTCACTGCTTCTTTGCGGGTGGAATCAACCTGGAAATGACTTTCTGGCGTAAATTGATCCCATCTCCAAAAGTGATTTCCAGACGCAAGATGTTCCGCGTAATTGCGCAGATGATAGAGCGCGACCCCCACTTTTGCTTCGACGGAGGAGAGGTTAAGAGCTCTCCTGTACACCGCCCGCCAGAGTACGACAGCTATTCGCAAAGGTTGATGGATTCGAAGATATGCCTCGCACCCCGAGGCACGGTCTTAGACTCCTTCCGCTTTTTCGAGGGCCTGCGCGCTGGTTGCCTTGTTGTGTGCGAACACCTGACCGATGAGTGGTTCTACGATGGCGCTCCCGTCCTCCGAATCAAGGACTGGAGCGATCTTCCGCGAGTAGTTGAACCCTATCTCTACGACAATGCCTCACTCGAAGAGGCCAGACTGCGAAGCCTGGGCTGGTGGAGAGATAAGTGCGGAGAGAAGGCTGTTGGACGAGTGATGGCAGAGTATCTAGTCAAAGCTGGAGACGATTAACAAGGCAAATGCGCTGCATATTCATCTTCAACACGCACATGCAGATTTCCTATATCCCATGCCAAGACTTCAGACCACGAGGCAAACACCGACTCGCATTAAATCATGATGGAGTACCTTCGACCTTGATAATCACCTTCGTCCATTGCACGACAAAAGGCGTCATGGCTGCTGAAAATCGTCAATCGCTTCCCACTGGTGGACAGAGATGGCGATGACCTCGTTTTCCTATGCCGCTCCGCAGAGATCCTCTCGCTTTCTGCACGCGCCCGCCTCTGCGCTCATCCTGTGGACGTGCCTTTGGGTCAACCTGAATACGGGTTTAGGGAACATCTTGCCGCCGTCCAATCTCAATGACTGGCAACTCTGTATACGTGCCTGTCTCCCGTACGCAGTGCTTCCGCTCTCCGCCTTTCTCCTTCTTGGGCATAAAAAGATTCAGATTCCAAGAAGTGCACCATCGCGGCTCCTGATGGTCTATGGCGTCTTCGCTGCGCTCTCCGCTATCTACTCACCCGACCCGCAGTGGTCCTTATATTGGTCGATGGATTTCCTCGCTACCATACTCGTAGCGTGGACATTCGTCGATCGTCGCAATCCTGTTGGATCCGTCCGGCAGATGCTTCAGGTCACATGGGTGGCAACGTTTGTAGTCGCCGCGATCATCGGGTATCAGGCTCGAAACTCCGTATTTGGTGAAACAGCGACAGGCTATGGCGTTCTTGCGGAATTAAACGGACTTTCACGGTCATCCGGGGTAGCACGGTGGGCGGCGGTTCCAGGCCTCGTGTGCCTCGTAAGGGCGTATCACAGTCGCCGCGTCAGCCTCTTTCTATTCTTCATTTGCGCTTCAGCGGCGTCCTTCTTCATCGTGTACCGGATGCAATCGCGCGGCGCGGTTTTTGGCTCAGTGGCTGCGCTGCTGTTCGCTCTCCTCGTCTCGTCGCGTATGCGCCGTTATGCGCTTCCGTTTGCAGTCCTGGCCATTCTTGTAATTTTCCTGCTGGACACTCCCGCAGCTCTATCAGACCAGATTGCCACATATCTGGAGCGAGGTCAGTCCCGAGAAGAGTTCCTCAGCATGACCGGAAGGACGCGCGCCTACGAACATGGCCTGGTTGCATTCGAGGACTCTCCTCTATTTGGCCGTGGTCAGTGGACAGATCGCCTGACCATCGGAGAGCACGTCCACAATTCCTATCTTCAAGCTCTGCTCAACGCAGGAATCGCTGGCGGCATTCCGTATTTCGTCTCATGGTTCGCAGGATGGATACTGTTCTTCCGGGTGCATAAGAGGAGTGATCGACTCAGTCCGGAGGATCGCATTTGCGTGCTGGAGTCCGGCACGGTGATGATGTTCTTCACGGTCCGTGCCATACCGGAGACCACCACGGCCAGCTTCGCGGTGGACTTGCTCGTAATGGTCGCAGTATATGTCTATCTTGAGACGCTTTCTATCTCCCTGGTTCGCAGATCGCTTGTACGACGAGCGCCTGTCCCGTCGTACCTATATGTTCGAGAAGACGCAGCTCGCCTTAGGGCGGCGGGCTAATTCGAACGTTTCGGTATTGTACAACATTCCCGCGAATACGATCACGCATCATGTCACATACTTTATTCACACAACTTGATGCAGAAGGCAATGCGAAAGACTATCCTGCAACACGCGAGATCCCGAATGGCCCCCGGCTCAAGGTTCTGGTCAGCGCCTATGCCTGCAGCCCTTCGAGAGGATCGGAATATGGAGTGGGATGGGGATGGGTAGAGGCTATATCGAGATATCACGATCTTTGGGTACTCACAGGATCGGACTGTAAGGATGAAATCGAATCGGAATTAATGCGAAGGCCGGAGCTTCGGAGCAGGATGAAATTCCACTACATCCCCCGGTTACGATATAAGACGGTGGAAAAAGTCTGGCCTCCTGCATACCTATACACATACAGGAAACAGTGGCAAAGGGCAGCGTACGAAGTAGGCAGAGATCTCCACAAGGGCATACGCTTTGATATCGTTCACCAACTCACTTATGTTGGATTCAGGGTACCCGGTTTGTTATGGAAGCTCGACGCGCCATTTGTATGGGGTCCGATCGGTGGACTTGAACAGACCACATGGGCGCTTCTCCCCGCGCTCGGAGTTCGCGGCGCACTTTACTTTCTGGCCAGAAATCTGCTCAACGACCGGGACAGGCGATTTTCAAGAACTCCAAAACTGGCATTCGCCAGAGCTGAGGGAGGAATCATCGCGGCCACCACTGGAATTCAAAAAGAAATCAAACGATTCTACGGCCAGGAATCGACCGTCGCCTGTGAGATCGGACTACCACCCGTCACCAGAAACACACCGGCTCAAAGAACCTCCGCCGAGCCGCTCGCCATCCTTTGGTGCGGCAATCTCGTTCCCGGCAAGGCACTTCCATTTTTGCTCGCGGCGCTGCAGATGCTTCCCCCCGAGCTGAACTGGAAATTGACGATCATTGGCAGCGGACCGTATTCGACAAAGTGGCGGAGGATGGCATGTGCAATTGGCATCCACGACCGCTGTGACTGGCTCGGCCA
Organism: Acidicapsa acidisoli; assembly: GCF_025685625.1. Classification (NCBI taxonomy): domain Bacteria; kingdom Pseudomonadati; phylum Acidobacteriota; class Terriglobia; order Terriglobales; family Acidobacteriaceae; genus Acidicapsa; species Acidicapsa acidisoli. The sequence goes on from NZ_JAGSYI010000002.1 coordinate 1,618,305, forward strand.
GGTTGCTCGCGAAACCGTCCTACGGCAAATGCAGACAGCGCACGTATTGGCTATCACTAGCGTTTACGATCTCACATCCACTGTCCTTGTTGAGGCGTTGGCGAATGGACTTCCAGTAGTCTGTCCGAACCACTGCGGATTCACCGACGCAATTCACGCAGATTGCGGGATCAGAGTTCCAGCCTGCTCAAGGCTCGAAATCATAGCGGGCATTCGCGACGCCTTGATCCGGATGAACGATGAAAGCTTTCGGTTTCCGCTCGCCTGTGGCGCACTTCGCCGCAGTCTCGAATACCAGTGGGATATCAAGGCCAGAGCAGTTAACAACATCTATGACAAGAAAGTATCTTCCTGGCAATCCGCCGCGAAACAACTTCCCGAGAGGCAACGCCAGCCCGTCAAATGGGCTCAAAACTGACCGCCATTCTTCTCCAGAATAAAGGAATGCCGCACCCGCCAATCGCGGCAACGGGCACTGTTTGCATGGCATCGTTGAAGACGTATTGACCCACGACTACTCTCAGCAGAATCCCAACAATTATCGGAACGTTGCACAGAGGCTGCTTCAGATCGATGACATTAGAAGCCACTCTCTCGGCCCAAAGACAGAACTCCAAGACCTTCCTGGCCTTTCTGGATTGGTTATGGAGGCAAGAATTCCGAATACTGCGTCTCCGGCTTTACCGTCTCATTCGGGAATGGATGGATCAGACGCCGTACGAGTTCGAGGTTCGTCGCCGGTTGCCGTCTGTCACGCTCAAGCCGCTGGACCTGATTCTGGCGAGTTACAATTCGCGCGGAGAGAAGAGTACTATCCTGCAAATTGGCGCTTGCGATGGCGTAACGAATGATCCTATCTATCACCACGTCGCAAAGGGGATGACGCGCGCAATTCTCGTAGAACCGAATCCCTACTCATTTGCTCGCTTGCAACACACCTATGCGGGACTGCCTAACGTCACTCTCATCCAAAGCGCGATTGGTTATCAGAATGGCGAGGCATATCTCTACCGAGTCAAAAGAACCGACATCTCGGATTCTGATGCCGATTTAACACTTCAAATAGCTTCATTTTCCCGGAAGCACTTGGAAGCCCATGGTACGAAGCCTTATGAGATCGAGCGAATTATTGTGCCCTGCCGCTCTCTCTCCTCACTCGTGACCGAACTTGGCCTGTCCAATATAGACCTCCTGCAAATCGACGCAGAAGGCTTCGATGCTGACGTGGTCCGCATGGCGTTGAAATTGCCGATACCGCCCGTTTGTATTCATTTTGAACATACACATTTAACCTCAGCCAATCGCAGACCACTATTTAACTTGCTGACTGCGAATGGCTACTTGCTTGGGCGCGACACCTGCAACATCCTGGCACTCCAGATGACCTTCATAGAGGAATTAAGTATCGATCATGATGGCGCCACCTCCGGACAAGCGAAAGGCCAACTCTCACCCTGAGTACCCCTTGCCGATGATCCTCTTGCGCTAAGAAATTGATATACCGCGATGTATTCCCTCCTCTTCCTCGGATTTGTCTCGTTCGCTTTGACGCTATTCCTGACGCCACTGGTCAGGAACCTGGCGTGGCGCTTTGGAATCGTAGACCAGCCCGACCAGCAACGAAAGTTCCATAGCGCACCGATTCCAAGACTCGGCGGTGTGGCCATTGTCGTTGCGGTGTTCGCTGCATACGGCCTGCTTCTAGCAGTCAGGTTCAGTTCTGGCGCAATCGTCGGCGAAGATCTGCCCCTTGTCCTCCGTCTTCTTCCTGCCCTTGCCATCGTCTTTGGCATCGGACTGATGGATGACATTGTCAATCTTCGTCCATGGCAAAAACTTGCAGGCGAAGTGGTTGCCACGATACTGGCGTGGTTTGGCGGCGTGCATGTGAGTGTCGTCGCGGGATACTCCTTTCCCAGCGTCGCCGCGAGCCTTGCTGTTACAGTCTTGTGGATCGTCACGTGCACAAATGCAATCAACTTGATCGATGGTGTCGATGGCCTCGCGACCGGAGTCAGCATCTTCGCTGCGCTTACAATGCTGATTGCTGCCGTCCTCGATCACAACTTCCCAATGGCCCTTGCCATCATGCCGCTGGCCGGAGCACTGCTTGGCTTTCTTCGTTACAATTTCAATCCGGCGAGTATCTTCCTCGGCGACTGTGGCAGCCTGACTCTCGGATTCCTGCTTGGGTGCTACGGCGCAATATGGAGCGAGAAGTCGGCCACATTGCTCGGCATGACCGCACCGTTACTGGTTCTCGCAGTTCCCCTGATGGATGTCGGTCTTGCGATTGTGCGGCGCTTCATCCGTGGGCAACCTATCTTTGCGGCCGACCGCGCGCATATTCACCACAAGCTTCTTTCCAGAGGCCTCACACCTCGGCGTCTTGTACTCGTCATCTATGCCATCTGCAGCATTGGCGCCACGGCGTCTATTCTCCTGACGATCAACCACGGTCGTAACCGTGGCTTCGTGATTGTACTTGTCTGCCTCGCCGCCTGGCTCGGATTGCAGCACCTCGGCTACAACGAATTCAGTGTCGCCGGCCGGATGGTTCTCGGGGGAGATCTTCGCAGTGTTATCAGTGCTCAACTCGCGCTCGAAGCATTTGAACACGAAGTCAAGGCAGACATAACACTCCAACAATGTTGGGATGTCGTTTGCCAAACCTGCCCTCTGTTTGGATTCTCCGGAATAATATTCCACTTTGACGATACAACACAGCAGTGGGGAATCAATACCGGATGGCAGGCCCGCATCGATTTCCCTGGCCATGGATACATCAGCCTCTGGCGCGAGTATGGCGCCAGAAGCCGAGGAGCGTCCGCAGTCATCTTCATTGACTCTGTCTCACGCGTCTTCAACCAAAAGCTGAGTAAGTTCGAAACAGTTCAGCATGAGTAAGGAGCAATGCCCATGTCGACAAAGACACGATTGTGCTATCTCTGGTGCGCACTGACCAGTGGACTATTCTTCATTTCCATTCTCCCCGGCGGCAGTTGGACATATAAAGCTCTTTCGATCTACGACTCGAATCGGTGGTTACACTTTCTCGCTTGCGCAACAGTTGCCGCTATTCCCGTTGCCGCTTGGAGACTCAAAACCAATCTGCTGCTTTCTCTCGTCATAGGGTCCTTGGGCATTGTTCCCGAAGTCATGCAGCAGGTTCTTCCAGGGCCCATCGCACGTCCCCATAATATTCTCGCGGATCTCTTTGGATTCGCCGCGGGCGTCCTCCTTGGCTTGAACATCCGCGTCATGCACAACTCTGCAAGGTCGCCCAATAACGTAAGTGCCAATCCCTCTCAGTCGACGATGCTTTAGTCATCACTGCAGCTTCGCCGCAGAGGCTTTAGAATTGCATGATACGCAGACTCTCACTCATCCCTTTGTCCTTCACTCTATGCCTGCCATTGGCGCTCCATGCACAGAACGTGCAGGTTCCATACAATCAATCCAACCCTGCAAAGTCTGCGGCATCAGCCAACGATTCCGGATCGCAATTAGATGCGAATCCGCCAACGAATCCCCAGAACAGTAGAGGCGCCAGCTCCTCAGATAATGTTGCGATTGGCCAGGCGTGTCCTACAGGGGCTGCAGTACCCAACACGGCAGTCACAAATGACACGTTGAATGTTGCTTGCTATGCAGGAGCCGATGCTGGTGCAAAGATTAAGAGCTGTATCGAAGCGCTACCTGCCGGCGGGGGTATTTGCGACGCAACAACACTCACAGGGAGTCAAACGATCTCCAGTACCATAACCTTGCCCAGAAATACGACTTTGAAGCTCGGTAGAACTTCCTATACCGCTTCTGTTGTACCCGTCTTTATCCTCAACGACAACTCAGAACTGGCGGGAGCTGGATGGCGCGATGTGGCAGGATACGGGACTACGATTACGCTATCGGGCACAACCGGCGGACAAGGGTTACGTCTTGCATCCTGGGGCAATGACTCGAAGATTCCCGGTGGCTCAGCAGCTAAGGTACAAATCCATGACATCGAAATAATTGGTACATCAACATCGGACGGCAGTATCGGCTTTGACCTTCAAGGTATGCAAATGGGCAACGTCGCTCGGAACCGTGTACAGAGCTTTCAGACGGGCATCCGCACCGGATGGAAAACCTGGCAATGGAATTGCGATTGTTACAGCAGGTTTGACGACAACCAGATAGTTAGAGCTCAAATTGCAGTCGATATGCAGGCATCCACCAATGCCAACACCTGGATTGGTGGCAACTTCCAACCATTCCTCAAGGGGGGCATCGGATTCAAGCTCGGCGGATGGGCCAACCGGATAGTTGCTGCCGACGTCGAGAACTTTCCAGGCGGAGTCGCCTTCGACTTTACAGGCGCATCCAATGAAGTCACCCCGTTGGACGTCGAAAGCGGCGGAGATTTAGCTAAATTCGAAGCGACTGCATCCAGCAATACCGTTCACGGCGGCTCGGCTGCATCGCTGAACGGTAATTCTGTCGTTTACAGCCCGGGTACGGATACAGAATTCAACCTCGTTTATGGGATTAAAAACGTTGCACCGTGGCCTGTCACCTGGGGTTCATTCAAGTACGACTTTGGACAAGGATCGTCCCCAAATTACTACCAGATTTACGCCCACCCATCTTGTTCCAACTGTGGTTTGGAATTGATGTATAACGCAACGACTCAGGCCCAGTCTGTATATGGCTTGGCAGGTCATGCCCCATTCACCCTTGGCGCGTTGCGAAGTTATGGTGGCATCAAGAGCGGAGGGACGCTCTCCACCCATTCCTTACCGGACCCAAGCGCACCGACCGTTACACATATCGGCGCCCCTGGCACAACCACGTACCGATACGCCATTGCTTGTCACGACTATAACGGGGGCGTGAGCGCGGTCTCCGTAGCGGCTCAGACAACTACAGGAAATTCTGTTCTATCCTCTACCGACTACAACAACATCACATGGAATTGTGGAGATGGGTATATGAGTGCCGATATTCTGAAATGGAACGGCTCAGCGTGGCAACGGTTGAAGGCGAATGGCGCTAGTGCAGGGCCCACTAGTTCACTCAAATATCCATTCAAAGATAATGGGCAATCGACATCATCCTATATAGCTCCAACCCGCAATACCACTGGCGATATGAGCATTTCAGGAGAGTTCACAGCATCATCCAATGTAGCTTCACCAGCGTTCGCAGGCACAGCCGCTGCAGGCCTGTCCGCAGGTCCAGCGGCAGGAGCCGGCAATTTCATTGCCTGCGCTCCATCGCATGTGTGCGATCAGTTCAGTGGTACGGTCACATTGACAACGGGAACCGGCCCAGCAATTGGCGTTCTCTACACGGTAACAACGGTCTCACGCGCACATCTTCCCAACTGCATTTTCACGCTTGGGTTGTCGGTACCTCCTTACACGGCCATCACTTCAATCTTGCCGACGTACTCAACAACGCAGGCTTCCCTCAACACTGGATTGGCCCTGACAGCCTCCACAAGCTACACAAGCACCTATATCTGTGGAGGCAGATAGCAACAGGCTACGAATTGATGGCGCCACAGAAGCCCGGCCTCGCCACTTGAGCGGCAGTAGCCGATAAATTACAGAATCACAGAGTAGCCCACAGGACGCGCGAAAGCGGCGTCCTGTGGGCTACCGCAGTTTTTGGGCCACATCACTTGCTCTGACTGACATCAAATGTTAAACCCGGCAACTCATCCAAAGCACACGGCAGGATATCGGCCAGCCAGATCGCTGGCTCCATCGGTCTACTACTCTCTATTTATTCACTTACCGACCAGCGGACGTCCCTGGTTCGTTGCAATGTCTGATTCGCTGCGAGCACTCAGCTGTAGGCGGCGGAACGTAGAAGACCAGGCTTTGCCACAGCCTTATTCACAACCTCGATATCACCGAGTTCTACCTCCAATGAAAAGCACTGAGTAACTGCAGAAAGAGTAAGGATCACCTTGGATTGCTGACGAAGCTCCGTCACCAATCCTTCAACTCCGGCAAAGACGCCGTTACGCACCCTAACTTGTGTTCCAACAGTGACGCGGGGATGGGGTCGCAGGAGAAGTCCGCTTGCCAGTCCTATGCAAATCTGGTCAAGTTCTGCACAACTCACCATATTACTTTCGTCATCGCCCAGAACGCGTAGCACGCCGGGCGTGGAGATGACAGAACGCCTGCTCTGCGGCAGGAACCGAACAAACAAATAACCCGGAAAGAGCGGGCGTTCCGCTACTACGATCCGATCCGTCCACTTTACACGCTCCGTATACAGGGGTAAGTAATGCTCCAGAGAACGCACGCCGAGGTGCTGAGCAACCAGTTTTTCATGGTTCGAGACTACGTGTAGAACATGCCACGGATCGCTATGCATAGCTCACTCCCTGGTGTGACTTGTGCCAGCGCACAATCTTTGTTTCAACTGGAAGTCGCAGATACCGATTACATCTTTGGTATAACTCTTACGAAATACGCCGGGTATTTCAAGGTAATTCATCCCTCGTGACGTCTCAAAAGGGAAGCCTTTCCGCGTAAACTCTAGTCGGCATTTCACGTGGCCGGATGATAAATGGGATGCGGGAAGAATGTTCTGCACTGTTTCAGTGATGTACTTCAGGAGCGGTCCAAGACTGGGAGATCGTCGCGGTGTTGCTCATCTCGCCTTTGATGGACGCTCGTTTCATTTTCTGTTCATCGGACCAGCCTTCCCGATAACCGACTCTCCATCCGCTGTTCCATCCCCAAAAGTACCCTACAATCGCCAGAAGCAATCCTCCGGTCGCTTCCAAAGCCCATTTCCACATAATCGATTCCACCTTTACGGACCGGACAACCAAGTTCCGCGCATAATTAAGTTTTCGGAGCATGCCTTGGATGCTCTGGCGAGTAAATGGCACTGAGATGACTGAAAGCATATTACGTCGAGACTATGCCATTCGGAACGGACAACATACGCCGGGATAGTCAAGACACACGACTATATGCGTCACTGAGGTAGCTTTCGCCACGAAGATAGTTAGCAAGCGAAGTCTCGGAAGTGGAGTCTGCATCGGACCGGTCGAGGATACGGAAAGCCAGCGGTCCGTGAATTCCACGAGACTTGGTTTTACATCTATGCGCCTATCTTCGTCACAGGGCCTCCTCTTGTCTAGGTTTGGACAATCTTTGGCTTGGGCAATCTCAGCGACATCACATTTCGCAGGCGCTCTGGGGGTTCGCTAGTACCCACTGTAGGTATCTGACTTAAGGTTGAACCTGTTTTTGAAACGCCTCAGGAAATCAAATTTAGGCTTGGATCCGGGTCTCCAGAGGCTGCACTCTTCGCCCTGAGACGGCCTGAACTGGCTAGCATCCGAATTTCCGGGAGAGCAGGCTGCATTCCTTTCGTTTTAAGTTGTAAGTAATAGGTTATTAGGGGTTGACGCGCCCGATCAGGCATCTGTAAGTTGTTACCGAAGGGAAAACATGTGACTTCAGTAATGACCGAGAGAGCCGTTGCGCAGCATAGACTTGATAGTTGGAAGTCAATCGCCCGACATCTTGACCGCAGTTGCCGAACGGTTCAGAGATGGCATTCCGAGTATGGCCTACCGATTCATCGGCTTGGCGGCAATAAGAGCGCGATCTTTGCGTACGCCGAAGAATTGGATGACTGGATGAGGAACCGCGGCCGATTCCTGACCAATGAACCCTCGGAAATCCACGAGAACTTATCACTTCACGCATCCCTCGTGCAGAAAAAGAGCGTTCACGGCAACATACCGCTCGATTTCTCGCTAATTCCTGGTCCTCGGAAGGCGCGCTCTGCCGAATTGGTGGCCCTTGCCAACAGGATGTGGGAAACTCTCTCGCACAGGAATCTCGGTGCGATTGCACGGTTCTTCCGGGAAGCTATCGATCTCGACCCTGGCAATGCTGAGGCATTTACAGGCTTGGCGAATGCTCTGATTGCAGGGGGTATGCTGGGCATAACTCGCGCTTCAGTTGGGTACTCTTCCGCCGAGGCGGCCTTGCAGTGGGCGCTGGAGATTGATCCAGAACTGCCCGCGGCAAAGTGTGCTGCGGCCTGGCTTAAGATGGTCTCAAAGCGAGACTGGCAAAGCGCTCGCCGTGGATTCGATGCCGCCTTAAAGCATCATCCCGCATGCACAAGTTGTATGGGAGGCCGGGCAATGCTTCACATCGCGGAAGGAAGCCCAAAGGAAGCCTCCGCCCTGCTGCTTGAAGTCGCACAGCTTAATGCTTTAAGTTCCCTTGCGATGGCGTTGTATGTCTGGAGCCAGTATCTCTCGCGAGAACACGCAAATGTTCTCCTGCAGATTGAACAAGCCAAAGCCAGCGGTCAATACGGGCTCGTATTCGATGCCGTGGAGGCGCTGGCCTCGATCCAACTCGAAGATTTGGAGGCTCAGATTGAGCGCATTGAAGCGATGGCAGCGGACTCTCCGAGAAATGATGTTGTACAGGGCGCTCTCGGTTACGTTTACAGCGCGACAGGCCAACGTCTGCGAGCAAGCGAAATCCTCGATGCCATGGCATATAGGGAGGCGCACGAGCAAGGACACGAACCCTATGCGAAAGCGATTATTCTGGTTGGCCTGAATGAGCCTCAGAAAGCAGTGCAGTTACTCGAGCAGTCTTATCGAGAAGGCTCCCTCTGGAGTCTTGGATTCCTATCTGATCCGATCCTTGACAAACTGCGCGACAACCCTTACTACCAACTTTTCTTGAGTAAAGTCAGCTATCCGGCTCATGAAAATGCCCTTCCGCGCCTTGGATTTGTCAGCTGACAATTTGACCGCTCCTTGCGTGCATGGCCTGACGCTGAATCATGCTTTTCATTCGCCTCTAAGGCGTTGTCCTTTGATGTTCCGCCGCCTTCATCCTATCCCGTAACTTCGCCTCAGATTCCGCACTCCAGTACTTGCAGTCAAGCTGCAGGAACACCGAAGTGTAAGGAATGGCCATTCCTGTTTTCAATACCAGAACGTGAAAGCTCTTTCCGGTCTCGCCTACTCGATCGATGAGCGTCTGGTGGAGAATCGCATCCAACGGAAGTCCGCTGAGATGTGCCTTCAACTCGTCTCGGTACCGGCTGACGCCTGGAGCATCCTGCTCCGTCAGAAAACCGAGTTCCTTATCGGTATGCACGATTGGACGAATGTGTTTTGTGCTCTTGAGCGAGTCCAGCACATAATCAAGCACTGCCAGATGGTCCGCGCTGGTATCGATCGTCTCCACTCCAGGCGAACTCTGCAACGGATAAGCGGAATCGACAATCACAATCCAGTTACGATGCCCAAGCAAAGGCAGCTCGTCCTTGACTCTTTGCTGCCAATCGCTCTGTGCGTAGCTGGCTAAACTTCCACAGAACATCGCAAGCATTCCTAGAATGATTTTGATCTTCACTACATTCTCCTGGTTTCGGTGGCTTGGGCATTCATCGAAATCTTGGCGATAATTCACCGCTTGCGATCATAAATCCTCAGCCTCGTGCCAGCCGCTCACCAGCCGCACAATTGACTCGTTGCTTCTTCGTGGCAATCGCGCGAGGCTTCCTTCTGCCTCCCCTTGTTCTGGCAGCTTACGCGGTCCGATCTGGACAGTCATGCCGCCGGAACAATACTCAATGGCAGCCGATGCCCGGTTGCGCGCGTCATAGCCTCTTCGCACCAATTCTTGCAACGAATATCGAAGTAGGGAATCCAATCTAACTGGAGAACATCCAGCCTGAGCACGCCCGCGCTCCCCGACTGCTGTTGCAACCGGGCCGTAGAAGCGTGGCCGACGATATACCTGGCCCTCCGGGTGGAGATTGCATTTTAGAGGAGCACCGTTGCTCTCATGAAAGTGTGTGTCTCAGCATAGACCGAAGCGAGGAAACAGAAGAACAGCATGTGGATTGTCAAAATTGCTTTGAGCCGGCCCTATACGTTTATCGTATTGGCATTACTCATTCTTATCCTGAGCCCGGTCATTATCTTAAGGACGCCCACGGATATTTTTCCGGATATCAATATTCCAGTGGTCGCCGTCTCCTGGACATACACCGGCCTTAATCCGGAAGAGATGGAAGGGCGCATCACCAGCGTTTTCGAACGCGTGCTCACCACGACAGTTGACAATATTGAGCATATCGAGTCCACGACGGTAAACGGAACAGCGATCGTCAAGTTATATCTGCAACCGAGCGCCAGTATTGATCGGGCCAACGCACAGGTTACCGCGGTCTCGCAAACCATTCTGCGTCAGTTGCCTCCAGGCAGCCTGCCACCATTGATTCTCAATTACAGCGCATCGACTGTTCCGGTTCTGCAACTCGGGCTTTCCGGCAAGAACCTGACCGAGCCGCAACTGAACGACATGGCGATGAACTTTCTGCGCCCTCAGTTGGTAACGGTTCCAGGCGCCTCTGTGCCGTATCCCTTTGGCGGAAAACAGCGCCAGATCATGGTGAATCTCAATCAGAACCTGATGCAGTCCAAGGGACTGTCGCCGAATGATGTGCTCACCGCACTCGGCAATCAGAACCTGATCCTGCCCGGCGGCACAGCCAAGATGGGCCAGTTTGAATACGACGTGGACCTGAATGCCGACGTCAAGACTGTCGATGAGCTTAATGATCTTCCCATCAAGACCATTGGAGACACGACGATCTACATGCGCGATGTCGCGACGGTCAGCGACGGATTCGCGCCGCAGACCAACGTCGTCCGGCAGGATGGCAATCGCGGTGTGTTGCTGACTGTTCTCAAGGCAGGCGACGCCTCGACCATCGATGTCGTCAAGGGCATTCGTCAATTGCTGCCGCGCGTGGAACAGACCTTGCCGCCAAGCCTCAAGATTCAACCGCTGTCGGATCAATCGATCTTTGTGCAGGGAGCCATCAACGGCGTCGTTCGCGAGGCCGTGATTGCCGCGGCGCTGACCGGCCTGATGATTCTGATCTTTCTCGGAAGCTGGCGCAGCACGGTCATCATCGCCATCTCTATTCCGCTGTCCATCCTGACGTCGGTGATCGTTCTCAGCCTCTTGCATGAGACCATCAACATCATGACGCTGGGCGGCCTTGCACTTGCCGTCGGCATCCTTGTGGACGATGCGACCGTCACCATCGAAAACATCGAGCGCCATCTGGAAGAGGGCGCAGAGCTTCACGAGGGTATTCTCGAGGGCGCTGCGCAGATTGCCGTTCCCGCGCTGGTCTCGACGTTGTGTATCTGCATCGTCTTCTTGCCCATGTTCTTTCTCAGCGGTGTCGCGCGATATCTCTTTGTTCCATTGGCAGAGGCCGTGATCTTTGCCATGATCGCGTCCTACATTCTGTCGCGTACGCTGGTGCCCACGCTGGCCATGTATCTGTTGAAGGCCAAGCATCATGGCGGTTCCAAGTCGCGCAATCCATTTACTCTTTTTCAGCAGGGATTCGAACGGGTTTTCGAGAAAGTGCGGCTGGCCTATTCGTCGCTGCTGACGCGGCTTGTCTCGGCGAGGAAGTTCTTTGTTCCTGGCTTCGTTGCCGTATGTCTTTGCGGTTTCCTGCTGATTCCCTTCCTCGGTCAGGACTTCTTTCCGGATACCGATAGCGGACAGTTCATCCTGCACGTGCGCGCCAAGACGGGAACGCGCGTCGAAGAAACTGCCAAGCTGGTCGATGAGGTGGAAGCAAGGATTCGCCAGACGATTCCGGCGGCTGAGATGGACAACATTCTCGATAACATCGGCTTGCCGATCAGCAGCATCAACTACATCTACAATCGATCGGGACTGGTTGGCGAGGCCGATGGGGATGTGCTTGTTAGTTTGAAAGAAAAACATCATCCCACCGCGGATTACGTGCGCACTCTTCGAGAGCAACTGCCGCGCGCGTTTCCGGGAGTGATGTTCTACTTTCTGCCGGCCGACATTGTTACGCAGACGCTCAACTTCGGATTGCCCGCGCCGATTGACATCCAGATCGACGGACCAGACATTGTCGACAATAGCCGTGTTGCGGACAAGATGATGACCGAGCTGAGCCATGTACGCGGCATCGCCGACCTTCGTATTCAGCAACAGTCCGACTACCCCAAGTTTCACGTCGTTGTGGATCGAACCAAGGCCGCGCAGGGAGGATTCACCGAGCGCGATATTGCCAACAGTATGTTGATCTCGCTGAGCGGCAGCTTCCAGGTAACGCCGATGTTCTATCTCAACTGGAAGAACGGCGTTTCGTACAACCTGGTTGCGCAGACGCCGCAGTACGATATTACGACTGGCCAAGATCTGCGCAACATTCCAATCAGTGGACCGAACCAGAAGCGGCCTGCAATTCTCGCCGATGTTGCCTCTATCCAGCGCACCGATGAGCTTGGTTCCGTTAATCACTACAACATTCGCCGCGTGCTCGACGTCTATGCTTCCGTTCAGGACAGAGATCTGGGCTCTGTCGGCCGCGAAGTGAGCCGCATCGTCGACGCAAACAGGAAAGCGCTTCCGCGAGGCAGCTTTGTCACGCTGCGCGGTCAATATGGCACCATGCGCACGTCTTACATCGGCCTCATCGGCGGACTGGGCTTCGCGATTATTCTGGTTTACCTGCTAATCGTCGTGAACTTCCAATCATGGCTCGATCCGTTCATCATCATCACCGCGCTACCCGCGGCATTGGCCGGCATCGTTCTGTTTCTCTTCATCACGCATACCACGCTCAGCGTTCCCGCACTTATGGGAGCCATCATGTGCATGGGTGTTGCGACGGCCAACAGCATCCTCGTTGTCTCGTTTGCTAAAGAGAGGCTGAGCCATCACGGCGATTCCTTCACAGCGGCAATCGAAGCAGGTGCAACTCGCTTCCGTCCGGTGATCATGACTGCATTGGCGATGATTATCGGCATGATTCCCATGGCGCTCGGTCTCGGCGATGGAGGCGAACAAAATGCGCCGCTAGGGCGCGCCGTGATCGGCGGCCTGCTCTGCGCAACAGTAGCTACGCTCGTCTTTGTTCCGTCAGTGTTTGCCCTGCTGCATGGACGATCCAAAGCTGCGAACCCACCGCTTATCAACGAGTCTGACAACGAGCCCATTCACGCATAACCGCGATGCACGCGACCGGAGATACCCATGAGCACTGTAGATCATAATTCGTCTGAAACTCCCAAGGGCGCAGCGAGCCAGTCCGCATCAAACCAGCCTGCATCGAAGCGCTCGTCCCCGATGTTGTGGATCGGTCTCACGGCTGCTGCCGTCATCCTTGGAGTCGTCATCTATTCGGGCATTCACCAGCGGGTCCAGGCAGAGACCACATTGGGCAGCCGGACGGAGCGGGCGGCAGTTCCGACAGTCAATGTCATACATCCATCGACCGCTGGAGTGAGCCAGGAAATCGTGTTGCCAGGCAATACGCAGGCCTTCAACGACACGCCCATTTACGCCCGCACCAATGGCTACCTCAAGCAGTGGTACGTGGATATCGGCGCACGCGTCAAAGAAGGTCAGCTCCTCGCGGAGATTGAGACCCCCGAAATCGATCAGCAACTGGAGCAAGCACGCGCAGACCTGAAGAATGCCCAGGCGAACGCGCAACTGGCGCAGATCACGGCGACGCGCTGGCAGAACCTGCTTAAGACGAACTCCGTATCCAAGCAGGAGACGGACCAGGCGGTCAGCGATCTCAGCGCAAGGCAAGCCACGGTCGACTCCATGACTGCCAACGTACATCGGCTGGAGCAGTTGCAGTCCTTTGAAAAGGTCTATGCGCCCTTCACTGGCGTGATCACCGCACGTAATACGGACATTGGCGCGCTGATCAATGCGGGAGCGGGCGGCGTACCGCAGGAGCTGTTCCACATGGCTGCTGTGAACCGGTTGCGCGTCTACGTCGCGGTTCCTGAAGTCGATTCGGAAGCTGCGCAGTCCGGGGCCAAGCCCACGCTTACCTTCGATGAGTTTCCCGGCGAAACATTCCAGGGAACGATCGTGCGCAACTCCGATTCGATTGATATGGCATCGCGCACCTTGAATGTCGAAGTCGATATCGATAACGCGCAAGGACGCATCAAGCCAGGCGCCTACGCCTTTGTCCATCTCAAACGCCCTGAGGCCGCTCACGCTGCCGCGCAGTCGCTCACTATTCCGGCAAACACCCTGCTCTTCCGTTCGGAAGGCTTGCGCGTGGGCGTGGTTCGCAATGGCCACGCGGAGCTTGTTCCCATCACTATCGGCCGCGACTTTGGAGCCACGGTTGAAGTGGTCTCCGGTCTTCATCCGGAAGACGAGGTCATCGTGAACCCATCGGATTCCCTCGCCAGCGGCAATCCGGTTCAAGCCATTGCACCGCAGGCCGGAGGCGCAAAGTGAATCGGGTTCTTGCGACTTGTCTCATTGGTTCCTTCAGTCTTGTTGTCAGCGGATGCATGGTCGGCCCAAAGTACGTCAAGCCGTCGGCGCCTACCGCACTGGCCTACAAAGAGGCGCCGCCGGAATCCTTCAAGGAATCCGATGGGTGGAAGCAGGCTCAACCAGCGGATCAGAAGATACGCGGCAAGTGGTGGGAGCTCTTTGGCGATACGCAGCTCAATGCACTGGAAGAGGAGCTGACCGTCTCCAACCAGGACCTGAAAGTAGACGAGTCCCGGCTGCGCCAGGCTCGCGCGATGATTCGCTTTAACCGGGCCTCTGAGTTCCCGACTATCTCTACTTCGCCGAGCGTCGCCAACGAAAGGCTCTCCCCCAATCAGCCCTACTTTCCGCCGCAATACGCGAATAATGGCACTGGCGCTTTCACCTTGCCCTTTGATCTTTCGTATGAAGTGGATTTGTGGGGAAGGGTTCGTCGAACGGTAAGCGCGGCGCGCGAGGAAGCGCAGGCTACAGCCGCGGACCTTCAAACCGCCAGTCTCAGCTTACACTCCGAGTTAGCCTACGATTACTTCGAGTTACGCAGCGCGGACGCACAGAAGCAATTGCTGGACGACACGGTGAAGGATTACACCGACGCTCTGCAACTCACGCAGAATCGCTTCGACGGCGGGGCAGCTCCCAAGTCGGACGTGGCGCAGGCAAAGACACAGCTCGACGGAGCACAAGTGCAGGATACCGATGTGACAGTGATGCGCGCGCAGTATGAACATGCCATCGCAACGCTGATCGGCAAGCCACCCGCCGAGTTCAGCATTACGTTCGCGCCGCAGACTCCACTAAATCTCCCTGTAGTACCCGTCGGGCTGCCTGCAACTCTGCTTGAGCGCCGTCCCGACATCGCCGCCGGCGAACGCCGCATGGCGGAAGCCAATGACCAGATCGGCATTGCGCGCGCCGCGTTTTATCCAACTCTGATGCTGAACGCTTCGGCTGGATTTGAGGCGACTACGCTCGCCAATCTCTTCACCTGGCCCAGCCGCATGTGGGCGGCTGGACCGCAGATGTCGCAGACTCTCTTCGATGCCGGACGACGCCGCGCTGTCTCTGAATCTGCAACCGCCAGCTATGACGGCACGGTCGCTTCCTACCGTCAAACAACACTGACCGCCTTCCAGGAAGTGGAAGACAATCTTGCGGCCCTGCGCATTCTGGAAAGCGAGACGCAGCAGCAGCAAGAGGCCACCGCATCCGCAGCGGAAGCATTGCAGCTCTTTACCAATCGCTACCAGGGCGGCGTGGACAACTATCTGCAAGTGATCACAGCGCAGACCGTGCTGCTCAACAATGAGCGGAATGACATCGACATCAAGCGAAGGCGCATGGATGCAAGCGTTCTGCTGATCAAAGCCATTGGCGGCGGATGGGATACGACTCAGTTGCCGAAATACTAGGTCGGCTTCACATCAGTTCTGCGCGTCACGCGCAGTTCGTGAGGCCGCTTGCTTCCAAAAGTCGACGGGGGAAACAATATGCCCCCTCATGGCGGCTTGATGCGGTGCTGGTCCTGGGCTATACTTCCCGTGAAACTTGCTCCCCCGTCCCAAAACATTGAACCCCTCACAGGCTGCCTGCTCGGAATGCGGCGATTGGACCGAAACCAAACGGGCGGGAGTGTGAGTCGCGCATCTATGAGCAGTTCGGCGGGAGCCGAAGTGACTCTTCGATCTCAGCGAAACTAAGACACTCTCCAGGGAGGGGCAAATGGAGAAAGACGTTGACGATCTCTTGAGTGGTGGCGGTGGCGGCGATGACGACGACCGGGGCGGCGAGCGGAAAGTCGTAAAGCTCCTCAAGGGCGAAAGCATCGAATCTGTTAAGAACGAAAAAGTAGTTCTGGTGATTCTCCGGGGCTCGTGGTCAAGTGGCGCCCATCAGGAGCTTATCTGCGTTCTGGAATCAGGGAAGCTCATACGGATCTCGCGAACTAACGCGGCTGATACCTTCCAGATAGGAGCTGACTCGACTCATGTAGACAAAGAGGGGATAGTGCACAGCATGCCCGAACTTTGTAGCAATAAGACCCATCCGAGCAAGCAGCCATTTACCGTGCAACACCTCTACCAGGTATTCAGGAACACACGCAGATCTATGCGGTTCTACAGTCGGGGAGACTGTCGGGATTTCGCGCAGTCGATTTACAAGGACTGCACGGGCTATGACCCGGCGACTGGAAAATTCAAATCGGACTCCCACTCTCTCGAAGACAGCTCTGAAGGTTTCTGAACAACGACTCCCGATTTCGCCGATGTCTTTATGGCCAGGAATTCACGGCCAGGAAGGCGTCAGGAAACGAATCGAAAGATATCCGGTTCGGATCCTTTCTATTGTTGTACGTGCAACAGCCGTCAACTGCGGAACAGTCAGTCCATGGCCGAAGCTGATGACCTCGGATTCATCGTGGACGATATTCCCGGTAGAGATAGCAACGTGACCTAACAAGCCTCCAATTAACCCCTCAAAGAAGACCAGATCGCCCGCGCGGGGCCGCCACCAGCTTCCAGGAAAGGACTTCCAGTCTGTCCACAACTGGGTGACCGACGAGGTAGTGAAAGCGTAGGGGGTTTTATCCGCCTTGTTATCGATCGTCTTTCCGATGATTGACTTGACATTCGCTTTGGTGAGATATCCGCGATTGACCGCCAGCAGCAGCGGCCAGGTATAGCAATTGATGGCCAATTCCGAGGTCGTTCCCAACTGGGCGGCAGGGTTGGCGATATCGCCGGTGGCCCATGCATAGAGTGTGTTCGGTGAAGGCTCCCAGTAATACTGCTGACCGATGTCTGCCACGGCGTCATTGAGAATGTCTGCCTGCGTGCTCATTGCCCAAACTCCCCCTCCGGCGGCATTACTGTTCGAACGCATGCCCGCGGACGCAGATCATTATAAACAAACGGAGTTAGCCCAAGGTCAACGGCATAATCTACCCTGGAAGGCACGGCCCGCTCTGGGCCCGCACCTTGCACATTTTATTTCCGGGAAAAGCAACTATGGCCGTCGAAGAATATTCTTGGACGGCACCGATGCGCTATCGGCCTCCCCAGTCTCAGGCAGGCCACTCGACGATCTTCCCGAAGCGGTTTTTGCGGCGCTCCACACTGGCCCGAATCACCGAATAAACCTCGCTCATCGCCACTGGGTAGGTCAGGAATGCGTCTCCCTCGTGCCGCGCGCCAGGCACGGAGCCCTGCGCGGTGTGGAATACGACCGCGATATTGGTCGTCTGCGGATCACGGCGAAGCCTGCGGCAGACCTCAAATCCGTTCATGTCCGGCAGATTCATATCGAGTAGAACTGCGTCGACCGAGAGCCTGCGCGCCGTCTCGATGCCCTCGGCGCCAGTCAGTACGTGCGTCGCCTCGAAGCCGGCAAGGCCCAGCAATTCGGCGAGGCCCTCCGCATGAGCCTCGTTGTCGTCGATCACGAGAACCTTAAGAGTCGCCGTTTGCGGAGACTCCGTAAGCTGTTCCATCGATACATCTCCGACTACAAGCATACCCCCGCTTAAAGAGTTACGAAAGCGACTGCGTTCGATCTTTGCAGTGGATAATTTTCTCCTTTTATTCGCCTATAATCCATTTTATGGAGATTGCCGGGTACCGCCGCGAAACCGATCTGTCAAAGATGGGGCCGGCGCTGCTCATCGCCAGCAGCCTCATTCTCGCAATTCGCACCGCGAAGTGGTCGCGCATCGCGTGCGACACGGCCTCCCAGCCGGAATGGGACGCCGAAGTCGAGCAGTCGGTTAAGATAGCGCACCGCATTCTGTCGCATCTGCTGACCAAGTCGCCGTTTCTCTTTCCGCAAAAAGATGTGCCGTGGGATCAGCCGGGCAAAGATGAGTCGCCGAAGTGATTTGCGCAGCGAATCGAAGATTCTCTACAATCCGACACGCACGCCAAAATAGCGCCAGGATCGAGAACGAGGGCTCAGCCTATGCACGCAAGATTGCGAACGTTGGTCCTGGCGGCGCTGTTGAGCCTGCTCTGCGCATCTGCTATTGGACAGAACGGATTCCAGGTCAATTTTGAAGCCGTTCGCAAATCCATCGTCTTCCTCTATGCGCGGGGTGCCGACGGCCGGACGCAGCCCGATGGAACCGGATTTCTGATCGGCATTCCAAGCAAGACAAAACCCAATCGCAAGTATATCTTCCTGGTAACGGCTCGCCATATCGTCGATCCGTTCTGGACCGGGTGCCCAGCCAAAAACCAGGGCATCGTCGCGCGATTCAACAAGAAAGTCTTCGACGCAAAGACGGATGAATCAGGAACCGTGGACTATGACCTGCCCGGCGATCCTCTGAAGGGCTTCAAGTGGATCATGCCCAACGACGACTCGGCGGACCTCGCGTTCATCCTGTTGAACGCCGGCAAGATCGATGCGTTAGGCGCCGACTATAACGTCATTGGATTGAACGAATTCCCGAAAGCCGTCGAGCTCGACACCATGGATACGGGATCGCAGATTGTATCTGCCGGGTTGTTTCCAGGAGCCTCGGGGAAAAAACGCAATTATCCCATCTTCAAATTTGGCTATGTCTCCAGCCGTCCGCAGGAGAAGATTGGCTTCAAAGGCTGCCCGAACGGCCGGGAAATTCAAGCGTCGGAATGGATGATCGCGGCGAGTCTCGTGCCGGGTAACAGTGGATCGCCCATCCTGTATGTGCCGAACGGTGCAAGCAGCGCGTCCAACGGCCCCAGTAGAGCTGTTGTGATCGGGGTCCAGTCTACGTCCTTTATCGGGTGGGATATCGCGGGCATGGCTCCGATTCAGTTTCTGAAGGATGCGCTGAAGATCTCCAACTTACCAGACCTGGATCTATCGGAGATTGAGAATTAGCTTTCCTCACCATGATTCAGCGCAGGCAAATATATCTATTGCTAACTTCGCGGCGCAAACGATGACCGGAGTTACATCTCCCACCGCATTAAGTTATCTCCTCCGCAGCCCGGAACCGCGGAGGAGCGAGCAGAATAATCTATCTTCCTGGAAGCTCGTCAATTACCGGCGATTCCACCACGAAATAATAAATCGTGCGAGGGCCCGGTCTAAGCGTGGGCCCCCGCCGGAGAACACAGGCAACAAAGTCCGCTCCTTGGAACCTGAAACTGGTGCGGATAAGACCGGGATTTCATTCGTTTGATCGACGGAAGTTTGAAGACGAAACAGTTCCCAGTCTGAAGCGATAAGTTCGCCCCACGTCAAGGAATGGTGCCATGGACTTGAGTTTCCGCTCTGGCACATCAGTGCATCTCTGAAAACAAACATCCTGGCGACAGGCTCCCATTCCTCCCGCCGCACGCTCCAACCTCGGTTCAAAGCCGGTAAGATCGCGTCCAACTGCGCCATCGACATTCTCCGACGTACCGGATATGTACCTCTGATGTGCGATTCTATGTCACGAAATAAAATTCTCCTGTTTAAGATTAGACAAAAACGAGACAGATCGTACTTCTGTCCCATTCTGGTAATTGCGAGTTACATGTTTTGGAGACATAAAGCAACAGATTCTCTGTGGCCTTAGCGATGACATCCCATCTCGTCTAAAAATTCTCGACTCTCCACTGGACTCCTGAAAGATGTAACTTCCTCCTCTCAGATGCGCGCCTTACCTATTAGCAGTCGGGAAACATTTTCTCCAGCCAACACGAAAAGACATTGCACGCAACTCACAAAGTTCTTGCCGTAAGCGTTGTCACAAACGACCTCTGCGGAACCGTTTTCCCGCCGTGTCTCTTCGCCAATCTGGCATGCTGCCGGGAATAGTTTCTTCCCAGCCGCCTGACGATCTACAGTAGTTGGAGACGGAGACGCAGGAAACCAGTTGACCATGATTGCAAACCAGACAAGTGACAGCGCGGGCGCAAAGTTTCGCAGTGCTGTCAACCGGGAAAAACCGCTTCAAGCGGTGGGAACCATTACCGCGTATACGGCGCGCATGGCCGAGGCCACCGGCTTTCAGGCGCTCTACCTCAGCGGCGGCGGCGTTGCGGCCAATTCCCTCGGCATACCCGATCTCGGCATCAGCACGATGGAAGATGTGCTCATCGATGCGCGACGCATTACCGACGCGACCGCGCTGCCACTGCTGGTCGACATCGACACCGGCTGGGGCGGAGCATTCAACATTGCGCGCACCATCCGATCGATGATCAAAGCGGGAGTCGCAGCGGTGCACATCGAGGATCAGGTAGGAACCAAGCGCTGTGGCCACCGCCCAGGCAAGGAACTGGTCGCCGCCGAAGAGATGGTCGATCGCATCAAGGCCGCCGTGGACGCCCGTACCGATCCGCAGTTCGTTGTGATGGCCCGCACCGACGCGCTGGCCGGCGAAGGCCTGCAGGCGGCTCTTGATCGCTGCGCTGCCTACGTGGAGGCTGGCGCGGATATGATCTTTGCCGAGGCGGTGACGGATCTCGCCTTATACCCAAAGTTCAAAGCGGCTGCGGGTGTTCCGATCCTCGCAAATATCACGGAATTCGGCCACACACCGCTGTATACAAAGGACGAGCTCGCATCCGCAGGCGTGGATATTGTCCTGTACTGCTGCGCGGCCTATCGCGCAATGAACGCCGCCGCGCTCAATGTCTATGAGACGATCCGCACAGAGGGTACGCAGCGCGGCGTAATCGACACAATGCAGACGCGAGAGGAACTCTACCGGTTCCTCGGATACCACGAGTACGAGCAGAAGCTCGACAGATTGTTTGCGAAAGCAAAGCAGTCCTGATTGGATTGAAATGGGAGAGATGCGATGAGTGAAGTCTCGGCAGTTGAGCAGCCGGTAGCATTCAAGCCAAAGAAGTCCGTGGCACTCTCGGGTACGCCAGCGGGCAATACGGCGCTCTGCACAGTGGGAAGAAGCGGGAATGATCTGCATTATCGCGGCTACGACATTCTCGATATCGCGAATACCTGCGAATTCGAAGAGATCGCGCATCTACTGGTGCACGGCAAGTTGCCCAACGTTTCGGAACTCGCGGCATACCGCGCAAAACTGAAGCAGCTTAGAGGCATTCCCGTCGCTGTCAAAGCGGTGCTCGAACAGATCCCCGCAGCCGCGCATCCGATGGACGTGCTGCGCACCGGCGTCTCGATGCTGGGGTGCGTCCTGCCGGAGGCCGCGGACCACAGCCAGGCTGGCGCGCGCGACATCGCCGATCGCCTGATGGCCTCGCAGGGCTCGATGCTCCTCTACTGGTATCACTACGCCGTCAACGGACGCCGCATTGATATCGAGACTGACGACGACTCCATTGGCGGACATTTTCTGCATCTGCTGCATGGTTCAGCTCCATCGCAGTCATGGGTGCGTGCGATGCACACCAGCCTCAATCTCTACGCGGAGCATGAGTTTAATGCTTCCACCTTTACGGGCCGCGTCATCGCCGGCACCGGCTCGGATATCTTTTCCTGCATTACCGGCGCTATCGGCGCGTTGCGCGGCCCAAAGCATGGCGGCGCAAACGAAGTCGCCTTCGAAATCCAGAAGCGCTACGACAACCCCGACGAAGCCGAAGCGGACATTCGCCGCCGCGTCGAAGCGAAGGAAGTCGTCATCGGCTTTGGCCATCCGGTCTACACCGTCTCCGACCCGCGCAACAAAGTTATCAAGGAAGTGGCGCGGCAGTTATCGGTCGAAGCAGGCAGCATGAAGATGTTCGACATCGCAGAGCGGTTGGAGTCAGTCATGTGGTCGACCAAGAAGATGTTTCCCAACCTCGACTGGTTCAGCGCTGTCAGCTACTACCAGATGCAGGTGCCGACCGCAATGTTCACGCCGCTCTTCGTGATCGCGCGCACGGCAGGATGGAGCGCGCACATCATCGAGCAGCGCATCGACGGCAAAATCATTCGTCCTTCGGCCAATTACACCGGCCCCGAAAATCTCAAATTCATTCCCCTGAACGAACGAAAGTAAGTCTCGTCCGAGTAGCAACTCAACGTAGTTGGAGAACATGTGTCCGCACCTATCAGTAATGAACGCCCCAATCCTGACAAAGTAATTGTCGATATCGTCGACTATGTCCAGTCTTACGAGATACAAAGCGAGTTAGCCTACCAAACTGCGCGTCATTGCCTCATCGACACCCTCGGCTGTGGACTCGAAGCGCTTGAGTATCCGGCATGTACCAAGTTACTCGGCCCTATCATTCCCGGAACTATCGTGCCCAACGGCGCGAAAGTCCCCGGCACACAGTTTCAACTCGATCCAGTGCAGGCCGCTTTCAACATCGGAACCATGATTCGCTGGCTCGACTTCAATGACACCTGGCTAGCCGCTGAATGGGGCCATCCATCGGACAACCTCGGCGGCATCCTCGCCGTCGCCGACTGGCTCTCGCGCACGGCAGTTGCCTCAGGCAAGCCGCCGCTGCTCATGAAGCAGGTCCTCACCGCGATGATCAAAGCGCACGAGATTCAAGGCTGCATTGCGCTCGAAAACTCGTTCAACAAAGTTGGCCTCGATCATGTCGTGCTCGTGAAGGTAGCCTCCACTGCGGTCGTCGCGCAGTTGCTTGGCCTAACGCGCGAAGAATGCATCGCAGCCGTCTCGCTCGCGTGGGTCGATGGACAAAGCCTGCGCACCTATCGCCACGCGCCCAACACTGGCTCGCGCAAGAGCTGGGCCGCTGGAGACGCAACGAGCCGCGCCGTGCGTCTCGCGCTCATCGCAAAGACCGGCGAGATGGGTTATCCGTCGGTATTGACCGCCAAGACATGGGGCTTTTACGATGTCTCTTTCAAAGGCCAGGAATTTCGCTTCCAGCGGCCCTATGGCTCCTATGTGATGGAGAATGTCCTCTTCAAGATCAGTTACCCCGCGGAGTTTCATTCGCAGACCGCTGTCGAAGCAGCCATGACCTTGCATGGCAAGTTACTAGCGGCGGGCCGATCCGCTGAAGATATTCAACGCATCACCATTCGCACGCACGAAGCCTGCCTGCGCATCATCGACAAGCGCGGCCCGCTGAACAATCCCGCTGACCGCGACCATTGCATCCAATACATGATTGCAATTCCGTTGCTCTTCGGCAGGCTTACGGCCGCTGACTACGAAGACCGCGTAGCCTCGGACCCGCGCATCGATTCACTGCGCGAGAAGATGGAAACCGCGGAAGTACAGCAGTTCACCGCCGACTACCACAATCCCGAAAGGCGCTCAATCGCCAACTCATTGCGCATTGAGTTAGCCGATGGCACAGTGCTCGAAGAGACCGTCGAGTATCCGATTGGTCATAAGCGGCGGCGCGCAGACGGCATCCCCTTGTTAGAGGCAAAATTCCGCACCAATCTCGCGCGACGCTTCCCTGCGAAACAACAATCGAAGATACTCTATGTATCTCTCGACCAGTCAATCCTCGAGAAGATGCCAGTGCATGAGTATGTCGATTTATATGTGATCTAAGGATTCGCCGGCGCGCCTTCTGCACCATCCGCCGGCTTGCCTTTCGCGCGCGCCCTGTCGAGCTGTTCAAAGATCGTGGCATTCTCAGCCTTGTGCAGGCTGCTCGTCTTGTCGAACTCGACCTTCGCCTCGTCCTTCCGGCCCATCGCCTGATAGAGCCGCGCCAGCCGCCAGTGCGCATTCACGTCGTTCGGATTGAGCTTTGTGGCGATCTTGAGTTCGCCAAGCGCATCTTCGCGATGGCCCGCATCTGCATTCAGTATCCCCAGATCGAGATGCGGCAGCTCCATCGCAGAGTCCAGTCGAATCGCCCGCTCAATCAACGGACGCGCGGCGTCCACATTGCCCAGTTGCACCTGAGCGTCCGCGAGATAAGCAATCGCCTGCACGCTGTCCGGAACATTGGCCAGCTCCGCCTGAAACTCCGGCGCTGCTTCGTCATACTGGCCCTGGCTCCATAGCAGATATCCCAGGCCGAAGTGCACATTCGGCACCTTCGGATCTGCCTTGACCGCCGCGCGAAACTGCTGAATGGCTCCGGCATGATCCTTCATCTCATCCATCGCCTCGCCTGCAAGCATATCGGCCTCGGCCGACTCGGCATTCAACAGCAATATCTCGTGATATGTATCCAGAACGCAGGGATACTGCTTTGAAGCAAGACAGCTCTGCGCCAGCATCAGCCGAAAAGGAAGGTCCTGCGGGTCGGCTGCCGTAGCCTCCTTCAGAGCAGGCACTGCAGCCGCATACTCTCCCAGCCCATAGCGTGCTATGCCGATCAGCGTGGTAAGGCGCAGCGCCTCCGGCGACGAAGGTGACGCGCTCTTGAGCAGCGGAGTGAATATGTCAATCGCCTCGCGTAGCGCGCCGGACTTGAATAATGCGAGACCGAGGTTCATCTTCAATCCCGGCATTGCAGGATCGAGCGCGAATGCCTTGCGATACAGCGGCACAGCCTCCTTGTAGTGCTCCTGGCGGCCTTCGAGAAAGCCAAGATGGGCGTAAGCCTCCGCGTAGGCCGGCCGCGTCTTCAGGACGGCGCGCCACGCGCTTTCCGCCTCGACGGTTTTGCCCTGCTGTTCAAGGGCAAAAGCTGCCTGGCGCTGCTGCTCCAAAGTATCTGCCGTCTGGCCCTGACATAGGGCGGCCGCTACCATCAGCGCCACAATCAGAACAAGCCGCGGTTGAACAGAATGCTTCACGCACGTCTCCAACGGCATTGTCGCCTGCCAGAAGCAGGGCGCGCAATGCCGCGCGAAGAAAGAAGCGCAGCAATGGTTAACCCATTGCTGCGCCAAAGGGAAGGTAACAGATTAGAACTTAAACTTCCCGCCAAGCTGCAAGGTACGCGGACCGTAGTCGTTGGTTACCTGACCAAAGTTCCCGTCATGCGAGCCCGTATCGACGCCCTGGAAGCTCGTGTGGTTGAAGGTATTGAAGGACTCGAAGCGCAGCTCTATCTTCGGGCCTTCGTGAGCCGTGAGTGGAATGGACTTGAACAGGGACAGATTCCAGTTGAAGATTCCCGGCCCTGTGACCGAGTCCTTTCCTGCGGTGCCAAAGCCCTGGTTCGCGCCGCCGGCCCAGGGTGCAAGTGGATCGGCAAAGGAACTGGTGCTGAACCACGCGCCCACCTTCTTCGGATAACTCACCTTCGCCACCAGGTCCGGACGGTTGTTGGTGCCGCCGCCCAGGCCGAGCGTGTCGGAGCCGGTATACGTGACATACAGAGGCAATCCCGATTCCGCGACCGTGATTCCCGAGATGGACCAGCCACCCAGAGTCTCGCGGGCCAGAGTGTTCGAGCTCTTCGCGAAGAATGGAAGAGTGTAGATGTAGTTCACATTGAAGATGTGACGGCGATCGAACGATGTGTCCGAACCGTAGTCATACTTCGGGTTATACGGATTGGAGAGCCCGTTGAGATCGTTGCTCACCTCGTCGATGTTATGACCGTAGGTGTAGGCCACCTGCGTGGTTAGCCCATGCCGGTTCTCCAGTCGGATGCCGGCCTGGAACGAGCTGTATTTGAAGTTGGTCTCGTTCTCCTCCTGGGTAATGGTGCCGAAGCCGGGGTAATTTCGATACTGGTTTGCATTCAGGGTCAGGAACGAGCCGGGCACTGCTGGATTAGGCAGTTTGCCAGCTACACCCTGCCGGTCGTAGTAAGGATTGCCGGGGCTTGCCGGATCCTGGTTGGCCAACGGCAAGGTATTGACCGACCGGTCATCGTTCTGGTCCCAGCCCAAAGAGCCGACATACTGCACCACCGCGACAACGGAAGGGGCAATCTCCCGCTGGATTCCGAGGCTGAAATTCGCCGTCCCCGGAGGGGGATAGTTGTACTTGATGCTCGTCAGGTTCGAAGGAAAGGTTTCGGAGGTCGTGACGCCGGTTAAAGCGCTGGTGTTGGGGTTGGAAAAGTAAACGTTGTTTGCGGAGGGAATGTACGCAAAGGGCGGATTCAAGGCTGCGTTGTAAACATCGTTGCCCTGGACGCGCTCGTAGAACAATCCAACTCCACCTCGAAGCACTGTCTTTCCATTGCCGGTAAGATCGTCGGCAAAGCCCACTCGGGGTTCCACGGTATCGTAATAGTTCTTCACGTTTCCGCGCGGGAAGCCATTCACTCCTGCTTCCTCAATGCCGTTGAGATAGAACGCCTGGCTCCCTGTGCCGCTGAAGGTCGAAAGCGACGAAGGTGTCAGAGTACCAGCCGACGTGACCGGATTGCCGAGCGAAAACAGATAGTCCGCGGGCACAAAGTTTGCGAACTGGTTGTAGCGTTCAAAGGCATGCGGCAATCCATCGTAGCGAAGCCCGATGTTGAGGGTCAGGCGCGGCGTGATGTGCCAGTTGTCGTTCACGTAGAAACCGTAGTTGTTATTGACCCAGTGCTTGCCCGCAAGATACTGCAGCTGCGAAAAGTTGGAGGCCTCGCCGAGGAGGAAATTGATATACGAATCCCCCGAGAACTGGCTCGAATTGAACTGAGCAGTCCCATTGGTGTTGGCCTGCAGTTGCTGGTTCTTGTAGTCGTGCAGAATGCTGGCGCCAAACTTCAACTGGTGCCGCCCCTTGGTCCAGGAGAGATCATCCCTGTACTCGAAGCCTTCGTAGCCGTTTTTCCACGGATAATAGCTCGGGCTCCAGTTCACATTCAGCGGCGAGCCCTGCAGGTCGATCTCCGGCATCTTG
The DNA here is from genome assembly GCF_025685625.1 of Acidicapsa acidisoli. Taxonomy (NCBI): domain Bacteria; kingdom Pseudomonadati; phylum Acidobacteriota; class Terriglobia; order Terriglobales; family Acidobacteriaceae; genus Acidicapsa; species Acidicapsa acidisoli. Next base: position 1,645,314 of record NZ_JAGSYI010000002.1, read on the forward strand.
GTCAGGAAGTTGTCGGCGATCGGGAAGAAGCTGGTAGCCGTCCATCCGCTGGGCTGCGCAAATGTGCCGCTCCCGTTGATGGGCGTGAGGGTGATCTTGTTGCCGCTGTACAGAAACGCGGTTTCGTTGAGCAGGTTGGGCGAATAGGTCTGGGTCAGCTTGATCACCGCCGTATACGACGGATTGGTCATGGCTGTGCCCACGGTCGGATACGTGCTGTCGCCCCACAACGGCGGGAAGTACGACTGCGCCAGCGTGTCATGAAGATAGTGGCCCATCAACTGATACTTGCTGCTGATAGCGTGGTCAATGCGAACCACGTCTTCGCGGACTTGGGTCGGCTGCGGGATGGTAGCAATGTACTGAGTGCCGTTGTTGTAATTCGGCTTCGGAAAGGTGCCCTGGTTGAGCAACAGGACCGCGTTCGGGTCGATCAGGTTGGCGGGAATGACATTGCCTGGGAAGGGACTCCCGGCCGTCAATCCATCGGCACCATAGAGGGCAAGTTTGGCAGGATCGGTGGTTACTGGAACGACCGGGGTTGGTCCACCGGCTGGAATCGTATAGGCCAGTGACGATCCGGCCGTCGGGAAGTTATTCGCCAGAATCGCGTTGCTGATCGAAGGCGAACTGCCCTGAATCAGCCTGCGCCACTCTTCATTCACAAAGAAGAACGTCCTGTTGCGATCGTTGTTATACACATGCGGAATCCAAACCGGCCCGCCGATGTTGCCGCCCGGCTCGTTCAACTGAAACTTCGGTGTGCTCTTGCTGAAGTAGTCGGAGGCGTCGTAGTCCGTATTGCGGTTGAACTCATACACTTCCCCATGGAAGTCATGCGTGCCGGACTTGAGCACCATGAGGATCGTTCCGCCGGAGCCAATGCCGTAATCAGGGCTGTAGTTGCTATCCAGCGTCTGGAACTCGGCCAGCGCATCCTGCGAGGGCAGGTTCATGAAGCAGCCGCCGCATCCGCGATCATTCTGCTCGCCGCCATCGAGAAGGTAGATGTTATGCGTCGAACGGGTTCCGTTGAAGCTGATGCCATTCGCGGAGGTCAGCGCGTTGACGCCTCCGAATGGAGGCAGGTTGTTCGAGACGCCCAGCCCGAGCGCGGCAAGAGAGGTCACATTGCGGCCGTTGGTCGCCAACTCGGAAACCTGCTCACCGCTCATCAGCGTGCTGACTTCACTCGTTTCGCTCTGCACCTGCAACGATTCCGCCGCCACCGTTACCGTCTGCGACTGGCTGCCCACGGTGAGGGAAACATCTTCTTCGAGGGATTGGGCGACGTTCACCACGATGTCCGTCTTGGTGTATTTCTGGAATCCGTTCGCGGAAGCGGTCAGCGTATAGGTGCCGACGCCGAGGTTTGCGAATCGATACGCTCCAGCGCTGTTCGATACGCCTTCTCTGACCTGACCGGTTGCCGGGTTGGTCAGCGAGACGGCGGCATTCGGAACCACCGCTCCGCTGGCATCGGCAACAGTTCCGTTGATTGTGGCGTTGTCCTGTCCCCTGGCCGCGAACGGCATGCTGAGCAACATTGCGACGAATACTAACCAGAACGGCCGAGATCTCCATGTGGGTCTCGCTGCGTTGCGACGATTCTGGAATGGGAGATGAGTCATAGTCTGCCTCCTGAGCAAACGTTTTCTAAAAGGTCCTTCGGTTCGACTCCGTGCTTTTGTTTGTGCGTTCATTACACGGTTAGCAGGTCTGGATAAGTGCTGATTTGGCAAGATGAGGTACGGGAAGTTTCACTTGCCGGTCCAAGTTTCTTGTCGTTCCCTACACGATGGAATCGTTTTCAGGGTCTTTCGCTGAAAGCCGTATCCATTTCCATTCAAGCTGTGCGCCAAAGAGAACGATTGCGAGGAGGATGCATTCCGCAGGCAACTCTCGTTTCACCTGCTTGCCGCCTGGCCCATTATTCGTTATGCCTGCCGTGATCGCAGTCCTGACAGAGGAATGCTTCCGCCTCCCTCCATACGCACTGTGCTCAACTTCGGCACCAACGACATAAGAAGCCCCGCAGACAGGCATCGCAAGCAACAGAGAATCGCGTTCATCCCCGCCCAGCAATCGTTTTCTCAAGCGACAAATGTTTACGCCCTTTGCTGTTACGTTGTCAAGCGGAAATCGCAAAGCGGATCTCCTGTGAAACTGTATCCGGCGCGCGGGGCGAGTTGTTGAATCACTGGAAGTAGCGAGTTTGCTGGCGAAAAGGCGTTAAGAGAGCGTTTACTCTAATATTTACTTCTTTGTGAAAAATCGAGAAATTTCCTTCTGTCGGAAGGAAATCAGGGCGTCACCGGATCGCTCCCGAAAAGGATGTGCGCCTCCGACCGGAAGAGGTGATACTGGGCAAAATCAACGTCGTTCAGCAGCGTCTGCAAAGCGTTGGGGCCTTCGGGCGACGTGACCCAGACGGAGACACTTTTTATTGGGCAGATGTAGTTCCTGCCGCCGATCTCCACCGGGGCATACTCCACCATGATGTTCGAGACTCCGACCGGATCGGCGGGATCGAGATCCGCCACTAACGTCAGCCGGAGAATGGAGCCGTCCGCCGGATTGATGGCGATCTCTCCATGGTAGCCGGACATCTTCCGGAACTCCCGATTCTCCCGCGTGTTGTCCTCAAAGCAACAGAACGCTACTTGATAGTGGGATTTGTTTCTCGGCACAGAAAAGTGGAAGACAGCTTCTGGCCCGCTCGCGCCCTGCTCCCAGCGGCTCCACGTTACCGTGCCGTTTCCAGCATCCACCAGCGTATTGCTGAGGATGGGTCCGAAAACCCCATGAGTCGTCAGTGTCCGTGCATTCGGATCGTACTTCCCGCGCTTGACGCGCCCCGCGTCTACCACTTCCGCACCGTCGCGATAGAGCACGGTCACGCTGGTCTTGTTGACTTCGTGGATCGGCTCGTAAGGAACCACGATCCGGGCCATGTCTTCCAGACGGCGCGAAGGATTGTCCTCGTACAAAACCGTGTCCCGGCGGGCAAAGAAGTTCGGCAGCTTGTGCAAAGTCTCCTTGGCGTAATTCACGGCCCGGTCCATGATCCGGGACTGCTCCGCAAAATCCGGCGTCGGCCGAGTTGGGATTTCCGCCGCGGGCGGATCGAGAAAGGTCGACAGGTCGGCCAGCACTTCCAGCGATCTTCGCGATTTCTCGCCCGGCAACCGCGCCTGCCAGCGGGAAAGCCTGGCCGGAGTCAGACGTTCGCTGAGTTCCATTCCGCTGATCGTTTCGGCAACCCGGCTATCCCGTTGGCCGCGAGCCTCGTTCAGCGCACTCTCCAACTGCGCGACAGTAACCACGCGTTTCGCGGCCCAGGACGGCAGTGCGATCCCGGTCAGCAACAACAGGATGGCTATCCTACGCATCGCGCAATACCCTCCCGGCCGTCGCCAAAATCTTAGGCGCTCGGAGAATGCCTGTAAAGCAACCTCCTTCCGGACAACTGCCTTACAGTCCTGCAACAACGATCCGCGGTACGAAGGCTGCGCGGCGAGTCCCGATCGCCGATACTTGAACCTGGCCCCAAAAGTGGCCTTGAAGGATGAATCGAGATGAGTGAATACGTAATGTTGAAGGCAGCCGATGGCTTCGAGTTGAACGCCTATGTGGCCCGGCCCGAGGGTGAACCAATCGCCGGACTGGTCGTCGTGCAGGAGATTTTCGGGATCAATCCGCATATTCGTTCCGTCGCGGATGGCTATGCGAAGGATGGCTTTCTCGCAATTGCTCCGGCGCTCTTCGATCGCATCGAGCGCGGAGTCGAGTTAGGCTACGAGGGTGCGGACCGGCAGCGAGCCATGACCTTTGTCCCCAAGCTCAATCCCGACAAATCTCTCGAAGACATCGCAGCCGCAATCGAGTTCCTGCGCGCCGAAACCGGCAAAAAAGTTGGCGTAATCGGCTATTGCTTCGGCGGAACGATGGCCTGGCTTTCCACAACCCGGCTCCATCCCGCAGTGGCCGTCGGCTATTACGGCGGACACATCGGTAACTACGCCGCGGAAACGCCTGTTGCCCCGGTAATGCTCCACTTCGGCAAGCTCGACACCCATATCCCGGCATCGGTCGCGGAGCAGGTGAAGGCCGCACATCCTGAGGTTGAAATCTTCTGGTACGACGCGGGCCACGGCTTCAACTGCGATGCACGCGACTCCTACAACGCCGCCGCCGCGCAGGAGGCGCGTGCCCGTTCCTTGAGTTTCCTGACGAAGCATCTGGCATAACGCTTCTCGTCCAAGGTTTCATATTTAAGGCCGATGCAGTTTGTCGGCCTCACCTAGCTTCTGAGCAACCACGCCGGAGCCTTCCTTTATGGAATAGAAGCGGTCCACCGCCAGATTGGTCAACGTCTCAACTCGCCCGTCTGGCCACAGGACTTTCGCCTTGTCCACGCGATCATGGCTACCCAGCCCGAAGTGAATCCGCAGGTCGTTCTGCGAAAGATAGCTTCCGCTGCTGATCACCTCGCCAAGCTGAACCAGCTCTCCGGCAGTCGCCTGTACCCGCGCATTCAAAGCTAGGCGATTGCATTGCACGCCCTCCAGTTGAAAGCTGATCCAGTGGTTCTTCGGTCCGCCCTCAGGCCGCAGAATCATCGCCTTGCCGACCAGATTTTCCACCACTGCTTCGATCTTGCCGTCATTGAAAAGATCGCCAATCGCCATCCCGCGGCTGACCTGCGGAATCTGAATCGCCGGGCCAACCTCCTTGCTGATGTCTTTGAATTTTCCGTCGCGCCCGTTCAAAAAAAGCAGCTTCCGCTCCCGATACCGCACCCCCATCGGAACGCTGTCGACCTGCGGATACACATGCCCGTTGACGACAAAAAAATCCTGCCAGCCGCTGTTGGCGAAGTCGACAAAGGCATCGCCCCAGCCCACATATCCCCGCGTGCCACGCATAATTCCCGACGCCCCTGAGATATCTGTAAAATTCATGCCTCCGTCATTGCGATAGAAAGCGGCGTATTCGTTGTCAAAGTGCGAGATAACGAGAGACATACGTCCCGTATGCAGATAATCGCCGATGGCAATACCCATATTGGCCTGCGCCGCGCCATTCTCATTGAAAGCCACACCGGACGAATTACCGGCATCCACAAAATTGCCTTTGCCATCACCCTGGTAGAGATAGTTGGGCCCGGCATCGTCCGTTACCAGCAGATCGAGCTTGCCGTCGTTGTCAAAGTCCGACCAGATTGCGGTAAGTCCGTAGCGGCGCTCTTCATCGCTGACTCCAGCCTTCTTCGAGACATCAGTGAACGTCCCGTCCCGATTGTTGTGGTAAAGACTGTCCGGCGCGCCCTTCAGCCCGCGCGGCCCACACTGCACATCGATGCCGATGTATTTGCAGGTGTCTTTGGAACCGAATGCAGCCATATCGTCCAGATGAAAATCGACATAGTGGGAAACAAACAGATCGGCCCAGCCGTCGCCGTCATAGTCTCCAAAAGCTGCTCCGGTCGCCCATTGTTTGTCACCACTTAGCCCCGCGCTTTTCGTCACGTCCGTGAATGTTCCATCGCCGTTGTTGCGATAGAGCACCACGCCGTCAAAGCAGGTCACCAGCAGATCCGGCCATCCGTCATTGTTGTAGTCGCCGACCGACGCGCCCATCGCCCAGCATGGATATCCGACCCCGGCCTTGTCGGTGACATCGGTAAACGTGCCGTCGTGGTTATTGCGGTAGAGCGCACCCTTGGACTTAACGCCATGCAGCGCCATTTCCACACTTTGCGCATTGGTGAAGTAGATATCCAGCCAGCCATCGCCATCGTAATCAATCAGCGCCACCCCGCCGCTCATCGACTCCACAATGTACTTCTGCTCAGGGCTGGACATGTGCTCGAATTGAATCCCCGTCGAGGCCGTAATGTCGACCAGCTCCGGATAATTGACCAGTTCAGAAGCACTGGCCTGGGCCTCAGCCGTCTTCGCTGTTTGCGCCGACGCGTGTCCCGCGCCGCCCCAAGCCAGACAGCCGATCGCAACAACTGCGCAGAGACTTGCAATTCCCATGAGGAATCTGGGTATCGCGATTCCGGCAGCTTCCGTTCGCTGTCCGCAACAGTCTTTCATGCTTCTCCGCGCAGCAACTCGCGACGCCAAATTCGCGCATCAAAATGCAGCCCGCATTCTAAACACCGGACTGTCTCTTCTGCACCTCCTCTATCAATCCAATGAAAACGGCGGGCATCGAAGGAAGCCCGCCGTCTCCTGTTCAGCGAATCGTGTCCAGCAAATCGGCTCAAAAACTACCAGGAATGACCGTGCCGACCGTGATCGTCATCTGACTGAGGAGTGAACGAAACTCCGCGCAACACCTCGGCAAATCCGGAGCGGCGCACGGTGACGAAGCTCTCCTTCGCGGCAACCGTCGCGCTCGTGTTGCTGAGGCGGTCGGTGACAGCGACCAGGTTGTTCGGATCAGCACCCGTATCGCCGCCGCCGCTTACCGTGGAAGTGATCGCCCAGACCGTTACAGTGCCATCCCTGTTGACCCGGCCAGTAATATTGCGCAGGCCATCGGTCGCCGGCGACCACGGAAGACCCGTGACCGAGTTGGTACCGGTCGGATATCCGGAGACCGTGTATGGCGTACCCAGCTTCAGCCCGTTCTGCAGCGTATAGGCGAGGCTCCATTTGCCGGTGTTCGAGTTGAAGACCCACTTCTGCAGGCCCGCCGTCGTTTGCGCCGCAGCATGCGTGTAGAGGTCCGTACCGCCCGTGAATCCATCGCCCTCGTCGGCCACATAAACTGTGTTCGCGTCAGCAAACCAGATACCGAACGGAAAGCTTACCCCGGTTGCAGACTTCGCCAGAAGAGTCGGAAATCCAGCGAGAATGCACATATTGCTCGGCAATCCGCTCGCTGCAAGCGTCCCCGGATTGAAGACAAGCGGAGCGGTCGGCAACGTCGCCGCAGCCGACGGCAGGCCGACGCCCTTGGGGCAGGCAGTGCCGGTCGTGTCCAGAAAGTAGACAGTGTTGACGCCGTTGCTGCCGCTTCCCTTCGAGTAATAGAGAACATTGTTGAAGAGCGCCAGACCGCGGAAGTTGTCGTCCTTGCCGATCTTGTCCGCCTTGTCGTCCAGCAGCGTGACCGAAAAGCTCCCGGCAGGCGTTGGCTGACCCGGATCCTGCGAGACTTCCGGAGCCTTCAGCGCTTCAATGAACTGCGTTCCCGCGCCCAGCACCACACCCGCTGGCTGGGGATTGGAACCATTTCCGGCATTTCCCGCCGTGTAAACCACGTCCAACCCATCCTTGTCGTTCAGGATGGCCGCGCGGCCATTGTTCCCGCTGTACGCATTGGTTTCCGTAAAATGCATCCGGCCATGCGCGTCCACCACCGCCACCGCGCGAAAGTAAGGAATGCCCACGGGATTGGTCGGATCATCCACCCCTGGAGTATTAGAGTTCGACGCGTCAATCGTGTTGACCGGCGCAACGTAGTCGATGAAGCTCAGGTACTTTCCGCTGGTCGAGAGATTCAGTGCGCCTTCCGACTTGGAGCTGAAGCTGGTGACCAACTGGTCGCTCGTCGGCTTAATTCCGCGCTGCAGGCTGTTGGGCAATTCCAGCGTATCGATCAGCCAGCCTTCCGGCGTGATCTGGTCGAGAAGCAGCCGTGACGTGATCCCAAAGCTGCCGTCATACGCGTCATTGTTAAAGACGTACGGGTAGGTTCCGTCATTGATAGCGCCGGTGCTGGCGCTGCAGCCTCCCTGCGTGCTGGCGCAGTTCGGAGGCAGAATTTCGCCGACCTTTACATTCGACGCCTTGTTGTCATATACGCTGCGGCTGACCACCAGATTGCCGGGCAGAAACCGGAAATCCGAGTCTCTGTCGTGGTCCGCCTGCGCTTCCACAACCGCCGTTGCGGCAATCGAAGTCAGCGCGAACGCGAGAATGCTCCCCGTAAAGAAAAGCCGACGATTCAGAGGCTTCAACTTATCAACTGTCATGTACCGTCTCCTGATGCGCGGAAATATAGGAATTCCGTCGCCGCACAAGGCTAGCAGCGAACTATTAAGAATCGGTTACTGAGAAAGGCTTCTTTTGCAGCCCCGGAACAAGCTCTAAAGACGGATCGGACTGCCCGCAGCGTCGGGCTTATGTACACTGCGTTGACGGTGCCAATATCGATCATCAATTCATGAAACTTGAGCCGCTAAAATCCGTCTGAATTGAAAGGTCCTCGAACCAATAGGTTCGCGGATGGATTCAGTTGGATTTAATTAAGGAGATCTACATGGAGAAGTTTGCTTTATTGGCCGCCTTGCAGGCGAAACCCGGAAAAGAACAGGAAGTCGAGAATTTTCTGAAGGCCGCCCAGCCGTTGGCGAAGGCCGAACCGGGCACCATTCGCTGGTATTCCTTCAAGATCGGCCCGAGCACCTTTGGCATCTTTGACACCTTTGCCGATGAAGTGTCCCGCGACGCCCATCTCACGGGCGAGATTGCCGTGGCATTGATGGGTCGGGCGGAAGAACTCTTCGCCGTTCCACCAAAGATCGAGAAGCTGGAAATCCTCGCATCAAAGTAGAATTGCGGCACCGCCAATCAGGCGCGAAAGAGAGATCTCCCCAATGCGATGGAAATCAACCGGGGCCAGGATTCTCTCTTTCGCCTTCGCTCTTTTGCCCATGTACCCACAGCCCGCGCACCCGCAAGCGACGAACCAGCCGCCATCTCCCAATGGCCCTCCGCCAAACTGGGGACCGGGCCGGCATGAAACCGTCAGCTCTACGCAAACCCTGACAATCGGCGGCGCAGCCTTGCAGGTGGATTTCGCCGCCGGACCGCTCGATCTATCCCCAGCACAAATCCTTCCATGGATTCAGCGCGCAGCCAACGCCGTCACCGTTTACTACGGGCGTTTCCCCGTTCCGCGTGCCCGCATCCTGATCGTTCCCGTCGCGGACAAGGAGGGCATTCTGCAAGGCACCACCTGGGGCGACATGCGCGGCATGCCCGGCTTCACCCGCATCCGGCTCGGCCAACACACCACCCAGCAAGATCTCGCCGAAGACTGGACCATGACCCATGAGCTGGTCCACATGACCTTCCCTGGTATGCCCGACGATCAACACTGGATGGAAGAAGGCCTTGCCACCTACATCGAGCCCATCGCCCGCGTACAGGCCGGCGAACTCGCCGCAACCCAGGTCTGGCGCGACATGATCGACGGCATGCCAAAAGGAGAACCCGCCCCTGGCGACCGCGGCATGGACCAGACCCACACCTGGGGCCGCACATATTGGGGAGGCGCGCTCTTTTGCCTCGTAGCCGATGTCAACATCCGCAAACAAACCCAGAATCGCAAAGGTCTTCAGGACGCATTGCGGGCGATCGTCGCCGCAGGCGGCACCATCGACCACGACTGGCCGCTGATGCAGGCCCTCGAAGTCGGCGACAAAGCTACCGGCACCACCGTCCTGACCGACCAGTACAAGCAGTGGAGCCAGTCTCCCATGCCGGTCGATCTAGCCAGACTTTGGAGCGATCTGGGAGTCCGCGCTGCGGGAAAAAGCGTTGAATTCGACTCCCACGCGCCGCTCGCCCATGTCCGCGACGCCATCATGGCCCGCTGACGCCTTCACATCCCGACCAACGCAGTCGTCAGACCGTCGGCCACTCGACCGGACGAACTGGCCCGTTGTAGCGCCCGAGCAGTGCATTCCAGCGGATGATCGCCATCTCCCGCAGCATATGAACTCCGTCCCGCAAGTAGCTGACGTGGGTCCGCTCATCATGCCGCCACGTAACTGGGACCTCCACAGTGCGCAGATGACGCTTGCCGGCAATAAAGAGAATCTCCGGATCGAAGCCCCAGCCTTCGATCGTCTGCAACTGGAAAACCGTCTGCGCCGCGCGGCGCGTGAAAGCCTTGAAGCCACACTGGGTATCGGCAAAGTGCAGTCCCATCACCATGCGTGTAATCAGATTGAAGCATCGCCCAAAAAACTGACGATAGACCGGCTGGCGATGAATCTGACGGCTGCGATCCAGCCAGCGCGAACCGATTGCGATTTCTGCGCCGTTGTTAATGGCGTCAAAAAGCCGTTCAGCTTCGCGAATCGGCGCCGACAAGTCAGCATCGGTAAACATCACAATCTCGCCCCGCGCCTGCAACAGACCGTGGCGCACCGAGTAGCCCTTGCCGTGATTGCCGGGATTTTCCAGCAGCCGCACCTCGGGAGCGGTGATCGAAAAATCTAGAACCTGCCTGGCCGTCGTGTCGGTCGAGCCATCGTTGACAACAATGACTTCCGCATTCCAGCCTCCCGAGCGAATACAGTCCACTACCTCCCGCAAAGTGGCATCTATGCGGGCGCTTTCGTTATAAGCGGGAATGACAATGCTCGACGCAGGGTGGCCAGACACGAAATCAGACACGGAATGAGGAAACCTTTCCGGCTGGCGGCAATTGAGTCAGGCCAACACCCTGCCATCATACCGGAGGGCGGATTCTCGGGGTGCAGCCGAAGCCGATCGACATTCCCGGGATTTAACGGCTCATACCCGGCAAAAAAGTGAGCCAAGCCATTCAATTTGCACAGGAAACCACTTTTTCGGGTAGGCTAAGAGGAATCCGGTTATTCTTGGAGTCGGAGGCCCATGGGCATGACCAAAGCAGACCTTGTCGAGAAGGTGACACAGTTAGGCGATCTCACCCGTCGCGACGGCGAAGTGATTGTCGAGACCATCTTCGACTCAGTGATCGCGGCCCTGCAGTCAGGGGACAAGATCGAGATTCGTGGCTTCGGCTCCTTCCGTATTCGGGAGCGGAATCCCCGCATCGGCCGCAACCCAAAAACCGGCGACCGAGTAGACGTCCCGGCAAAGCGCGTACCGTATTTCAAGCCGTCCAAAGAACTCCGCGATCTCGTCAACCCAGACGAGGCATCGGCGAGCTAGTGGCATTGCCTCGCAACTTCCCTCCACGGAGGGAAGTGCAGCAGCCGTCGTACGCCGGATAGCGAAAACGCAGACTCCGGCTATTGTCAACTTCATTTAGCTCCAGATTCCTTCAGTTCTAGACCGGCGGCGTGAATCCGCTCCGGCATCTCGGAACTTTGATCGGACCTCATCCGATCCAACTGGCATAGAATGAATCACGGATCTGGCGCCCAGGCAACTTAACCGACGGCTCGGCGGGGCTCAACTATCCCCGACAGGGCTATTATTGGCCCTGACAGACTCCAGGGCCATTGATCGAGGTTGTCACGTCTAAGAGTCTAATGAAGCTGCGGCGCCACCCCCTCCATGCGAAGCGCCGGAAAGTGAATTCCTGAAAAGTGAATTCTGGAGAAAGCCTCGGAAACGCCAGCCAATTCCGCAGCATCCCAACGGGCCCAGCGCTTGCGCGCGGCCATGGGGGTTCATTCTCTCAATTTCCTCTCTTCTCGGCCTGAAAACGGAGCCATCTCCAGATGGGGCTCGTCCCTTGTGAATGGATGCCGGATCGCGTGGGAGAAGACGCCATCGGAAGACGACGCAGCCCAGATCGTGATCTGCCTGCACGACGCCGGCACGGGAGGCCGCGAATTTCAGCCGTTGGTGAAGCGCTGCCCTCCCGGCAGCCGCATGCTCCTGGTCGACTGGCCAGCCCATGGGCGCTCCGGCGACCCGGCACGTGACGCAGCCGGAACTCCCGCGCTGACAATCGAATCTTGCGCCGCAATCATCGAGTCGCTGATTCAACAGCTCGATATCGAGAGGCCAATCCTGCTCGGCTCCGGATTCGGCGCTGCGGCGGCAATTCACTTCGCCGCCAACCACCCCGGCGAAGTGTTGGGATTGGTGCTCAGCCTGCCGGCAGGACTCGTTTCCCCAAGCGGCGCAGGGCCGTTTTCACAGCGCGGAAAACGCGGTGTCGGACGCCTCTTGCGCAGGATGCAGAACGCTTCGGCCAGCAGGATTGGGAAGGAAGCAGAAGCCGCAGCCCGTCGTCAGGCGCTCCGCACAGAAGCGCTGCGGCCAGCGATGCTTCCGATTCGTGCCGCAGCCGCAACCTCGCTGGCGCGAGCAAAGGCCAGTCTTCGCAAGGCCGTCGACTCTCTTTCCTGCCCCGCGCTCTTCGCCCTCTCGCGCGACAGCCAGGAATGCCCGGTGCGCAAGTATCTAGCCCTTCTAGACCCCTCACTGGCCTTGGCGACGCAGCATCAGTTCACCGTTTTTGCCGGAGCCTTCAACCCCATCTGGGAGGAACCGGACCGCTTTGCCATCGCGCTCGCCAGCTTCATCCAAGCCCGGCTTCCGGTCGAAAAGCACACTCACGCATGGCTTCTGTTTGAGGTCGATTGGCCCACGAAAGACAACAATCTCTGGCGGTGCGTCCATCCGGACTGTGTCGCCGAGCGCGTGCTGCCCACCGGACGTGACGCCAATGCAGCGTCGCAGCGCAAATAAGCGTCAGGTCAGGGTCTCGTCAGGTCACGGTCTATTGCAGGCCTCATCGGATTCCGATCACGGCCATCATCCTGCCCGCGTGGCCGCCAGAAGCTCGATGCGAATAAAACAGCTCCGGCTGGCAAGCGGTGCAGCCACCCACAACCGCTATGGAACTCTCAGGAATCCCCGCCGTCATCAATTGCCTTCGATTCGCTTCCGTCAGGTCGAGGTGCACCCCATCTTCGCCGGAAGAGAAAAGCTCATCCGCATACGAAAAACTCTCCGAGAACTTCGCCAGCACCTGAGCGCCCACCGTATAACAGCACGCGCCGATTCCCGGCCCGATCGCCGCGACCAGATCCGCAGGCTCCGAGTCGAACTCCTCGCGCATCCGCGCCACTCCCGATTCGACAATGCGGGCGACCGTTCCACGCCATCCGGCATGAAAGGCAGCTACAGCGCGTCGCTTCGTATCCGCGACCAGCACGGGGATGCAGTCGGCGGTCTGAATACCGATCAAGACGCCGCGCTGATTGGTGAGGATCCCATCCGCCTCGGGAGCACTTCCCTGTTCGATCCCGGCCCAGTCGCGCGGCGCGATAAGACTCCGATTGGAATGGATCTGGCGCACCACAACCAGCGGAGTCGCGCGGCTGCCAGTAACGGCCTCGACCCAGCGCAGTCGGTTCTCATGCACATTCTCGGCGACGTCCGCCGGGGTGAAACCGAGATTCAGCTGGCCGTGATCGGATCCCGCAGAACTTCCCTCTGGCATATAGGCACAGCTCACTCCACCCCGATGCGTGCTGAATCCATGCCAGAGCCAGTCAAAATTGTTTGAGGCCAGACCGCTCGAAACCGGACTGCTCCAGGCCGGAACTCGAATCGAAGCCACGCCGTTTTCAGCAACAGTGAGCGCGACGTCTTTAACTTTGGGAACAACCTGAGGAATCGGCATCCTGCACTCGATTGTAGACGGAACAGGCAACGGGAAAGACGACGGAAAAAGCCCCAAACGAGCGTTGGGCCCGCTTTCCAGCGGGCCCACTCGAGAGGCAATGTAGATGGGAGTTTCTGTGGATCAATTGAGGGGAGTCCGTTTCCGGACCAACAACGAAGTTTGAAGCGCTTTGGTGGGGAAGTGCTACAGCGGTTGCCTCTGCTTGTTACTAAATGAGATGCTGCAAAAAAGAAATAGTTGCCCCTGCGTTCGCGAATTATTTTGCAATGCGGGAAAAATTTGGGCCGAGGCCAGTTCCCTGTTGCCGGAACAGGAACCCCGGTTGCTAAATCGACAAATCCCGCCTTGCGCCACCAGTAACCTGACTGCAAGCTCAAATATATGAAGAAGGTGTATCTCTCTCTGGTCGCGATTCTGCTCTTCGTCGGCGCGATCTATATTTGGGAACACCGCAGCGATTACAGTCTCTTGCGCGAATGGCTGCCTGCCCGGCAGACAGATGGCGTCATCAATACTTCAACCAGTCAGCAACTAGAGTGGCGTCCCGTCGATGAATCCTCTCAGGGGTTCAAACTTGAAATGCCCGGCGACCCACAGCGCGTCGTCGTTCAGGCGACCAACGAAACCGGAAACCAAGAGCCGGTCAGCATGCTGCTCGTCAAACCGGACTCCGAACGCACCTACGCGATTGCATGGGCCGAAAAACCGCCTGTCGCCCGCATGAACGATCTCGTTCCCGACAAAACTCTCGATCAGGCTCGCGACGGCGCAATGAACAAAACAAACACCACCCTCGTCAGCGAAATCCGCAGCAATCCTCAGGGATTTCCCGGCCGCGACGTTGTCACCCGCAATGCAGGCGGCGGAATTCTAGATACGAGATTCGTCTATGCTGGCGCTCGCCTGTACATGCTGATCGCGACAGCGCCATCCGCCTCCGCGCGCCATGAGGAGGATGTATTTCGTTTCTTCAACTCCTTCGCCATCGCCAGCAATACCCAGATTCCCGAGACAATTCCAGCGGCCACCCAATAGCGGCCTTCACCTGGCCGACCGCATGACCTTGGCAACCATGTAGGTGATCAACCCAACCGGCAGAAAACGTACCAGGAACGCCGTAGCCTGTCCCGCAAAATAAGGAACAATCGTCCGTTTCCCGCGCACTAAAGCCTCTAAGCCAAGCCGCGCCACCTCTTCCGCAGGCTGCATCCTCCGGCTGATCATCTTTTTCGCGCCGGGAAAGTTGTCCCCACCCGCCACAACAAAGAATTCGCTTTCCGTAGGCCCCGGACAAAGCGCCGTCACGTTCACGCCAAACGGAGCCACTTCCTCCGCCAGCCCCAGCGCAAAATAGCGGTCGAATGCCTTGGTAGCCGCGTAGGTGGAAAGAAACGGCACAGGCTGAAAACTGGCAGTCGAAGCCAGCATCATCACCCATCCGCGCCCGCGTTCCACCATCCCCGGCACAAAGAGACGCGTCAGATGCACCGCCGCCTCGCAGTTCACACGAACCTGGCTCAACTCCTGTTCGACCTCGGAAGCAGCAAACTCTCCGAACTGGCCGAGTCCCGCATTGTTCACCAGAATGTCAACCTGCAGTCCCGCGCCCGCCGTCACATCATAGATTTGCTTCGGAGCCTCAGGTTCAGTGAGATCCGCCGTCACAATGCGAACTTCCGTCCCCTTCGCGGTCAGCTCAGCAGCCAGAGCATCCAGCCGATCTTTCCGGCGCGCAGTAAGAATCAGCTTCGCGCCATTGCGCGCCAGTTCTCGCGCCAGCGCCACGCCAATTCCTGCGCTCGCCCCAGTCACAAGCGCCCATCTCCCCTTGAAATCCTGCATGTCACCCATGCGTGGATCATAGCCGATGAAGCGCGAACCAGAGGTCTGTTGACCTCAGCCCAAAGATTCGATTTGATGAGACTCGTGCGCTCAATCAGGTGGATTTGGAATGCCGACAAGGCAAAAGTAAATCTCCTCAAACACGGCATCGCCTTTTCTGAGGCTGCCTTGGTATTCCGAGATCCGTTACACGCATCAAGGCTCGATCCCCATCCAGATGGAGATCGCTGGCAAACGATGGGGCGCATCGGACCATTTCTAATCCTCGTCGTGCACACATTCCCGGTAGAATGGGAGGGAGAAGCTGCTGCAATCGGTAGAATCATCCGTGCCCGAATCGCGACCTCCCGAGAAAGGAAAGCTTATGAAGACGGAGACTTCTAGCCATCTAAGCGCAGAGCAGTTCGCCCGGCTACAGCGCCTTTCCGCCCTGCCAGACGAGGCCATCGACACCACCGATATCCCGGAAGTCACCAATTGGACCGACGCCAAAGGCGGACTGTTCTTCACCGGACCTGAGGATAAGGTGGCCGTTGGACTCGATTCCGACCTGGTGGGCTGGTTCGAATCTCACTCGTCGTCAGGAGAAGAATCCGAGACACGAATCAATCAGGCTCTGCGAGCCTACGTGACAGAGCAAGCAAAGAAAGCTGGTTGACGGCAAGAACGATGACTGGCCTCATCATTCCGCAGTCCCAACCTCAACAAACTCCTCATTCAACCAGTCGGTGAACGCCGAAAACTCCTCATCCCGCCCCAGAAAATCCCGCACCATCTGCCGCCCGGGCCGCGAACCGCCCTGTTCGATCACCTTCCTGCGATACTTGGCCGCCGCCTCGCATCCCAGCAGATTCGCTGGATCAAACTGCGCAAAGAAGTCCAGCGCAATCACCTTGTCAAAGGCATACGTGTAGTAATTCGACGAATAGCCGGTAAGGTGACCGAAGCTCGCATACATGCGATTGCCTTCAATCCACTGCCATGGCTGCAGGCTCTGGTACAGCGACTTAGTCACGCGATCCAGATCGATGCCCGCAGGGTCCTGGTCGTGCAGATCCAGCGAAAGCGTCGTGTAATAAAGCTGCGAACGGACCCAGTCCGCGCGCCCAAACGCCCCGGCCAGCTTCATTTTCTGGATCAGTTCCGCAGGCAGCACCTCGCCCGTTTCGTAATGCCGGGCAAAACTCTGCAACAGCGCCACGTCGCGGAAGAATTCCTCCAGCATCTGCGATGGAACCTCGATAAAATCGCCCTCGGTCGCAAATCCCGAAAGTCCGGCCCACTCCGTCTGCCCGCC
Source organism: Acidicapsa acidisoli (assembly GCF_025685625.1). Taxonomy (NCBI): domain Bacteria; kingdom Pseudomonadati; phylum Acidobacteriota; class Terriglobia; order Terriglobales; family Acidobacteriaceae; genus Acidicapsa; species Acidicapsa acidisoli. Next base: position 1,661,839 of record NZ_JAGSYI010000002.1, read on the forward strand.
CAGAATCGCATGCATCAGGTGCCCGAATTCATGGAAGTACGTCACCACATCGGAGTACTGCATCAGCCCCGCATCGACAAATTTGCCCGTCTCATCGATCTCCGGCCTGGGGAAGTTGCAGATCAGCCCAGCCTCCGGCAGATACCGCCCGCGCACACCCGTCACCACCGGCGTCGCCGAGAACCACTTGTCCTTCCCTTCGCGCGGATGCATGTCCAGGTAGAAGCGCCCCACCTGCGTCTCGCCATCCACATCCAGCACGTCAAAAACCGAAACATCCTCATGCCAGCCCCTGACCGCAGACCGCCGAAAGACCACGCCAAAGAGCTTCGCCGCAGTATCCAGTACTCCCTGCTCGACGCGTACATAAGGAAAATACGGCCTCACTGACTGCGAATCGAAAGCAAAAGCCTCGCGCCGGTACTGCTCATACCAATAGCCCCGGCTGGCCGCGTTCATGACTTTGAGATCCGGCTGCTGGCGCTGCGCAAAATCGAAGACCATGCTGTATTCGCGCTCCGCTCCGGCGCGGCTGGCCTCTTCGAGCTTCGCGATAAAGCTGCGCACATTGGCCGCCGAACCCATCATCTGATCCGCCGTCGCCAGATTGGCCCAGCTTGTAAACCCGAGCAGCGTCGCAATCTCCTGCCGCGTAGCCAGCAGATCCAGCAGAATCTGCTGATTCACCGGATACGCCCGCGTGTTGTACGCCAGGAACATCCGTTCCCGCAGCGCATCGCTCTTGGCAAAGGTCATCACCGGCTGCATATCCGGCTGATCCGTGGTCAGAACGAAATGCCCGTCGCATGTAGGCGTATGCCGCGCCAGATAATCCGCAGGAAGGCCATCCAACTCCCCGGCCTTTTCCACCACGACAGTCTTCGCGCCCTCCTGAATATTGCGGCTGAACTGCAGCGACAGCAGCGTCGCCTTCTCATGCAACTGGTGCAGATGAGCCCGCGTCGCGTCATCTTTATCCACGCCAGCCAGCCGGTAGCTCAGCAGGGTCCGCTCTACATAATGCTTCGTGGCGTCGCTCGCGCCAGCAAGGTCGACCGCCGAAAGCGCCGCATACACGTCGCGGTTCAAACTCAGCGCCGTCCCGGCCTGCGCGATCCGCTGCGCCTCATCCTGCGCCTGGTCGCGAACCTCTTTCTCGGACGCCACTGAGTTCAGGACGCCAGCCTGCGCGCCAGCCAGACTCAACTGCTCCAGCGCCACGTCATACAGCCGCAGCGAGTTTTCCGGCGTGCGCTTGTCTTGCACCGCGAGCAATCCGGCAATTGCCGCCTCATGCGCCGCAAGGCGATCCGTAACCCAATCGCGCAACCCCTCTGCCGTGAGCGGCTCTCCGTCCCACGCATGAATAGCGGAACTAATATCCAGCACAGAATCCCCAGGAAGGCTCGACGCGACGCTCATCTCGAAAAATCCTCCAAACCTCTAGGTTGCCACATTCGGGCGATTCCTGCCGCGCATTACTCCGCCCGCAGCGCCTCCATCGGATCAACCCCAGCCGCCCGCCGCGCAGGCCAATACGCCGCAACCAGACCACTCGCAAACAACAGCAGCGTCACCGCACCCAGCGTCCAGGGATCGTCCGGCTTCACCTCAAATAGAAACGTCCTCAATCCACGGCTAGCTACATAAGCAATGCCCAGCCCCAGCCCAAGCCCGGCAATGAGCATCCAGGCCGCCTGCCGCAGCACCAGCCCCATCACATCCCACCGCTGGGCTCCCAGCGCAATCCGCACCCCCATCTCTCGCGTCCGCTGCGCCACCAGATAGGCCAGCAGCCCATAGATTCCTGCTACGCACAGCAGCAGCGCCGAGCCCGCAAAAATCTCCAGCAGTTCCACCGCCAGCCGTTGGCTCCCATAGGAGTCCTCCACAATCTGGTCCATCGTTGTAAACGTGCTCTCCGCCAGATCCGGGCTCGCTCTTCGTAAAATCTCTCGCAGTTCCGGAAGCATCACAGCCGGGCTCTGATCGGTTCGCACTGCCAGATCCATCGCCACCCCTTCCGCGCCCTTGTAGAATCCCGTCTTCGGCGTAATCTGCGGAATGCATACCTCGACCTCCGGCCTCGGCGGAGCTGTGACGGAGACCTGCCGCTCATCCTCGAACACACCCACCACTTGCGCTCGCCGTTTCGAATCCAGGCTCATCAGCTTTTCGCCCAGAATCCTTCCCGGGTCGTCCTGGTCTCCGAAATACTCCTTCACGAACGCCCGATTCACCAGCACCACGGCCTGCGAACTCGCCGTATCCTGGTCCGTAAAGAAGCGTCCGCGCACCATCCGGAAGCCGAAGACTCGCTGCATCTCCGGACCCACCGCGCGAAACTCGGCGCGAATATTACTCCTGCGAATATCGTCCGCGCTGGCCCCGGCGCGGCCCAGGCTGAACTCCATCCGGACGGCATGGTCCATCGGCGCCTGGCTCATCAACGAGGCCGCTTCCACACCCGGCAGCTGCTTCACGCGGTCCACCAGCGGCTGGTACAGGTCCGTGGTCATATTCCTGCCGACAAATCGGTACGACGGCACTGTCATCTTCGCCACCAGCACATGATCGGTGCGGTAACCCAGCGGCACATGCCGCAGCGCATAGATTGTCCGCAGCAGCAGCCCGCAGCCCACCAACAGCGTCAGGGACAGCGCAATCTCTGTGATCACCAGCACCGCCCGCAAGCGTTGCGGCATCCTGCCCATGTCTTGCTGCGGCGATCCCTGTCGCAGCACTGGCTCAATGTGCGTCCGTGACATCCCAAACGCCGGCCACGCCGAAATCAAAAACGCGCTCGCAGCCGTAAGCGCCAGCAGCCCCGCCAGCACCGGCACATTCGGCGCAAGCTGCGCACGGATGCCAAACTCCGTCGTCAGTCCATGCTCGAAAAGCTTCAGCATCGCCGCCGACAGGCCCAATCCCAGCAGCGAACCGCAACTGCTCAGCAGCAACCCTTCCATCAGCAGTTGCCGCGCAATCTGCCACCGGCTCGCGCCCAGCGCGCCGCGCACCGCCATCTCCCGCTGCCGGCCCGTCGCCCGCGCCAGCATCAGGCTCGTCACATTCACGCATGCAATCACCCAAAGCAGCGCCGCAGCGCCAAAGAGCGCCAGCAGCGCCTTTTGTACCTTTGCCTCCACCAGCGAATCGGCATACCGCGTCAGTTGAATCCCCGTCATATCCTCTGCGTCGATCGCGTTGGCGTAGGACTTAACTACGTCGGCCTGGATGACATTGAGCTCCGCCCCTGCCTGCGCCAGCGTCACCCCCTGCTCCCGGCGGCTAATCGACTGGTAATCGGGATTCGCATTGTGAGTCCGCACAGTGTCTGCCGTGCCCAGAACAAGCCCCCGCCATACCACCGGCTGCTCGTATCCAAAAGGAAAGGTGAACCCGCGCGGCATTACCCCAATCACCGTGTACGCCTCGCCGTCGACCCGAACAACCTTTCCGACAATCGCCGGATCGGCGCCGTAGTTTGTCCGCCAAACCCCATCGCTCAGCATCAGACTATGCGCGTCCTGCGCCTCCACAGCGCCGCTCGCACGATCCTCCCGGAACTCCCGTCCCAGCGCCGGATGCACCCCGAGCGTCTCCAGCAGATTCCCGCTGATCGCCGGGGCATTCACATGAATCGTCGCATCGCCCGCATTCAGAAAAGCGGTCTTCCTCACATTGGAGTCGTAAAACGCAATTTCGCGAAAAGTACGGCTTCGCGCCCGCCATTGCGCGATGTCCAGATACGGACTTCCATTTCGTGCACCCCGCTTCCCGCTTTCCTGAATCACCGCCAGCTCGTCCGGATGCCGGTAGGGCAAACTCCGCAGCAAAACCCTATCCACCACCGTAAACATCGCGCAAGCGGCCCCAATCCCCACCGCCAGCGTCAAAATCACGGCAATCGAAAACCCCGCGGACCGCCGCAGCACGCGAACCGAGTAGCCGAGGTCGCCAATCAGCGCCTCCAGCCATCCCCAGCGCCAGAAGCCATGCGTCACATCCCGCACCAGCGCCACATTCCCAAACTCCCGCCGCGCCGACGCCTCCGCCTCTGCCCGCGACGCCCCGCGCTCCATCCGCGCTGCAACGTCCATCCGCAAATGCGCCTGAATCTCCTCCTCCAACTCCTCCTTACGCCGCTCAAACAATCTCCGCCCAAATCGCCAGAAGCTCACGCCTCGCCTCCCTCTACCTCACCTAAGATTCCGCCAATCACCTGCACCATCTGCTTCCACCGCCCCACGTCGCTCATCAACTGCTGCTTTCCCGCCGCTGTAATCCGGTAGAACCGCGCCCGCTGATTGCTCTCCGTCTGCTTCCACTCCGACTCGACCCACCCCTGCCGCTGCAGCCGGTGCAGCGCCGGATACAGCGACCCTGTCTCCACCTGCAGCGCCTCGCCCGACTGCACCCGCAAGGCCTGTACAATTCCATACCCATGCGCCGGACCCCACTGCAACGTGCGCAAAATCAGCATATCCAGTGTTCCCTGCAGCAGTTCAATCCGATTCTGATAGCGGTTTCGTCCCAACATAGATGTAGGCAATCTACGGCCATAAGCCATAGACTGTCTACATCCTTTTCGACCATGATCCGGTGCCCGAATTTTTCGTCCAATCGCAATTTCTGTTCACCAATCCCCCGCTTCGCGCCGAAGTCTTCCCGGCACAATCACTTACCGATTACTCTTCGTACTTGCTTTAGAGGCCGGACCGTTTTAAGATGCCGCAATTGCCGTATGCTGCATCACGCCTCCATTTCGCCTGCTGCGTACTTACGATCCCGAGCCGGGCGCGTCTGCGTCGCCCTCCGCGGAAGCACAGTTGCCGAGATTCTCGCCCGCGCCGAAACCGCTCTCGCAGAGTCGCAATTCCTCGAATTCCGCCTCGATTCCATTGACCACCCCGCTGCAGCCGTGGCTCCCATCGCGGAATTCCTCGCCGAACGCAAGGACATCGCCGCCATCGCAACCTGCCGCCGCAAACCCTACGGCGGCGGCTTCAGCGGAACCCTCCAGCAAGAGCTGGCCATCCTGCGCACCGCCGCCGAGTCTGGATTCGCCCTCGTCGATCTCGAAATCGAGTCCGCCGAGGAATGCAGCCCCTCAGATCTCGAAAAGCTGCGCGAAACCGACGCCGCCCTGCTCATCAGCTTTCACGATTTCCAGCATTCGGTCGATCCCGAGCAGGCCTTCGAGCGCATTCAGCGCTTCGAGCCCGACTTCGTCAAAATCGTCAACACGGCGCACACCCTCACCGACAGCTTGAATCTCCTCCACTGGATCACCCAGCGCTCCGTCGACGCCCAGGTGGTCGGCATCGCCATGGGCGAGGCCGGCGTCGTCAGCCGCGTCCTCAGCCTGCGAGCCGGCTCGGCATTTACCTTTGCCTCCGCGCCCGACGGAGCCGAAACCGCGCCAGGGCAGATGACCGCTCGCACCCTAAAAGAGCTCTATCGCATCGATCAGCTCGACCAGGCCACCCGCATCTACGGCGTCGCAGGCAATCCCATCGCCCACTCGCTCTCTCCACTCATGCAGAACAGCGCCTTTCACCGCGAGCGCATCAACGCCGTCTATCTGCCCCTGAAGACCGAAACCATCGGCGACTTGCTGCACCTCGTCCGCCATCTTCCGCTCAGCGGCATCAGCGTGACCATGCCGCTGAAACAGCAGGTACTGCCCCATCTGGCCAATGTCGACCCACTCACCGCCAAGCTGGGAGCCTGCAACACCATCCGCATGGGAGCCGACGGCAATCTCTACGGCTTCAACACCGACGTGGCAGGCATAATCCGCCCGCTCGAAAAGCGCATGTCCCTCCGCGGCGCACGCGTGCTCGTCCTGGGTGCCGGTGGCGCGGCCCGCGCGGCCGTCTACGGCCTCGTGGATAAGGGCGCCGAAGTCTCCATCTGGAGCCGCAAGGAAGCCAGCGCCCGCGAACTCGCAGCAAGCGCCGGAGCTCCAAACGGCAAAGCCTCATCCCCGTCCCAAGGCAAAGCGAAATGCATCCCACGCCAGCAAATCGCGGCCAGCGAATTCGACGTGCTCATCAACGCGACGCCGTGCGGCATGCACGGCAACGCGCACCCACTCCCTCTGGAAACGGAGGAGTGGCGCGCGCGGCTGGTCTTCGACCTGGTCTACAACCCGCTAGACACCCCGCTGCTCAAAGCCGCTCGCGCCCGGGGCATCCACACCATTCAGGGCGTGGAAATGTTCGTTCACCAGGGCGCACGCCAGTTCGAGCTGTGGACCGGTAAGCCCGCTCCCGAGAACGAGATGCTGCGCGTGGTGCTCTTCGCGCTCCACAAGGGCCACTAGTCCCTCTATCCTCCGCAAACGCCTCTGACCTGCTCCAGCGACAAACAGCAGCCCCGGACGATGTCCTAAAGCCATGTCCTAAATTGCTGTATCCGCGTCATGGCGTCCGAAGCCGGGCCGGTCTAACTTTGTTTTTGTCGGACTCCGAATTCGTAACTCCGGAATCCAAAGTTTGTAGGAGGAACACATGAAGAAACTGACCACTGCCGCAGGGGCGCCGGTCGTCGATAACCAGAACATTCAAACCGCAGGCCCGCGCGGCCCGGCGCTGTTGCAAGACGTGTGGTTCCTTGAAAAGATGGCCCACTTCGATCGCGAAGTGATCCCTGAACGCCGCATGCACGCCAAAGGCGCTGGCGCCCACGGAACATTCACCGTCACCCACGACATCACCAAGTACACCAAGGCAAAGATCTTCTCCGAAATCGGCAAGACGACCGACATGTTTGCCCGCTTTTCGACGGTCGCAGGCGAGCGCGGCGCAGCCGACGCCGAGCGCGACATCCGCGGATTCGCCCTCAAGTTCTACACCGAAGAGGGCAACTGGGATCTGGTCGGTAACAACACACCCGTCTTCTTCCTACGCGACCCCCTGAAGTTCCCGGACCTGAACCACGCCATCAAGCGCGATCCGCGCACCGGCATGCGCAGCGCCAACAGCAACTGGGATTTCTGGACCTCTCTCCCCGAGGCGCTTCACCAGGTCACAGTCGTGATGAGCGACCGTGGAATCCCGCGCAGCTTCCGTCACATGCACGGCTTCGGCAGCCACACCTACAGCTTCCTCAATGCGAAAAACGAGCGCTACTGGGTAAAGTTCACCTTCAAGACCCAGCAGGGTATCCAGAACCTGACCGACGCTGAGGCCACGGATCTCATTGGCAGAGATCGCGAGAGCCATCAGCGCGACCTCTACGAGAGCATCGAAAAGGGTGACTTTCCGCGCTGGACCCTCTACGTCCAGATCATGGAAGAGAAGGACGCGGCCACCTACCACATCAATCCCTTCGATCTCACCACCGTCTGGCCGCACGCGGACTACCCGCTCATCGAAGTCGGCTTCTTCGAACTGAACCGCAACCCCGACAACTTCTTCGCCGAGACCGAACAGGTAGCCTTCGCGCCCTCCAATATTGTTCCCGGCATCGGCTTCTCGCCGGACAAGATGCTCCAGGGCCGGCTCTTCTCCTACGGCGACGCGCAGCGCTACCGGCTCGGTGTCAACCACCATCAGATCCCGGTCAACGCACCGAAGTGCCCCTTCCACAGCTACCACCGAGACGGCCAGATGCGCGTCGACGGCAACAGAGGTGGAACCATCGCCTATGAACCCAACACCAAGAGCGAGTGGCAGCAACAGCCTGACTTCACGGAACCGCCGTTGGCCATCAGCGGAGACGCCTACCACTTCGACTTCCGCGTCGAGAATGACTACTACACCCAACCCGGAAACCTCTTCCGCATGTTGAGCGCAGAGGAAAAGCAGCGCCTCTTCGACAACACCGCGCGCGCCATGGGCGACGCGGAAAAACACGTCAAGGACACTCACATCGCGAACTGCACCAAGGCTGATCCAGCCTATGGCGCAGGAGTGGCGGAAGCGCTCGCCCGTCTCGCAGCCGGCTCCGAAGTCGTGCTCGCGTAACAGCTTATATGCCATAAATATTGCACGTAATGTAAGCCGAACTCAGGTCACGCAGGAGAATCCGCCTGCGGGGCCTGAGCCGGAACCCAAAAAATATCGAACCAAGTGCAACCACCCTAGTGGCGGATCAGTTGAAGGGTACGGGCTTTAGCCCGTACATGAATCGAGCAAGCTCAAGGGGCTTCAGCCCCTGAGGGAGAATCAAGAGCGAAATCACCCAGCAACCCGAAACGGGACACATTCCGTCCCGCGCCTCTCAACTTGCGATCCAAAGTGAACCACTCCTCTAGTCCCATACCCCGGTTCTCTATATATTGGTAGGGGATAGGTTTACGATGAACGATCCGCAGAACCTCGGTTTGGGAGAATTGGGTCAGCGCGTCCAGGCGATGAGCGACCCAGTCGCCGATTCGCGCCTGCGCCCCTACCAGGGAACGCCGCTTCCCGTCGGCCCAGCCTCGAACGGACGCACAATTCCGCCCTACGAGCCTATGGAAGATCTGCGTTCGGCTCCGCCACTTCCCCCACCCGTTTCTGCGCCATCCCCGGGGGCCGCACCAATGCCCGCCCCCTATGTAAGCCCGCAGTTTCAATCGGCGAATACATTCCCAAGTCAGATTCCGAACTCGGCCGCAAACCCGGTCTCGATTCCAGTCTCAAATCCGGCGCACAGCCAGTCTTCCGGCCAGATTCCAGCATCGGCGCCCGTCTATCCTTGGGAAACGGTAGCTTCTCACACCCAAGCCGCAGACCAGACGCCGTTCGCGCCATCCCAGCCGGCCTCGCCATCCCAAGCTGCGTCTGCAACGCAAAACCTGCTCGACGACCCGAATTTCCCGAAGTCCGGCTTGCAACGCGCCATCAATGCCGTGCGCTCGACCCTACCATTCGTAGCCAAGCTGCTGCCGCTGCTCGATGGCAACTTCGTCACCGCCGTCAGCGCGCTCGTCGCCCCGCAGCCAAGCCACCATCCTCCTCCGCCACCGGTCCGTGTCGACCTGGAACCGATCGAACGCGGCCTCGCCGAGGTGCGCAACAGTCACCGCGAGTTGCGCAGTCAGGTGCAGGATCAGGGAACCTCGCTCAAGCGCGTGGAAGACCAGCTCGAGCGAGTCCGTGAAGCCACCGACCGCAACACGCTCGAACAGCAGGAGATGGTCGAAGACCTGCGCGCTGTCGGCAGCCGCGTGAGCATGCTGGCGATCATCGGCCTCGTTCTTCTGCTCGGTTCCTTAGGCCTGAACGTCTGGTTCCTGATCCAGTTGCAGCACATCCTCCGCTAGCCGGCGATAACCAGTCCCAGCCCACGCCCCGACCCGGGCCCTCCCGCGTCGCACTCACCTTCCGCAATCTGGTCCTTCCGGACAAATCCCACGCTCTTTCGACGTGGCAAATAAATGCGTGACGACAAGGAACAGTATTTTCCTTGCGAGCCTGCCTGCTTTTTTCCAAAAAGAAGCCTCAGAAGCTCCATTTTTGGGCTTCCGATGCTCGACAGCATTGTTTTTCACTATAATGAAAACAGTTTCGACATTGCGAATACAACTTTCCGCATTTGTGCTTCCTTTCTGGAATTTCGGGATGCGAGACATTGCCAGTCGTATTTTGTACCCGCTACTATTCGCCATAGTTCAGTTCCCTTCGAGACTCAGGAACCAACTGCTCGATAACGGATGCAGGTTCATTTGGCTGCGCGAACTCTTTGGACGATGTAAACAGTCAACAAAAGGCGGCGATTACCCACGCCACCTCATGGAGCGTGTACGTTATGGCATGGTATGCCTATTGCATCGGTGAGAAACAAGCCTTTCCTGAATTAGCCCGCCATCGCAAACCAATCCCACTGGAGTCCGTACTTGGAGTCAGTGGCAACCAGGTTTTCCTCTATCCAGCCAGTGACTTAGCGATCGTCGTAAGCGAACACAACCCGGCAGAAACTCTAAATCAGAAGGCCGGCGTCGATCACGCCAGAGTTATCGCTGACTGCTTCAAACATTCCACAGTGTTACCCTTCCGTTTCGGTACAGTCTTTCAGGACGATGAAGGACTTCGTAAGTCCATCCGCTCCAATCAGCGCCAGTTTCAAGGCAACCTTGAACGGCTGCACGGCAAGACCGAAATGCATCTCAAAATCTATGTAGACGCTTGTTGCACTAAGGAAATGGATAGAAATCTCCCACTCGAAGGTGTGGGCAAGGAGTACCTTTCCAACCTCCGCGAGAACGCCACCAGGCAACGCGAACGCCAGACCAGGGCGCGGGCGGTGAGCTTCCAGATGCACCGCATGTTCTCTCCTTTGGACGAGGAAGTGAGCTGCCGGATGACGGAAAGCGGCAAAATGCTGCTCGACATTGCGCACCTGATCGATCGCAAATGCGTCGAGCGCTACCAGAACAAGTTCGCGACCACTAGCGCCATGATGAAGGAGTGCCAGTTACAGCTCTCCGGACCATGGCCGCCCTACCATTTCGTGCACCGTTTGACTCGCGGCGCACACACTCCGGCCCAAACCCCGGCGAATGCTTCCGCACCGGCTCCGGCGCCAGCCGCGCCACAGTTGGAGCCAGCACTGGCCGCCGTCTAACCCCTCCCAAACACAAAGAAGCCCCGGCCAAAAACCGGGGCTTCTTTTATTGCTATTTCCTGTCTTTCTATTCCGCCGGCGAGACACTCCGCCCGCCCTTGCGCGTCATCACGAACGACTTACGCCGGTCCGCCGCCGCATGGTCGATCTTCTTCCAGAACCCGATAAAGTAATCCACGGCTGAGATCACAGAGACAAGCGTCGCGAAGTAGATCGCAGTGATCGCCGTCCATTCGATTGGAATAATGACCCCGAAGAACTCCCACTGAAACCAGCGATGCGCCAGGATCGCCGAAACTACCGCCACAATCTGAATCACCGTTTTAAGCTTGCCAAGATCGCTCGCCTGGATGGTAAAACCCTCCGACGCCGCAATCGAACGCAGCCCCGAAATGAGGAACTCCCGGCCAATGATCACCACCGCGATCCACACCTTGACCACGCTCGGGTTATAGGCCACCAGCGCGATAAACGCCGCCGTGACCATGATCTTGTCCGCCAGCGGGTCCAGCAGAATTCCCATGGTCGTGATTTGGCCGCGCTTCCGCGCCAGGTAGCCATCCACGCCATCGGTAATAGAAGCCAGAATGAAGAGCACGGATGCCGCCAACTCCTGCTCCCCGGCAGCGCCACGCCACGGGAAATGAGGGGACAGAATCCAGAGCAGCAGTGGAATCATCACAATGCGGCTCAGCGTAATGGAGTTAGGCAGGTTCAATTGGCATCCGGGTGCGAGAACTGGGATACCTCTCGCCTTAGACGAATTATATGCGCAGCCTTCCCTGCGAGCGGACAAGCCTCCGCTCAACCTCCCATGTTGTTCCATTTGAGACACAGTCAGAGCAGCTTTGCATCCAATATGGTTCGCAATCCTCTTCGAGGCCCCAGATACATCTCTGCTCTGCAAGCACCTTCAGCAATTTTGCGAACGCCGTGTAACGTTCGCAGTCCATCGACCACTACTCTTCGTGCCTCCGTCATCGCGGAGAGAACGAAATTGCGCGCAGTCAGAAAGGCATTCCTCTCATGCTCAACGTTGCCTACCAATCATGCGGGTCGCTTGCCATCGCCACGCAGCCATCTGCGGATCGCCGATTCTTACGAAACCTGAACCACGATTCGCCGTCCCAGAGCCGATCGATGACTCAAAGCGTCTCTCTCTGGTGGCGCCGTATGCAGCTCGAACGGCGGTGCCGCTATACCGCGCGCCTCATGAAGCGCCTCGGCTGCTTCGACGATTCCGTCGCCGCTCACCTCCGCGAATACCCTGCGCCGCCTTCCGTCGACGAAATGTGCGCGCACTTCCTCTCTTCGCTCAAAAACCACAGGGACCCCGTGCTCCGCGCCGTCTCCGCCTTGGAGCTGGCCTGCATCTGGCCTGTCGACCCATTTGCCCCATTCGGAGCCCGTCCGCGAACCACCACCATCTACTGGGACCGCAACCCCAATCAAGTGATGGACGCACTCGACCGATCCGCCTCGCTCCCCGATCCCGAACCCCGCGTCCGTTATGTCCTCCGCATGGGTTCCGACACACCCAACGGCGTAACCTGCGTGCGCCAACTCCTGCGAGCCTAACTTCCCTTGCCCAAAAGAAACAGGAGGAGCCAAACGCCCCTCCTGTCTTGTTGTCTGCGAGTTAACTCGATTTACGCGTAAATCCCACGCTGCTTGATCGTAACCGCCACGCGATCGATGGCCAGCATGTAAGCCGCGATGCGGTTATTCACGTTATGCGCCTCTGCATAGCGAACCACATCCTCAAAGCTTTCGCGCAGAATCCCCTCCAGCCGCTCGATAACTTGCGCCTCGGGCCAGAAGTAACCTTGCCGATCCTGCACCCATTCAAAATAACTCGCAGTTACCCCACCCGAGTTAGCCAGAATATCCGGCACGACAAAGATTCGCTTTTCCGCAAGTATCTCGTCGGCTACGGCCGTCGTCGGCCCATTGGCGCCTTCCACCAGAATCTTCGCCTTGATGCGGTCGGCGTTGCGGCTCGTAATGACATTTTCCGTAGCGGCGGGAATCAGGATGTCGCATTCGGTAAGCAGAACTTCCTCGCTGGGCATCGCCTCCGCATTGCGGAACCCGAGCGTCGTCCCGTTGCGCTCCTTGTAAGCCAGCAGTTGGTGCACATCGATGCCAGCCGGGTTGTACAGCCCGCCATCATACTCGGCAATGCCGACAATCTTGTAACCGTGGTCGGCCATCAACCGCGCTGTGTTCGAACCAACGTTCCCAAAGCCCTGAATAATCACCCGGCAGCCTTCGCGAGGCAGTTTCAGGTAACGCAGGCTCTCGTCGCACATCACCATAACGCCGCGTCCGGTCGCCTCTTGGCGTCCGCGCGACCCGCCGATGTTGAGCGGCTTGCCGGTCACGACGCTGGTGACGGTCTGGCGCATGTGCATCGAGTAGGTGTCCATGATCCAGGCCATCGTCTGTTCATTGGTGTTCACGTCGGGCGCGGGAACATCCTTTTCCGGCCCGATAAACTCGATGATCTCCGAGGTGTAGCGGCGCGTCATGCGCTCCAGTTCGCCTTGGGACATCTGTTTGGGGTTGCAGATCACTCCGCCCTTAGCCCCGCCAAAGGGGATGTTGACGACAGCGCACTTCCAGGTCATCCAGCTCGCCAGTGCGCGAACTTCGTCGAGAGTGACGTCGGGTGAGTAGCGAATGCCTCCCTTGCCGGGGCCGCGAGCCTGCGAGTGCTGCACGCGATAGCCGGTGAAAAGCTCAAAGCGGCCGTCGTCCATCATCACCGGGAAATGCACGATGATCTCGCGCGAAGGAGAACTGAGAACCTTCCAAAGACCTGGATCAAGGTTCAGTTTGCGTGCTGCAAAGTCAAATCGAGCGCTCTGTGCCTCCCAGGGATTGATCTCCTGTTCGAGCGTAATGGTTGCCATTTCGAGTTATCTCCAATTCCGTCGCTGAGGGTCCTTTTCCGCCCCCAACTCGCCGCTTCCGGCGAAGATGCCCTGCACACTCTATCGGCCCAAACTCGCCTATTTATAGTGTGTTAGACGCAGCGTTCCGTTTCTCCGGTTCGATAATTCGGGAGTGCTCCGGCCCGTTCGGCTGTCCCCGTTCTCTCGTTTCCCGCCCACCCGAAACACTTCGTCGGGTACCGTAGCGGGAATCGTGACCGCAATCCCATTTCCATCGACCCGGGAACCAGCTGCTCCGGGCCGGTGGTGTAGCCAAACTCGATGAGTCTAGGTTCCCCCGGAAGCGTCAGTCAACCCCACAATGGTCATATTGGCCTGACACTTGCGGGTCGGAACCAAAGGACGCAACCACTCCAGTATCGTGGAAAGCCCTCAAACTTTCCATAACCCCGAATAAATGTTTGTTATATGACGCATAAAAATGTCCAGCTACCGGTCCAGATAATCTGAAATGATACCTTCGGACTTGAATTGCAACCATGCCCCGGGCAGCCATCGTCGGCAGCGGTCCCAACGGCCTCAGCGCCGCCATCACCCTCGCGCAGGCTGGTATTGAAACCCGCGTCTACGAGGGCCGCGACACAATCGGCGGGGCGGCATCGACGGCCGAAGTCACATTGCCGGGCTTCTGCCACGATCTCGGTGCGTCAGTCTTTCCCATGGCGGCAGCCAGCCCATTCTTCCAGCCCTTGCCCTTGCGCGACTTCGGACTGAACTGGATCGAGCCGTCCGCCCCGCTCGCCCACCCCCTCGACGACGGCACAGCCGTGATGCTTGAACACGATCTCGTCGCAACCGCCGACGGACTGGGAGTCGACGGCGCAGCCTGGACGCGGCTGATGCGGCCCCTGATCGACCACTGGCCCAATCTGTGCCGGGAAATCCTCGGTCCCGTCATCCACTGGCCCTCGCATCCGATCCTGATGGCGCACTTCGGCATCTTCGCCGCGCTCCCTGCCGCAACCCTCGCCCGAACCATCTTTCGCGGAGCGCGAGCAAGAGCCTTATTCGCCGGAAACGCAGCCCATTCGGTCCTCCCACTGGAGTCCCCGTTCAGTTCCGCTGTCGCTCTGGTTCTGGCCGCCGCAGGCCAAACCACGGGCTGGCCAATCGCCGCCGGAGGAGCGCAGCCCATCTCGGACGCACTGGCAGGCTATCTGCAAAGCCTCGGTGGACGCATCGAACCCGGGCACTCAGTCCAATCCCCAACCGAATTGCAGGGCTTCGACGCAATCCTCTGCGACATATCTCCCCGAGGACTGCTCGCAATCGCCAGGTCCGAGCTTCCAGCCAGTTACAACCACCAGCTCACGAACTATCGCTTCGGTCCCGGCGCGTTCAAAGTCGACTGGGCGCTCTCCGAACCGATTCCCTGGAAAGCCCGCGACTGCCTGCGCGCTGCAACCGTTCACGTAGGCGGCACATTCGAAGAGATTGCAGCCTCCGAACGCGCTCCGTGGGCCAGCCAAGAGGCCAAACGAGGGACCGAGCAATGGACCGGACAAGTCCCCGAAAAGCCCTTCGTCCTCGTAACCCAACCCAGCCTCTTCGACCCCGGCCGCGCTCCAGAGGGCAAACACACCGCCTGGGGTTACTGCCACGTCCCCAACGGCTACGCCGGGTCGTCGGAAGCGGTACTCAACGCCATAGAATCCCAGGTGCGGCGTTTCGCGCCCGGCTTTCGCGACTGCATCCTCGCCCGCCGCGTCACAAGCACCGCCCAATTCGAATCCTGGAATCCAAACCTGGTCGGCGGCGACCTGTCCGGCGGCGCAATGACCCTCCGTCAGCTAATCTTCCGCCCAACCCCCACGCTCTACCGCACACCCCGCCAAGGACTCTACCTCTGCAGCGCCAGCACACCGCCAGGCGGCGGAGTCCACGGCATGTGCGGCCATCAGGCAGCAATAGCGGCATTGCAAGACCTGAGCGGCAAGAGAAGAAAATAGTCCCTATTCCCGGCTCCCTGTTCCTTGTTTTTTCGGCAGCTCCTGCGGCGTCCAATAAGGCTCCGTAGCCGGAATAAAGTGAACCGGCAGCGACGGAAACATCGGACGCAACCATTGCGTGCAGTAATCCATCCCAGCCTCTTCCGAAGTCAGATGTCCCAGCAAAATCAGTGCCTTGCGCCGCCCCTGAAGCTGCGCGTCGCGAACATACTCCACCGTCTCCCACTCCGAGGCTTCCCCAGCCACTAGCACTTCCACATCGTCCCGCTCCAGCGCCTTCGCCTGCTTCGCCTCACCCGAAGCTCCTGGCCGGTACGCCACCTTCGTGATCTTCATCCCCGGATCGCCGACGATCCGCACCGCGCGTGCATGGAAACGCCGCTGCAGATCCTTCGCCAGACCCAAAACCGTAGTCTGCGGCAGCGTAAAAAACATCTGCGTCTCAGAGGAAGGACCGGGATTCTGATACTGCTTCCACCCGGCCTGCGCAACAAACCCCTCCACAATCCCATCCGGATCGCGCAAATGCCATGTATCGTGAAAACGCCAGATCACCAGATGATGCTCGCGAATATAAGCCAGCTTCTCCTTGTAAACCGGATCATCCACAAACAGCGTCGGATCATCGAGATGGTTATAGAACGTAGGCTCGTGCGTCACGATCAGGTTGTCGCCAGCCTCAACTGCTTGGCGCAGCACATCCATGCTCGGAGTAAAGGTCGTCACGATCCCGGTTACCACTGTCGCCGGATCGCCAGCCTTGATCGTGTCCACCGTATTCGCTGGCAGCGTAGCTCCCGTAGCCTTCACAATGCGGTCAATCACCTGCGACGCAGTCAGCGAGCCGTGATCCAGCGAGGAGTCCTGTGCCAGAAGATAAGGCGCGGTTGCCATCAATGAGATCGTCACCGAGGCAACAAAATAGGCAGTAATAAACAGCTTGGATCGAAGCATGGCTCAGCGTAACAAATGTCGGTGCTTCATCGAAGAGCAGCGGAGGCCCGCGTAAAGCCGCAAGCCATTTACACTTGGTGTGTCATGGCCCACGCAGACCCCGATCATCTCGGCATCCAGCCCACGCGCAAGGAATTTTTGGCGCTCGCCAAAAACCACACCCTCGTCCCCGTCTTCCGCACCCTGACGGCCGACCTCGAAACCCCGGTCTCCGCATTCCTCCGCGCCGCCTGGGAATCCCCCGAGTGCTTCCTGCTGGAGTCTGTAGAAAACGGCGAGCAGATCGGCCGCTACACCTTCATCGGGCTCAATCCCTACAAGCGTATCGTTGCCCGAGGCCGCTCCATCACCATCTCCGAAGGCAAAAAGACCGTTCAGATCGAGGGCGACGTCTTCGCCATCCTGCGCGAAGCCCTCAGCGGACACACCCCAGCCCGCCTTCCCGGTCTGCCACCCTTCACCGCCGGAGCAGTCGGCTTCCTCAGCTACGACGTCGTCCGCCAGATCGAAAAACTCCCCGCCACGGCCGCCGACGAACTCCATGTTCCCGACGCCTGCCTGCTCTTCTTCGACGAAGTCCTCGCCTTCGACCACGTCCGCAAAGAGATCCACCTCGTAGTCACAGCAGACGTGACCCTCAACTCTGCCACACAAGCGCACGCCGACGCGGTCAAACGCCTCGCACGCCTCGAAAAACGACTAGCCCGCCCGCTGCCCAAACTGCCCAAACCCACCGGCCGAGCCGGAAAAGACAAGGGCAAGCTCAAAATCACCCACCGCACCCGCAAAAAGGACTACCTCGCCGCCGTCGAGCGCACCCGCGAATACATCCGCGCCGGCGACGTCTTCCAGGCCGTCCTCTCGCAGCGCCTCGACGTCGAGCCAGGAGTCGACCCCTTCGCCGTCTACCGCGCCCTGCGCATCGTCAATCCCTCGCCCTACATGTTCTACCTGCGCACGACGCCTGACGGAGTCCCGGCCTCGAAATCGAAGAAGTCCGCCCGCGCCGCCGGTCCTCTCGAAGTCGCCGGCTCATCCCCCGAGATGCTCGTCCGCGTCAGCCAAACAAAAGACGGCAGCAAAGTCGAATACCGCCCCATCGCCGGTACCCGCAAGCGCAGTTCCGAAGAAGCCAAAGACCTCGCCCTCGAAACCGAAATGCTCACCGACGAAAAGGAGCGCGCCGAGCACGTCATGCTCGTCGATCTCGGCCGCAACGACGTAGGCCGCGTCAGCGAATACGGCACCGTCAAAGTCGACCGGCTCATGTTCGTCGAGCGCTACAGCCACGTCATGCACCTGGTCAGCACCATCCAGGGCAAGCTCCGCAACGGCCTCAGCGCCGTCGACGCCCTGCGCGCCTGCTTTCCCGCCGGCACGCTCTCCGGCGCTCCCAAAGTCCGCGCCATGGAGATCATCGAAGAGCTCGAACCCGCCCGCCGCGGCATCTACGGCGGAGCCGTCCTCTACGCCGACTTCTCCGGCAACCTCGACTCCTGCATCACCATCCGCTCCATGGTCGCCCAAAGCGGCCAGGGACACATCCAGGCCGGAGCGGGCATCGTAGCCGACTCAATCCCCGAAGCCGAATATCAGGAATGCCTCAACAAGGCGCAAGCCGTCCTGCGCGCCATTGAGCGTGCACGCGACCTTTAGGCTCCCATCGAATCTGCCTTTATCCCGCGAATAATCGCGTAAAGAACCGCCCGATACTGTGAAAAAAACCAGGCTTCTTCGTCTTCGCGGGCTTCGGAGGCTCGGGCGCAGCGACCACCGGCGCGGTCGCAACCTTAGCCTGCACCTGCCCACCCCCAGCGCCGTCGTAGGAAAGCACCGCCGTGGCCTGCGCTTCCTGAACGCCCTTCTTCACCGCATTCGGCGGAGGCGGCTTCAGCGCCACCATGCCTTCGCTCTGCGCCACCGGGAATTCATTATCGGCAACCTTCAGCGTCTCCGGCGGGCAGCCGCATGATTCCTTCTCGTTGTCCACCACTTCGTGCAGACTACCGTGCTGGAACATCACCCGCTGGTTCGGCTGCACGCGGTAGACTCCCCCGTCAAAGACGCTGTTAACCGTGACATACGGAGCATTGTCGCCGCGATTGTCCACGCACGTATCGCCCTTGTCGCCCAAGCGCACCTGCACCTCGGCGTTGCCCGGTGCACTGATGACAATGCGAAAATCCGGCGTCAGAATCACATCGGAATTCTCACCCGTCTGAAAATTCGCCTCCAGCGCGCCCTGATCCAATGCCATCATCAGCCCCGGCGACCCGCCCGGACGAAGCCTGGAAGCCACACTCGAATCCGCCGTCAGATTCACCTTCGTCATCGGGCAAATACGCATATTGCCCCGATGCGGCAAAGTGATCGTGGAGGCTTTTTCCCCCGCCGTAACGGACCCGCCAAAGGCAATCACGGCCTTGCCCGCACCAAGGTCCACAGCCCCGCTCAACTTCAACCCCTCCGTCGAAACAACCGCAATCGGAGTAGGCAAGAGAGTAGGGGGGATCGGCGCAGGCGTCGCCGTCGAAGACGCTGAAGGAGATGCAGCAGGAGCCGCCTCAGCAGACGTAGCCGAACTCGCAGGACGCTGGGAAAGTCCACTCAGCGGCGCAGCCAGCAAAATCCCCCACGCGCTCGTGATCCAGACAGCCCGTCCCCGCATCGTTTCTACATCTCCAGGAAATTGCGAATCATCTGCCGGCCGCCTTCGGTCAGCACGCTCTCCGGATGAAACTGCACGCCCTCCACGGGAAGCGACCGATGGCGCAGGCCCATAATAATGGACTCCCCATCCGCCGCGCCGGACCTCGCGGTAATTTCAAGCTCGTCCGGCAGTCCCTCTTCGGCCACAATCAGCGAGTGATACCGCGTACAGGTCAGCGGCGTCGGCAACCCGGCAAAAATCCCCTTGCCGTCATGCTCCACCGCGCTCGTCTTGCCGTGCATCAGCTTTGCCGCACGAACCACCTGCCCGCCAAAAGCCGCTCCAATCCCCTGATGCCCCAGGCAAACCCCCAGAATCGGCGCCTTGTCCGCCATCCGCTGAATCAGCGGAATCAGAATTCCGGCATCCTGCGGCGTGCACGGCCCGGGAGACAAAAGGATGCGATCCGGCTTGAGCGCTTCCACCTCATCCACGGAAAGCTCGTCATTGCGGCGCACAACAATCTCCGCGCCCAGTTCGCCAAGATACTGAACGAGGTTGTAAGTAAACGAGTCGTAGCTGTCGAGAACAAAAACCATCTTGAATTCGAGTGTACAGCCGGCGCAGGCATTCGATGCGATACCGACTCGAACCCAGCCCAAATCCAGCCCAGGCACTAGCCCGGATACGCTCCCGCGATGTACCCCTCCAGCGCCTGAATTGTCTGCTCGTGCCCTGAAATTACCCACTTCACCAGGTCGCCGATGGAGATCAATCCCACCACCCTATCCTCATGCAAAACCGGCAGATGGCGGCAACGGCGCTGCGTCATGATGGTCATGCATTCGTCCACGGTATGCTGCGTGCTCACAGACACAACGGGGCTGGACATGATCTGCTCAACCCGTGTCTCCCGGGAAAGATTGCCCAACAGGATTCCCTTGCGCGCGTAATCCCGTTCCGACAAAATGCCCATCAGCCGATCACCGGAAAGCACCAGCAATGCGCCAATATCGTATTCCGCCATCTTCTCGAGCGCTTCGTAAACCGTCTGCTCCTGTCCTATCGACAGCACCTGCTTCTCACCTTTGCTTTTCAGCACCGATCCAATCGTGTCGGAAACTTTCATCGAACCCTCCTGGCTCTTGGAATATAAGCTCCTGTACACCCATTCCGGGCAGCCTTCGCTGTCGAGAAACAACAGGCAGTCAATATAGTCCATCCGGATTGCGAGAGAACAGCCCGAAATAGAACCATGCCCTTGATTCTTCCAGCGCCAACAGCGCGTCGTTATTCCTACCCAAGCCATCGGCCTGAGTCTCGTCTCCATCCGGCAACCCTCCCCAACCCCTCCCTTGGGCTACAATAAACATTGGGCCAATACCCAACATATTCAGCAATCCCGTTCCATTTGCAAGGAGTTTCCCCTTTATGGCGATTCCCGCCACTCAAATGCGTCCCGGCATGATCATCAAGCACAACGACCAGCTCCACTTGGTCTTCCACGTCGAACACCGCACGCCGGGCAATCTCCGCGCCTTCATTCAGGCCAAGCTGCGCAACATCCGGACCAACGCGATGTTCGAGCATCGCTTCCGCTCCGGCGACGCCATCGAACGCGTCGTAGTCGAGGAAGTCGCCATGGAGTTCCTCTACAACGACGGCGACGACTACTACTTCATGAACCCGGACGACTACGAGCAGATCGTGCTCAAGGCCTCGACCCTCGGAGATGTCGTCGAATACCTGACGCCTAATCTCAAAATCACCGTCAGCTATTTCGACGGCAAAGCGGTTGGCGTCGAACCTCCCGGCACCGTCGAGCTGACCGTCGTCGAGACCGAGCCCGGGATCAAGTCCGCCACAGCCTCCAGCGTCACCAAGCCCGCCAAGCTCGAAACCGGCCTCGTCGTCCAGGTCCCGCCCTTCATCAACGAAGGCGAAAAAATCCGCGTAGACACCAGCGAAGGAACCTACCTGAGCCGCGCCTGAGCGCAGGACAGTTACCCAACACTAATTCCCAATGAAAAGAGGCGCGCTCAATCCAGAGTGCGCCTCTTTTTCATTTGAGATATTATTTCCAATCGCATCCATTCTCTTTAGATTGCAGCCGATTTCATATCTCAAGCCCAGCCGGGAGGCTCCGTGAAGACGTCAACACTGCATTCCTCATCGATTCCCAACACCAGCCCCCGGCTGCTCCGGTCAAGTCTGGCCAGCCTCATCGTCCTGGCAATCCTCGCGATGCTGGGCGTCGTTCCAGCGCGAGCGCAGGCACAATCTCCCGCCGGCGCTTCCGGCCAACCGTCGCAATCAGCCCCCAAAACCGACTCAACTCCGGCAAAGAATCCCCCAGCATCACCCAAAGGGGCGCTACGCGGCAGCTTTCACGAGCCGGACCCAATCGACTGGGAAGATCACGACGGCTACCAGCAGATCTTCGACGGAGTCAGCCTAAAGAACTGGGTCGGCGATCCCGCCGTCTGGCGCGTCGAAGACGGAGCCATCGTGGGAGAATCCACAAAAGAGAAGCCCGTGACCAACAGCTACATCTCCTTTCATGGCTTCGAAGCCAAAGACTTCGACCTCAAGCTGGAAATCAAAGTCGTCAACGGCGGCGGCAGTGGCATCCAGTACCGCAGCCAGACCGGAATTACCTGGCGGCGCGCGCCTGCCGACCAGCAGCCCAATCTCGACTGGATGATGACTGGCCCGCAGGCTGATTTCTGGTCTCCCGCATTTCCCATCGCCTCTGAGTGGACCGGCCAGTTCTACTCCGAAAACACGCCGCTGGGAATCCTCGCATGGCGAGGCCAGGTCGTCGATTCATCGCCGGGAAAAGACTCGCGGTTGGTCGGCAACATCGGCGACCGCACGCCGCTCGGCGGCTACGTCAAAGTCAACGACTGGAACCAGTACCTGATCATGGCTCGCGGAGGCACATTCATTCACATCCTCAACGGCCAGCTCATGGCGGTCTACGTCGATGACGACCCGGACTCCTCCAACAACAAGTCCGGAATGATCGGCATCGAGATCGAAGGCTCACCCTCCAAAGTCCTGGTCCGCAACATCTGGATCAAGAAGCTTCGTTAGCCACCCATCCCAAATTTCTCCAGTCCGGCCTGGACATCAAAATGAATTGAATGTGGAAGTGCCCTGCTACTCTTTTACATTCAATTCAGGTTTCGCCCCAGCTACTTATTTTCCAGCGTAAGGGCGTAAAGATCGTCGGTGCCCACATCGCGCAGTAGCAGAGGCGCGTCATTCGGGTCCAGCCCCATCCAGAGGCCGACAAGTCCCGTATGATGAAACCCTTTTAGATCCACGACCCGCTCGGGAACGCCGCCCTTGACGGAAACGCGGTAGACTCCCGGTTGCTGATCAGCGTAGAGGATATAGAGGTAGCGGCTATCCCGCGACCAACTGGGAAAACCGATACCTTCGTGCGACAAAACCGTCGACCATCGATGCGTCTCCAGGTCGCACACTGGGAGACCCGAGAAGCGCGTAGACAATGCGGCGATGAAGCGGCCGTCCGGCGACCAGCGCGGCGAGTACATGCCAATCGATCCCGGAACCTCTGTTATGCGATGGCTGTGAAGGTCGAAAATGCGCAGTGCTGCTTCTCCATTCGACTGGCTGTGAAAGACGATCCTGCGACCGTCAGGCGACCAACTCCCGTCACCTTGCTTCCCGTTATCCTCTGGAATCAGGCGGTGGGGCTCGCCGCCCCGAGAAGACACCACATAAAGCAAGTCAGTACTTTGCGCGTCCGGTGAGGCCGAGAAGAGTATCTGGTTTCCATCCGGGGACCAGCGCGGGCCCGTGGGATAGAGGGGAAGGTCGGTGAGTTGGATCCTTCCACTGCCGTCAGCGTTAGCCTTCCAGAGTATTCCTTCGGGGAAGGTGACATAGGCGAGCGATTTGCCATCCGGCGAAAAAGAAAGAAACTCCGCAGAGATGCCATCGAGGAAGGGCCTTAACTGACGGCTCGCGGAATCGAATCGGACCAGCTCGCCTCGTGGCGTGACACCGACAGCGAAAATCCTGGTCCCGTCCCTGCTCGGGATCGCCCCGTACCAACGAATTGGCCCCGAAGTCAACTGAATCGGCTCACTCGATGCTTGCCGGAATGGCCCCCGGCGCTCATCAAGAGCCGAGATTTGATAGAAAGTACCGATTGCGGACCCCCTCTGAATCCCGGACAGGTAGATGAAGAATCTTCCATCGGGAGTCCAGTGGCCGAAGCAATGCGCGTTAGAGGCAGCCAGGCCGGAAAACAACCGATGCAGGTTCGATCCGGTCGACGATACCTCCCAAATCTTATTGAGCTCAGAAAATCGCAGAACCCTGCCGTCCGGAGACCAGGCAAGGGCGTAAGGAGACCATTCACCGGAAGGAGCAACGGTCCGTCTGGACACCAGCATTTGAGGTTCCGTCCCATCGCTGCGCACGCGATAGATGTCTCCGTCTCTCGTGACATAGGCCACATATTTTCCATCGGCGGAATAAGCCGCATATGTCGCGAATACGCCGTTTATGCGGCGAAGCGAGCCTCCCAGCACCCCATCACTCCAAACGCTCATATCAGGTCCCTGAAGGAGGGCAGTCGTTCCATCTGGCGAGATACCCAGCACGTTGTAATCTCGTACCTCACTTGGCATCTGCGTTATTTCGCCTCCCGACACCGAAACCTCGAAGTTGTCGCTTGCAGGGGAAAAATAAAAATATAGCCTGCTGTCGTCGATTGCGATCAGACGTTTGGGTCGGCCGTCGTGAGTGATCTGGTTGTACTCCGTAATACGCGGCGGCGGCAGCGGACGTCGCAAGTACAAAAAAGCGCAGATCAGGCCAATGACCAGGACGGTAGCGAAGACAATCGCTGAAAGAAGCCGCTTCGACCTTCTACGGCTCTCGACAGGCTGGAGTTTGGGCACTCGGTCGTCAAGGAGATTAGGGTCGTGAACGCCAATCTGCCCATTCGATACCTCGACCGCGCATAGAATCCGATAGCCTTTGCCCGTGACGGTTTGCACAAAGCGCGGCTCGTCCGGGTCGTCACCCAACACCTTGCGGATCTTGCGAATGGCAGTGTTGATCCCGTGCTCGGTATCGACAAAAACTTCGCTGTCCCAGAGGTGCTTAGCAATTTCCGATCGGGTAACGAGCTGCCCCTGGCGCGATGCCAGCAGGATAAGCAGTTCCAGAGGTTTGCGTTCGACTCGGGTACTTTGGCCATTGCGGAGGAGCTCGAATTGGCCGGAGTCGAGCCGGAATTCGCCGAATTCGTAGACGGGACCAGCCACGGAGCCCCCTTCCGCGGGGGAAGTATAGCATCGGGTGATCTGGAAGTGGCGCGAATTGAGAGGGTTGGAGGTTCACCAAAACTTCACCTCGATCTTCACCACTCCTTCATTGCCCATTCCGTCAGGTTGCAGTCTCCTCGGGGGCAGCCGGCGTTCCCGGCAAAGGAGGAGGAGAAATGAAGTTGAACGTATCGATGACGCTTGGGTTGGTTGTCCTGGGAATTTCCGCCGTGCCCGCAGCGCTGGGGCAATGCGGTATGCCGGCGAAGGCCGCGAAGCCGACGGCATGGCATCCCCAATATGGCGTTGCGCGACTGGTGCGGGCCGCCGATGACGATGAGTTCCGTCGCGAAGACGGCAAGTCGATGGTGGGAATGTGGCATGTGATTTTTACGGCCAACACCAGCAGCGGCGCGTCCATCCCGCCAACTGTGATCGACAACGCGCTGGTTGTCGATCACAGCGATCGCACGGAGATCATGAACTCCGTACGCCCCCCGCAGGACGGCAACTTCTGCATGGGCGTCTGGGAACAGCTCGACCGCTCGCACTACTTCGTGAATCACTTTGCCTGGTATGCGAACGAGTTCCCCAATGCCAACCCCAGCGGGATCGGGAATGCGCAGGGTCCGACGCAGATCCAGGAATGGATCAAGCTGAGCTCCGACGGGGATCACTTCACCGGAACCTTCCAACTGGATGCCTACGATTTGTCGAACAACATCCTGGCTTCCTTTACCGGGACGCTGGCTGGAACGAGGATAACGACTAGCACAAAGGAAAAGGACCTCGTCGGCAATTAGCTTTCGCGCGACGAACGAGATGGGCGGTGTCTATCGATGCCGCCCGCGTCCGTCTCTGGCATTGAGAAACCGGAATAACCGCTCAGCGCCGGGCCTGTACCTGCTGGTCTTCGCCTTGCTGCGGCCGCAGGATGTGCGCGTCGGCACGCGCTCACTGAACCAGGTAGCCTTCGTCACCCCTGAAAGGCGACCGCCGTTCAACTCCCGAGGAAGATGGCCTGTTGCCAACCAGTCTGCTGCGGTGGGTCTTCATCGGCTATGTCGATCACTTCGTCATTGTGGCTCCAAAATGATGTCCAAGCTTCAGCCGGCCCTTAAAATGATTGAGAACGGAGGGCACAGACTGGCTATGGTGCAGCATTTTCTGGTCCGGGGACGGGTACAGGGCGTCGGCTTTCGCTGGTTCGTCCACCGCGAAGCCAGTGAACTCGAACTGAAAGGCTGGGTCCGCAACACCGAAGACGGCGACGTTGAAGTCGTCGTCGCCGGAGCCCCCGAGAGCCTCGCCGAACTGCGCGCCTCGCTCCATCGCGGGCCGCGCGGCAGCCGCGTCGACAAAGTCATCGAGCACCCACTCGCCGAAAGCGAAGCCGAGAGCCTGAACGCCTTCAAGATCGAAGGAGCGTGGTAACTCAAAGCTCCAGCCTCCGCGCCAGGACTTTGTAAGCCCATGACTTTATAATCAGTCAGAAGGACAGCCTTCCTAAGCGTCGGGCCGCTTTCCGAGAACAAGTCACCCCGGAAACCTCTCCGAGACCTGACGGAACAAAATTTACTGACATTCAGGAGTAACAGGATTCATGCCGGAACCCATCAATGAGGCAGCGCTGAAGGCGCTCGTGCGCACCGTCCCCGATTTTCCCAAGCCGGGCATTCTCTTTTACGACATCACCACCGTGCTCAAAGACCGCACCGGCTTCGCCATGCTCATCGACGAGTTGGCGACCCACTATCTCGACCGGAAAATCGACCTCGTCCTCGGTATCGAAGCCCGCGGATTCATCTTCGGACCAGCCCTCGCCTACCGCCTCAACGCTGGCTTCGTCCCCGTCCGCAAACCCCGCAAGCTGCCCGCGCCGGTCGCCCGCGTAACTTACGACCTCGAATACGGCTCCGACTCGCTCGAAATCCACCTCGACGCCATCGAACCCGGCCAACGCGTTCTGCTGGTCGACGACCTGCTAGCCACCGGCGGCACCATGGAAGCCACCGTAAAGCTGGTCAAGCAACTCGGCGGCGAAATCGCCGGCCTCGCCTTCATCATCGAACTCGACTTCCTCCGCGGCCGCGAGCGCTTCAAAGAGCACGACGTCTTCAGCCTGCTCCACTACGCGGAGTAGTTGCCTTCCGGGAGCAGCTCTGTGACGTTAAGCTGCTCCCCAGCCTTCAAATACCCCTTCCGTCGAAACCAATCCTCCATCGCCGGTCCCAACCGATCTACCGGAACCCGATGCCCAGCCTCCAGCAGTCCATCCCCCACCGGCAGCGTATCGTCAAAGACCGCATCGTTGGTAAAGTTACGCATAGCAAAGTTATCGATCCAGTGAATCGGGCACGGCGACTCCGCCCCGTTTGCATCGACCCGATTCACCCGAATTCTGCGTACGAACATTCCTTTACTCTAGGCCATCCGTTCCAAATTCGCCCTGAAACTCCAATCCGGCCGTCAACACTTTCCCGCCGACCCGCGTCTGCCCTCATGAACACACGCCAACGCGTGGTTCCAAGACAACCCCGGCAGGGACAAGAGGAGTAACCGGATCATGAAATCAATGCAATGGAAATGCGCGGTAGCAATCGCCGTATTAGGAATTGGTTCATTGGCCGTCTATGGACAGTCCGGGCAGCCGGCCAATGATCCTCAAAATACTCCCCAGGGCAATTGGCATCGAGGAGGCGGGCCGGAACGGGAACTGCATATGCTGACCGAAAGGCTCTCCCTGACACCCGAACAACAAACCGGAGTCAAGGCAGTCCTCGATCAGCAAGCCACGCAAATGAAGGCTCTGCGCACCAACGCGCAGAGTGAGTCCGCGCAAGCCGACACACCGGAAGCACGCCAGGCCCGCATGACCCAGATCAACCAGATCCACGACGAGACCGACACTAAAATATCCGCGCTCCTGGACGACAATCAGAAGAAAACCTACGCGGAGATCGTCCAGCATCGGAAAGCCATGATGGCCCGTCGCCAGGGCGGCAATCCACCCGAAACGCCCCAGCAATAAGACAATACGGCAATATCCATCGCCCTGGGCCTGGAAACGCGGAAACAGCATCGTCACCCGCGTTCCCAGCCCTCGCGATCCACAGATCCACAGATCCACAACGGAGAGGACAGAAGCGATTCCGCTATTGTCCTCGGGATAGCTCGGCGTAGAGACCGTCAAGCTCTTTCCCGGAAAAGTTCTCCTTCAAACCAGCATCTTCCAACCGGAGTTGAGAAACGAGTTGATCCTTGGGAGTGCCGTCCTTGATCAGCTTCGTGGCGCGGGAGACAAATTCGTCGATCTTGCCTTTGAACGACTCCAGCTCTGATCTGGAGATAGCCGCTCCCGAGTCCGGCACAGCCACATCGAAATCCAGTTTCAAAACCTCGCCCAACGCCTGTGACCAACCGATCAGGCTCCCTTCGGTGGCATAATCCGGTTCAGGATTTAACGAGTAAAGTCCTCCCACAACGACTGCTTTCAAATCGGGAAAGTAAACTACCGTATCGCCGTTCGTTCGCGCATTCCCAAAATGAAGAAGCTGCACCTGGACCGCCCCAAAGTGCAGCATTTGCTCATGGTCGTATACGGCGGACGGCGGCGTGAGACTTGCACCGGAGGTGTTATCCACAAGCAGGTTCCGCTTGGCATTCTCTTGTGCGACTACCTGTATGCCATCTCGCAGAAACTTTGCGTTAGTCCCCGTGTGGTTCTCAAAATGATCCGTATCGATGACGACGCGGATGGGTTGATCGACGATCTTTCTTACCCGCAGAAGAAGTTCATCGTAGTTACTTGCAAACTTGCCGTTTACCAGGATCAATCCGTTTCCACTCAAGCGAAGAACGGTATTTCCTCCGCCGCCGGAGATAACATAGAGGCCAGTCTTCACATAATGCGAAGTGAGCGTGCCGGCCGCCTCGTTTGGATTGTGTGGAGCGTATTGTGCTGAAACAACAGGAATGCCTGCGAGCGCGATAAGTAGCATCGCGCAAAATCGAAACGTTGCGACTGCCTTCTGTGACATCGTGACTCCCGGATATAAATAAGTGAGTGCTTGAAAGACGCAGGGCAGACCTGCAGCCAAATCTGGCTGTGGGTCCACCCCGTATCTTCCTGAACGGCGGTGCTAGTTTCCGCCCGGTGTAAAGGCGTAGAACGTCGTCCCGCCCGTCATGCCCGGAAGTCCTAAGTGTGTGTATCCAGAACCCCAGTAAACAGAGCCATTCGAAACAGTGGCGCCTGCAATAACTGAAGATCCCGCGGGAAACGTCCAGAGCGTCTTGCCTGTCGCGGCGTCCAGGGCAAGCATATTCGGTGCTGTTGCCGCACCTCCCATGGAAGGCGCATACACCACCCCGTTGGATACAGCAAGAGGGCCAAGGTCGATCGATCCATTCGGGTCCGCCGCTTTCCACAGCACGTTCCCAGTGGCAGGATCAAGCGCCGCGAAGAAACCGGCACTGCCCCCTCCCCACGGAATGCCATAGAAGTTAGCGACTGCGACATAGATGCGAGAACCATCCGTTGCCGAACCCCACTCCATGCCGCCCAATGCAGATCCCGGACCAACCTGCGTCTGCCACAGCACGCGGCCTGTATCCGGATCAAGAGCAAAGTAAATCCCGCTCTTCTGTCCCGCGCCAATAATCGTCTTGGGCCCGCGCGGAGTGGAATAAGTGATTTCATTCGGCGCAGAGCCAAAATCAAAGTCCGGCCCGGCAGGCGATGGGCAGCCAGGAATACCGTAAAGACAGGAGAGATTGAAGAAGTCGCTGCCGCTCGTTACACCTTCCTGATCCCATGTCTGCATGCGTTGCGACCACTTGACATGCCCTGTAAATATGTCCAGCGCAATGATTGAATCGGAGAGATTGTGCGGAGACTGGCAGCTCGGGGCGGTGCCTCCGGCCGAGATACATGCCAGATAGGCCGGGTCGGTCGGAGCTGAGTAGTTGTCTCCCATACCCACAAAAACGGTGCCGCGTAACAAGTCAACAACAGGGTTGCTACCCCACACTCCCGCGCCGGTGTATCCGGCTGGCGTAGTGTAAGTCTTCCATAGAATGGTGCCGTTCCAGGCGCTCAATGCTACTACGCTGCCTCTAGCTGGCCCAGCTCCTCCGGCGAGTGCTTCCTGGGTCGAAGCTACTCCCTCGAATACCATCCCATTTACTACCGTGGGAGAAGTTGTAATGATCGCCAGCGGATCAACAGTTTCGAGCTGGGTCTTCCAGAGCAGGTGGCCGGTTGCCGCATTGATCGCCAGCATCCATGCACCTTGTTGGACGCCGATATACAACACGCCATCCACCACCGCCGGCGTCGATCGTGCGTAAGTGGGATTCACCAGGCCGTAACTTGAAAACTGCTTTCCCCAGATCAGCTTGCCATTTCTCGTATTTACTGCAAATAGATTGCCTGCCCAGTCGGGGAAGTAGGCAACTTCGTCCACGACCGCTGCCCGCGCTGAAACATCCCCACCGGTCTGGAATGTCCACTTGGTTTTTAGCGTTCTGACATTCCTGGTTGAGATAGACGTTTCCTCTGAATTACTGGCGCTATTGCTGGGGTTTTTCCCAAACATCGGCCAATCACTCTGAGCTGTTGCCATCGTTGAAGTCAACAATCCCGTTGCCATTGCTAACAGAGCTAGAGCGTGGCGCAGCTTCCATGGTCGACCACTGGCTGGCAACGCGACTTCACTCTTAACTCCCGGAATGAATCCATTGAATCGCATATCTTCGATATTCCTCTCGATCGCAGATGGGTGAGTCCTTTTACCGACAGAATTGGTAACAGGGCGGGAAATATGTATGAAACTGCCAGGGGGAACACGAGAAACCAAGCGTAGAGACGTAACTAACTCAGGGGGTGGTGAGCCACGCAATTATGCTTGAACGATCCATGCAAAATCAAGAGGGAATCTTACGCCGATTTCGGCCTGCCGTCTTCGTAGGAGGAAGCTCTCGCACGCGTGGTAACTGATTCCATTTCGTGATGACCCGCTTGCGCAACTTGAATTACTAGAGTCATTATCTTTGCATCGTGCTTCCTGCGGCAGCCGAAAGGGCAATCACCATTCCAGGGGCAGGCGGGGGACGAGGTCTACAAGCTTAACGAGGCGCGGAACGGCAACCGGCCGCCGCAAGGCAAAGGGAGGCAGCCGCCCGGCAGTGGCGGTCCACCACCGGGCAACAGCACGCCACGCCGTCTGGATCCCCGGTGCACTCTCCCTGCTCAGTCTAGCCTGCTGGTTCCTTGGCTCAACCGCCCATCGCCAGCGTCACTTTGCCTTCAGATTCTCCGGCAGCGTCCAGCCCTGCATCCGCTCCGACTTCAACAGCAGATAGAAGTCGTAGGTCTCGTTGTCCTCGCCCGAGTTATGCTTCGCCTGAGCCACCGCCATGGCCTTCTCCGTGTTCGGAACCCCGCCGGTCGAGTCCAGCGAATCGAAAAGATCGAAGAGCGTGCACGGGTCCCACGCAGGCTCGGGAATAACAGGCAGCTCCGGCACCGATGCATCCGGCGCAGTAAAGTTCAACGCGCTGGCCAGGTTGGCAATCTCGTCCGATGCGTCGCGCGCCGTCAGCGGCTCCAGATTCCAGCGCCATTCAATCATCTTGAGCACCGACGTGTGATCGTACAGCAGCGAATTGATGCGTGGCTTCGCCGGATTTCCGCGCGCAAACGGCGACACGATCAGCGTAGGCACGCGGCATCCGAGCAGCGCCTTGCCATCCACGAGGTCGGTGTCCACCGCGTTCGGCGCAATCACCCGCGGAGGCACCACATGATCGAAGAATCCGCCCCACTCATCGCGATTGATCACCAGCACCGTGTTCTTCCACTGCGGGCTTGCCGCCAGCGCCGTCACCACCTCGCGCAGAAAGATTTCTCCCTTGCGCATATCCGCATGAGGATGGTCGTCATTCCCCGTGCCGTCATCGAGAATCGTGAACCACGGATCGACAAACGACACCGCCGGCAGCGTGCCATTCGCCGCATCCGACTTGAACTGGTCAAAGAGAGCCGATATCCCGATATACTTCAGCCCCCACAACGCAAGAAACGGAACATTCGAGTAGTAGTAGCGGCAGCTCACGCCGGCGGCGAGCAGGCGATCCCAGATCGTCGGCAGCGAGGAAAGATCAAGCGAGTTGGTCAACCGGTCCGTCTGCGCCGCATGTTGAAAGACGCGGTTGGGATACGTCGACGAGAGGATCGATGGAAAGTAGTTATTCAAGGTCGTAAAGTTGCGCGCCAGCGTGCCAAAAAGCGGCAGATCCGCCTCCTCGTAGTACCCGATCGAGAAGCTATCATTCGAACTTGTGCGCAGCCATCCATCCATCTTGCCGCCGTCATACTCCGATCGCCCTCCGGCATACGAGTGGTCGGGGTCTGGATGGGAGCAGCCCACAAAATAGTTCAGCCGCTGCGTCGGTTGAAGATTGCCGTTGTTATCCGGGTAACTAAGCCCGGCTTGTCGGCCATTCGCTTTCGGCATCCAGCCAAGCAGATGGTCGAAACTGCGGTTCTCCATCATCACCACAACCACATGCTCAATGCCGGAGCTGGCCGGGCCGGGCAGCACGGCATCGATTGCCTGAACGTGGGATTTGGCATCAGCCAGCGTGCTGGCAATTGTTGCGGCTGAGACGCTGGCAGCTTTACGCAGAAAATCTCTACGATTCACAGTCATTGGGGGACCTCGATAAACGAGATGCGGCGACGAGTCGGGCGCGCCGCCGACTGGCCCACAGCATACCCCCGCCCAGGGCCGAGTAGTTGAACCGCGCATGAATCCACGATGAAAACCCGCAGGCTTCGCGAGCCGCCAGTCTACTTCTTCACATCCGGCTTCGAGTCTGGCTTCGAATCCGGCACCACAGTAGCCGTCTTGCTCGTCTGCGTCTCAACTGTAAACCGCTGATAATCCGAGTCCTTCTCGACAAAGTGCTCGCGCACACCCTTCAGCAGCAACACCCGCGCCTGCACCCGACCCTCCGCGCCCGTAGGAAACCAGATCTCGCCATTCACCGGAGCCTGATCGAAGTAAAAGCTCGACCCCTTCTGGATATTCGCCAGCAGCCCCCCAACCAGATGAAAATTGTCCGTGAAGCGCGCCTCCATATGCGCTACCTGTCGATCGCGCTCGTCGACCCAAAGCGTTCCCGCCAGCTTCTTGGACGCGTCTTCCGCCAGTCCATGCGTCTTGGCGTCATGCCGCCCGGCAAAGTCAAAGACAATCGTGCTTCTGCCGCGAAAATTCTCTCTTCGCGGATTCGAAACCTCCATGATGTTCAGCAGGCGAGTAATGCTCACCGTCTCCCGCTCATCAATCGGCTGGCCCGATGGCGTCTTAACCGCCTTCTCCACCAGCTTGTTCACGCGATCCTGCTCCTTTTGCTGGTCGTGATCGCTAAGCGGCTTGCCACCTTTCTTGACCGTGCGTTCGATGCGGTGCCCGTTGACGAAAAACACCTCGCGCTCCTCCGTCTCCGTCTTCTGCACCTGTCCCTTGGAATCGATCTCGTCATCCGTAAACGAGGAACGATACGTATAGTTTTCGCGTATCTTTTCCAGCTTCTTCTGGTGATCCACCACATCGGCCATCAGCTCGCGAACCCCGGGAATCGGCGCTGAATTCGCATCCGCCGGCTTCTGTTCCTGCCCAGCCGCCGCCATCGGAATCGGGCGCATCATCGCAACGGCAACCCCGAGAGCCCCGAAAAAGACAAGTGCCTTGAGCATGGTCCGCCTTAATCTGGAGGAATTTCGTTTCATCGATGCCGCGCCGAAAGCGATACTATGACGAAGACGCATAGGACTCGCTAAAATCCTGCTCTCCTCCAGCACCGCGAGCTCAAGACCTCACGCACACTAAGACAGAGATCAAAATCCGAATCGGAGAGAAAAAAATGGTACGATTGCTCGCAAACTGGCTCCTGAGCGCCATAGCCTTACTCATTGTTTCACGGCTGGTGAACGGCTTCGTTATCGATTCCTTCGGCACAGCGCTGGTCGCGGCCCTGGTATTTGGACTCCTCAACGTCACATTAGGCTTGGTCTTGAAGCTGGTTACGCTCCCCGTCACCATCCTGACGCTCGGACTCTTCCTCCTCGTCATCAACGCCTTTGTGCTGGAGCTGGCCTCCGGCTTCGTCCGCGGCTTTCACATCCGCAGCTTCGGCGCCGCCTTCTGGGGCGCAGCTGTCCTGGCCCTCATTCAGATGCTCTTCCGCTTCCTCGTAAACGAATCGAACTAACGTTGCCTGAATCGATGTCTGGACAGATGTATGGACCGGTTCGTGATCATATCCGGCTGTTCCGGAGGCGGTAAATCGACCCTCCTCAGCGAGCTCAATCGACGCGGCCATGCAGTCGTGGAGGAACCCGGCCGGCGAATTGTTCAAGAAGAAACCCAGCGCAACGGCTCCGCCCTCCCTTGGGTCGACATGGATGCCTTCCTGCATCGCGCAATCGAACTGGCGCTTGCAGACCGGGCGACGGCGAGCACGCTGGAGGGATGGGTCTTCTTCGATCGAGGATTGATTGACGCAGCTTCCGGTCTTCAACAGTTAACCGGCGAGCCGGTGTTGGCTTCGCTCAGCCACGCGCACCGCTATCACAGGCGTGTCTTCCTGACCCCGCCCTGGCCGGAGATTTACCAAACGGATTCAGAGCGGCGTCACGATCTGGACCTCGCGATTGCCGAATACACACGGCTGCTCGACGCCTACCCTTCCCTCGGCTATGAGGTCTTCCTTCTGCCAAAGGTGAGCGTGGAAGAACGTGCGGACTTCGTTCTCAATATTCTGAAAGAAGCTCCGTAGCGCCCGAGTTTCTACTGGTTCTCGATCGGCTTCGGAGCAGCCTCGTCCGCAGAAGACCGTGCAGCAGGCGTACTCGGCGAAGGCTTCGCCAAAACATGGCTAGGATTCGGCTTCTTCTTCGGCGCCGGTGGCACCTTGATCGGATGCAGCGTCGGCGGCACGCGCTCCGCTCCGGCGCTGCCAAAGCCACCCGACACCCCAGGCAAAGCCCTCGCTGGCTGGGTCGGCGCAGCCTGCGAACCGCCGCCCACCTGCGGATGCGCATGGTAGACGCTCCACGTCGACCCCGCCACCGCGATCACCAGAGCCGCCGCAGCCGCAAACTGCAATCGCTGAGCCGGCATCCACAGCGACCAGAATCCACGCTGCTTTCTCGCATTCCGTTCATCCGCGAGCCGCCGGTGCACACGCTCCGCAAGCTCCTCAGGCGGTCGAAGCTCCGCCACCAGGCGAAGCGTCTCTTCCGCAGGATGATTGGTCTCGTATTCGGCATTCCGATTCTGGCTCATTGCGCACTCCCCGATTCCCTTGGCGACTCGCTTGCCGGCTGGCGCGTTCCCTGACCCTGTATCTGGCCTTGCATTCGGCCCCTTGCCGGGCCAAGCAAGTTGGCCAAAAGCTTCCTGGCGCGGAAAAGCCGCGAGCGAATCGTCGATTCCGTTGTGCCAAGAATCTGCGCAATCTCCACGCTGGAAAGCTCTTCAAACGCCGACAGAATCAGCACCCGCTGCTCCTTTTCCGGCAACTGGCCGACAGCCCGCAGCACATGCTCATGATGCTGAGCCGACGCCACCCGCTCCTCCGCGCTCAGCCCCGATGCAGGCAGCAAGCGCGCCAAATCGGCGATGTCGTCGGTTTCAGGCCGGGTCTTCGCGCGGCGCTTCCGGTCTAGCACCACATTCCATACGATGCGCACCAGCCACACTCGCGGTTCGCGAATTTCCGCCAGCCCATCGCGATGCCGCAGCACACGCAGATACGTCTCCTGCACCGCGTCTTCCGCATCCGCCGCATTCCGCAGCACCGAGTACGCCACGCGATACAGCGTCCCGGCATACTCGTCCACAAGCGCCGCAATTGCAACCGCGGCTTCCTCAGCCTTAGACTCAGCTCTCGACTCAGCCGGATGGCCGGAATGTCCGAACGGTTTCATCTCAGGTGTCGTCGGGATCTCCATCCAGCCTGCGAGTACTGCGGGAGTGCTGCTCATAGCCTAATGGACGCAGCCACCCCTTGCTACGCTCGCCCAATTGGACTACCGAAAAACGAAAATGGCCTGCGCAAGCGCAGACCAATCTCGATTCCTCAATCTCTTCCGGCTACTTCTTCGCGTTCAGCTTTTCCGCGGCAATCGAACCAGCGGCGCCGGTCTTGTCCGCGTCCCTCACCTTGGCCCAGATCTGCTTGGCCTGCTCGGTCTTTCCGGAAGAAGCATAAAGATCCGCCAGCGCAAGCTGCGAGCTAAACGCCGGAACAGAGGCCGTCGGCTTGGCGATCAGCCCGTTGTAGAGATCGATGGCCTGCGCGTCGCGGCTCGTCTGGTGGTAGAAACCAGCCAGCGCAAACTTCGCCAGACTCGCAAGATTTCCGTCCCACGCCCCCGCGGCAGCCTTCAGTTCCGTCTCCGCCGGGCCATTCTGGCCCAGTTCGGCATAGGTCAAACCGGCAAAGTAATGCGCCTTCGCGCCTTCCGGCAGCCATCCATACTGGCTCGCCACCTGCACAAATTTCTGATTGGCAGCCTTCGCGCGATCGACCGCCGTTGCGTAAATTCCGTTTTCCAGCGGCTGTCCCGGCTGGGCCAGCTGCGCGCTGTAAACGTCCAGCGCCGAGCCAAGCGCGGACGACGCCGCTTGAGAGCGCTGCGTGTAAACCACAAGGCCGGCAATCAGCACCGCCAGCACAACCACAAAAACGACCGAGTAACGAATGACAGTGGACCGATGTTCCCCCACCCAGCTAACGCCGGATTGGGTGGTCTGTACGAATTTGTCCTGTTTGAGCGCGTGACGCGTTTGGGAATCCACGTGAGTCCTTAATCAATGATCCGGAAAGATTCTTGCAGGGCAAGCACACAGCGGAATGTGATGCAGGCACAGCCAGTACAACCCTATCAGTCTAACAGGGGACGCTCCGGAGCGTCCACGACACCTCTACCCCCAGATCACTAACCCCTGATCTCTGCCCCCTGCTGCCCGGCCTTACTCATACCGCAGCGCCACCATCGGATCGACCCTCGAAGCCCGCCGTGCCGGAATAGCGCAGGCCACGGCTGCCACCCCGCTCAGCACCAACGTCGCGCCCACCAGCATCAGCGGATCGCGCGACGATCCCTCCGCCCATTGCGCCACGACCTTGTTGAGCGCCAAAGCCAGCACCAGCCCTGCAATCACTCCGCCGCCAACACTCACCAAAATCGAGTAAAAGACGATCTTCAGCACATGGCCGCGCTGCGCCCCCAGCGCCATGCGAATGCCAAACTCGTTCGTCCGCTGCACCACCGAATACGCAACTACGCTGTACAGCCCCACCGCGGCCAGCGCCAGCGCCAGAACAGCAAACGAGCCAAATAGCCAGCTGATGAGATTCCCCTGTTGATACTCGGTCGTTCCCATAATCCAGTGCTCCAGATCCTGCACATCGCCCGCCGTCTGCTGATCGGCATTCACCGAAACAATCTGCTTTTGAATCTCGTGCAGCAGCGTCAGCGGAGGCACCTTCGTCTTGACCAGAATCTGCGTCCACATCCGCATAAACAGCGTGTAAGGCACAAAAGCCTCCGGCTGAATCGGCTTGCGCAAGCCATCATCGCGCTTATCTTCAATCACGCCCACAACACGCAGCGTTGCAAAATCGCCCGCGTCCTTCGCACCCGGCGCCAATAGATTGAACGGCGGATTATCCTGCGCCGGAACCCGGATCAACTGCCCCAACGCGTCTCCGCCCGAAAAATACTTCCGCACAAAGCTCTCATTAACCACGACCAACTTGGCAGCGCGCCGATTCTCCGCGTCATCCCAGATGCGCCCCTGCGACAGCGTAATACGCAGCGCCGGAAAATACTCCGGACTTACAAAGTTGAGCCGCCCCGGATGCTCTTCCGTCGTCGGTTTGCCCACAATCTCGAACTTCGTATTGTTCCCATTGTCCGGCGGCGTGGCATTCGTCGAAATCCCCGCAATCTCCACCCCCGGCACCGCGGCAACCTTCTCCCGCAGATGCTCGAAGTAATTCGATCGCTCCTCCCACGTCTTGAACGTGTTCTCATGCACCGGTATTCCAACCGACATGATGTTATGCGGATCATACCCAAGCCGCGTATTCATCAGCTTGAGAAACCCCTCCAGCGCCGCGCCCGCGCCCGTCAGCATCAACAGCGTCAACGCAATCTGCCCCCCAATCAGCGTGCTCAGCGTCCGCCTGCCCTGCACGCTTCCCGCAACCTTGCGCGTGCTCGACTGCATCACCTGGCTCACCTCGGGCCGCGAAAGCTGCAGCGCCGGCCACAGTCCAAACAAGACGCCCGTCAATATCGCCACTGCCACGCTGAAACAAAGCACCGGCACATTGATATGAATCGCCGCCTCATGCGGAAACGAACCATTCGGCAGCCAGGCCACAATCTTCGCCAGCGAAACATACGCCAGCAACACGCCCAACGCCGCTCCCGTCAGCGACAACAGCAGCGACTCCGTCAGCAACTGCGAAATCATCCTCCGCCTGCCCGCCCCAATCGCCGACCTTATCGCAAACTCGTGCTGCCGCGCCGTTCCCCGCGCCAGCAGCAGTATCGAAACATTCCCGCACCCAATCAGCAGCAGCAGCGCCACCGCCGCAAACAGCAGCGACAGCGTCCCTCCAAGCTGCTCCAGAAAATCATCATTCAACCCGCGCACATTCACCTTGAACGAGCCAGTAGGAAAATGATTCGGCGTCTCCTTCTGAAACTGCTCCATCATCGTCTGCAGTGCCGCATCCGCCGCCGCGTGGGTTACACCCGGCTTCAGCCTTACCTCGCAATCGAACGCATGCTCCCGATCCTGCGTAACCTTCTGCGGCACGTAAACATCCGCGTCAAACCACGTAAATCGCTGAGCAGCCACGCCAATAATGGCGTAGTCCTTATGCACCATCTGCATCGTGCGCCCAACCACCGCGGGATCGCCGTTGTAATACCTCTTCCAGAACTTGTAACTCAGCACCACCACCGGGCTCGGGTCCTGCCCATCAATCGCATCCGAAGGCAGCAATCCCCGCCCCAGATACGCCGGCACGCCAAAGAAGTTAAACGAATTCGACGAGAAAAACCCCGCCTCCACATCCTCCGGAACATCCTTGCCCGTAACCGTCAAACTCCATCCATCGGCGATGAACGAGTCCTCCACCACCGGCGACTTCCGCAACTCCTGCCACTGCCCCGCCGTCAGCCCAAACCCATTCCGCTGCCCCGCTGAATTCACCAGCCCCAGATGCACCATCCGGTCGTTATTCACATACGGGTAAGGGTCCAGCAGAATCCCATAAATCACACTGAAGACAGCCGTAGTCGCGCCAATCCCCAGCGCCAGCGAAACAATCGCAGTAAATGTAAATCCGGGTGACTTGCGCAACTGGCGCACAGCATAGCGGAGATCCTGAACCATAGCGTGCATAGACAGCCTCCAGGCCGCGACAGGCCGAGCTTAGACAAGCCCGTGAACTAGCACCCCGGAGACCAAAGCCCCACACCGCCAGAAACACATCCAATCCAACCACTTACAACGACACTTATAGCTGGAAACCAAACCACCCTGTCCAAAAACGCAACCCCGCTGTCCACAATCGAACAACGACCGTGTCCGAGCCCAATGTCCTCAAAACCCGCCGGGTGCCCCAGGTCTCGCTTCTGAGACCTGGGTTTCCGCAGTTCCACACTTCTTCGATGGGTAGACTTGGTAGCTTTTCTTTTGAGTTACTTTCAAGGGCGAGTTCCTGCAGAGCCTGCTACAACTTCTCTCTCGTCTGAACCCATCGCGAACTGGAAAAAATAAAAGCGGGATGCCCCGGATCTTCCCCCGGGCCTGAGTTACCGCAACACAGGACCTTGAGTAGAATTACCCCTCAAACGCGCAAATCTGGGTGAGTTCTTCAGATGTTCTCTGGGAGTAGTATTATCCCGCATTCCTAAAAAACTGAAAGGAGAACCCCGTGAAAGTTCGCTCCCAATTGTGGATTGCCGCACTCTGCTCGACCGTCGTATCTTTGACCGCCGTATCTTTGACCGTTGCATCTCTGACCGTCGCATCGTCTGTTCCGGCTCTGGCGGCGGATCAGGAGCATCGTGATTCCCAGCCTCCACAGCCCATCATCGTCACCTTCGACGCTTCCGGAGCTGGTTCAGGCACTTCGAATTTCTGCTTCCCGGAATGCGGCACGGTTGCCGACTCGATCAACGCGAAAGGGGAGGTTGCCGGTTATTACATCGACAACGAGCACGTCGCTCATGGCTTTCTGCGTCGGCGCGACGGCACGATTGAAACATTTGATGCTCCGGGCGCGGGAGCCTCCCATTACCTGGGCACGGTGTCTTCCGGTATCGACTCCGCAGGTACGATTTCGGGAACCTATACGGACTCGAACTCTCTAAGCCACGGCTATCTACGCACACGGGACGGTGACTTCACAACTTTCGATGTCCAGGGAAACATCACCGGCTTAGTTACGACTGGCATGAATGCCGAGGGCGCAATTACCGGATGGTTTGGCGACTCGGATGACCGGGCGCATGGCTATGTGCGCAATCGGGACGGCGAGATAGTAACATTCGATCCTCCGGGCTCGATTCAGACCTTTCCCGAGAGCATTAATCCCGACGGCGCGGTCACCGGCACCTATGGGGACGAGAGCGGCGGCTCTCACGGTTTTTTGCGTAAACGTGACGGAAGGCTCGTCAGCTTTGATCCTCCCAACTCGACGTATACCCTTCCCTTTAGCATCAATACGGAGGGCGCCATCACCGGAACCTATCAGACCGGGCCGGCATCGCATGGGTTCTTACGGGCCCCCGACGGCGCTTTCACCAGTTTCAATCCTCCCGGCTCGACCGGTGTCTTCAGCAGCGCCATCGACTCAGCAGGAACAATCACTGGATCCTACAACCAATCGGTCGGCCCGGTGCAAGCCTTCGTGCGAGATCGCGATGGCGCGTTCACCTCGTTCAGTGCCGGGCCGGATGGGACGACGCAAAACACCACACCCCTGGCCATCAACGCAAAAGGAGCTATTACAGGGTACTACGTCGACGAAAACAGCGTATCTCACGGCTTTCTTCGCTACTTCAATCAAGATCGCTGTGAGGATGACAAAGATAAACATTGAAAGAGATGAGCCGAACGGCCCAGCTTTGTCCCTGTTTTTTCTGTCCCCAACTATAAAAGCTGGGTGCCCCATCCTTGACACGCACCTTGCGGTAAGGGTGGGTTACCACAGAAGCCGGGTGCCCTTGGTCTCGCTTCTGAGACCTGGGTTTCCGCAGCATCACACCTCTTCGATGGGTAGATTTGTTAGCTTCTTCCTTTGAGTTATTTTCAAACATAAGTTACCGCAGAGCCTGCTGCAACTTTTCTCTAGCTTCTATACGCATCGCGAACCTTTACTTCACTAGGTTCAAGCGTAACCTAACCCTGAAAAAAAATAACATGCGGGATTCAATCTGGGTGAGTTCTTTAGATGTTCTCTGGGAGTAGTATTATCCCGCGTTCCCAAATAACTGAAAGGAGAACCCCATGAAACTTCGCTCCCTATTGTGGATTGCCACGGTTTGCCGGATCGTGACATCTCTGGTCGTCGCATCCTTAACCCTCGCACAGGCTGTTCCGGCTCGGGCGGCGGGGCAAGAGCATCGTGATTTCCATCCTCCAGAGCCCATAATCGTCACCTTCGACGCTCCCGGAGCCGGTTCAGGCACTTCGGGTTGCTTCCCGGAATGCGGCACGTATGCCGACTCGATCAACGTGCAAGGGGAAGTTGCCGGTAATTACGTCGACAACGACCACGTGCGTCATGGCTTTCTGCGTCGCCGCGACGGCACAATTGAGACATTCGATGTTCCGGGCGCGGGAACGTCCGCTTACCAGGGCACGTTTTCTTCCGGTATCGACTCCGCAGGTACGATTTCGGGATCCTATACGGACTCGAACGATCTCAGCCACGGTTATCTACGCACACGGGACGGTGACTTCACAACTTTCGACGTCCCGGGAGATACCAGGGGCCTGTATCCGGCTGGCATGAATGCCGATGGCGCGATTACCGGAAACTTTGTTGGCTCGGATGACCAGCACCTGCAGCATGGCTTTGTGCGCAATCGGGACGGCGAGACAGCCGAATTCGATCCTCCGGGCTCGTTTGCGACCATTCCCGAGAGCATTAATCGAGACGGTGCGGTCACAGGCAGCTATGAGGACTACAGCGGCGGCGAACACGGCTTTTTGCGTAGACGCGACGGAGGACTCGTCAGCTTTGACTTTCCTCTTTCGGCGTTTACCTTCGCCTCCAGCATCAATCCGGAGGGCGCCATCGCCGGAACCTGGGTGGTCGGGTCGGCATCGCATGGGTTCTTGCGGGCCCCGGACGGAGCTTTCACCAGCTTCGATCCTCCAGGCTCGACTGGTGTCAACGGCATCGCCATCATCGACCCAGCCGGAACAATCGCCGGATCTTACACCCCGTCGGTCGGCTCAACGGTAGCATTCGTGCGATATCGCGATGGCACGTTCACCTCGTTCAGTGCCGGGCCGGATGGGACGGCAAAAGAAACCATGCCCCGAGCCATCAACGCGAACGGCGCTATTACCGGGATCTACGTTGACGAAAACAGCGTATCTCACGGCTTTCTTCGCTACTTCAAAAAAGATCGCTGTGAGGATGACAAAGACAAACATTGAAAGAGAATTGAGCGGGTGCCCCAGGTCTCGCTTTTGAGACCTGGGTTTCCCCGGATATTGCGCAGAATTACTCTCCGATCCCGCAAAATAAAAGAAGGCAAATCCCGCATCCCGTCCACCACGAGACGCCGGGAATCAGCGCAAAAAGCAGTATAAAAAGCACCCAAACCGCCTCAAAAACGCACTTTCAGGCACCCTGATTTGCACGTAACCAACTCAAACCAAACAGCATACGGACAAAAACACCCACCCCCTACCCCCTCCAAACTGAATCGAGGCAAAAAGTAAAATTTCGTTGCTCCAAATCGCCACCAGCGAGTACGCTGAAAGCCCGCAGCAATGAGCCAGGCCGAACAACCCGCCGAGACAACACCTGCCCCGCTAACCGACAACGTCAAGTCATGCGTGGCCCTGCTCATGGTCACCGACATGGAGCGCTCGCTCGCGTTCTACGTAGACGGCCTGGGCTTCAAAATCACCAACCGCTGGCTCCCCGACGGCCATCTCCGCTGGTGCTGGATGCAGCTCGGCACAGCCGCTCTCATGCTCCAGCAAGCCATGCCCCCGACCCTCGAAAAGATGACCGCAAACGGAAAGCTCGACAACGGTATGTCCCTATATTTTCAATGTGAGGACGCCCTCGCCATCTACCGGCGCGCCAAAGACCGCGGCGTCGCCGGACGCGAGCCGCAGGTCGGAAACTTCAACTGGGAAGTCTCCCTCCACGACCCCGACGGCTACAGCATCCACTTCTGCAGCCCCACCGACCTGCCCGAAGAAACCCTCCTCTCCGAAATCGAAAAATAGCCCCGAATATCAGAAAAATCAGCCAATCTCTGCCCACCCGCCTTATGCCCCATAACAATTTGCGAATTCACTTCGACCCGGCCAAAAGCTACTGTCGAAGCATGGAGACGCAAATGAAATCCCGGAAAACAATAGCCATCATCGGCGGAGGGGTCAGCGGATCTCTCACCGCATTCCATCTCATTCATCAGG
The DNA here is from genome assembly GCF_025685625.1 of Acidicapsa acidisoli. Classification (NCBI taxonomy): domain Bacteria; kingdom Pseudomonadati; phylum Acidobacteriota; class Terriglobia; order Terriglobales; family Acidobacteriaceae; genus Acidicapsa; species Acidicapsa acidisoli. The sequence goes on from NZ_JAGSYI010000002.1 coordinate 1,704,991, forward strand.
GCACGAAAGCCCGCGTCATTATCATCGAACCTCGACCGGAACTCGGCCTCGGCCTGGCATATTCCACTCCAAGTCTTCGTCACCTGCTCAACGTGCCGGCAGGCAAGATCAGCGCGCTGCCCAAAGAGCCCGCGCACTTCCTCAACTGGCTGCGCACGCATCATGATCCCCACGCGACCGCAGCGACCTTCGCTCCCCGCGCCGTCTTCGGCCGCTACATCCATTCCCTCGTCGCCAGCGTCAAAGGCATCGAGCAGGTGCGAGCCACGGTGGTGGGCTATCGCCAGATCGGTGATTGCGCGACCCTGATCCTCCACAACGGTGCGGAACTCCAGGCCAACCGCGTAGTCCTCGCCACCGGCAACTTCGACCCTGCCCAATTGCCTGGCATCAGCCGCGAAGCCACAGCAAGCGGGGCATATTGCCACAATGCCTGGCTCCCTGAAACCTATGACAACCTGGCCTCCGACGCGCCCGTGACCCTGATCGGCACTGGCCTCACAGCCGTGGACGTGGTGTTGCGGCTGCGCGAACTCGGCCACAGCGGCCCGATCACCGCAGTCTCGCGCCATGGCGTCTTCCCCAATCGCCACGCGGATTACACCCCGATAACCAAGAGCGCCATCCCTGCCGGAACCGCGCCAACCTGCGTAGCTTATCTGCGCGCCCTGCACTGCGTGATCCGCAGCGGCGTCGAGTGGCGAGCCGCCATCGACAGCCTCCGCGCGACCACCAACGACCTCTGGCTCGCGTTGCCGATCAAGGAACAGCGCCGTTTCCGCCGCCATCTGCAACGCCGCTGGGATGTAGTCCGCCATCGCATGGCCCCGCCCATCGCCGACGTCATCGAAGCCGAACTCGCCGCAGGCACGCTGGTCATTCACGAGGGAAGTCTTGAGAGCATTGAAGCCGCAGAGAACGGCGCCATTGTTACCTTCCGCGCGCCAGATGGCAGCGATAGCCTCGCGACAGCCCGCGCAATCAACTGCACCGGCCCAAGCATGAACTACCGCCGCGTCGAATCTCCCCTGCTGCGAAGCCTCTTCGCGCAAGGGTTGGTATCGGCCGGTCCAATGGGCGGAGGCTTTAACTCCACCCGCTCCGGCGCTCTGATCGGCTCTGACGGTGAAGCATCGCCCATCCTCTTCAACCTCGGCCCCGGCCGCCTGGGCACGCTGCTCGAGTCGATCGCAGTCCCCGAGATCCGCGAGCAGGCTGTGGAAGTCGCCAAGACCCTCACCGCACAGTTGGCGGCTGCAGAATACCCGAATTCCCAACCAGCTTCGCACGCACTAGGCGGCGAAGAGTTAGACTCCGAAACGGTGGCGGCATGACAATCGCTGTCCTGAGCCGCGAAAGGCGCTTAGGAGGCACGATCCCCAAGCGCCTCATGAACTGCTTCCCGACCAGCCTCTCGAAGCTGGCATGGTCCGTGGTCATTGGCGCGATAAGCGGCCTGGCTTGCGTCGGCGTGAGGCTTGGATTTCGTTTGTTGCAATGGATTTTCATGCAACATTCTGGTCTGCTACCGGAGGCGGCCGCTGGACTGACGCCAATGCGCCGCCTGCTGACGCCGATGCTCGGCGCGGCCTGCGCAACGACGGTTATCTGGGCCGTGCGGCGATGGTCAAAAACCGGACACGCCGAGGACTACATCGAAGCAGTGCGCGGCGAACACGGCCACATTCCGTTCGCCTCCACACTTTGGCGCACTGTGTCCTCGGCTTTCTCTGTCGCGACAGGCGCGGCGATCGGGCGCGAGGGCTCGATGATCCAATTCGCGGCGGCGGCTAGTTCCTGGCTCGGAAAGCGCACTCCGGTCAAGTCCGTCACTCTAGCACAGCAAGTGGCTTATGGAGCAGCGGCGGCCGTTGCAGCCGCGTACCAGGCTCCAATCGCGGGCGTCTTCTTTGCAATGGAAATAGTGCTTGGGAATTGGGCGTGGACTGAAGCGCCCCAACTGGCTTTGGCCTCGACAGCAGGGTGGCTTGTGAGCCGCGCCATACTTGGCGGAAGCACTCTCTTCGCTGTCCACGCAGCGTTGCCGCTCTCCTGGCAGACGGCGCTATGGGCTGTTCCTGTGGCTCTGGCAATGGGCGTAACGAGTCCGCTGTATCAGGCACTATTGCGAAGCCTGCGCTTCGCGCGGAACTTGCCTTTAGCGCTTGTTTGGAGTGGGTTCTTTGTGGGCATATTCAGCCTGCTTCGTCCGGAAGTGTGGGGCAACGGCGACGTGGCTCTGAGCCACATGCTGACGGGCGAGCCGATCCTCTCTGGAATCGCCGTGATCCTCATTTTGCGGATTCTCGCGACCACTTTTTGCGTTGGAACTGGAGCTGTTGGAGGAGTCTTCACTCCTACGCTCTTCACCGGCGCGGCCATCGGCCTCGCGGCGGGACAGATATTTCACCAGTCGCATACAGCCCTTTTTGCCATCGTGGGATTGAGTGCCTTATTGGCGGCGACGACACACGCTCCAGTGATGGCTGCGCTGATGGCAGTTGAGCTGACCGGACAATGGCACCTGCTGCCGCTGTTGCTTATCCTGAATCTGGCGGCATTTCGATTGGCGCTCGCAATTTCGCCGCACTCGCTCTACGCAGTCAATACGACGAACCCATCGCAGCGCGACGGGCATCCTAGTTCTCAGGCTCATGCCAGTAACTTGATAGTCTCAAGTTAGTCTCAAAGGGCACAGTTGTGAGCCGGACAGAACTGGATAAAGCCGGACAACGTTGTCCCCGCACTATGCATTCCAAATGAGCCAGGATCATGATCGAGAACTTTCGTCTCCGTGTCTTCCGAGTCGTCGCGCATCACTTGAACTTCAGCCGCGCGGCTGAGGAGTTGCTGTTAACGCAGCCTGCAGTGACGCAGCAGATCAAAGCGCTCGAAGAAGAGTTTGGCGTGCCGCTTTTCGATCGCGGCGGCGGACACATCTCCCTGACTCCCGGCGGCGCTGCGCTGCTTCCGTTTGCGGAGAAGATGAAAACGCTGTCTGAGGAGGCAACCGCTGCAGTTGCGGGAGCCTACGGCCAACAGGCCGGCGAACTGGCTCTTGGAGCATCGCAGACGATCGGCCAATATCTGCTGCCGAAGCTCATCGCCAGCTTCCTGCATTCGTACCCAAAGGTCCATATCGTAGCGCGCAGCGGCAACTCGGATGCGATGCTCGAAGCCCTGGTGGCGCGCGAGATCCATCTGGCGTTGATTGAAGGACCGGAGCAACGCCAGGATGTCCGCATCGAGCCTTTCATGGAAGATCACATGGTGCTGGTTGTTCCGGCGAGCCACGAGTGGGCCAATCATGAAATCCAGCTTTCGGACCTCGCGACGCAACCGCTGCTCATGCGAGAGTTCGGCTCGGGCTCGCGTCGCGTAGTGGAGCAGGCTCTCGCCGCCGCCGGACTGAAATCCAAGGATCTGAAGATAAGCATCGAACTGGATTCCACCGAAGGACTGTTGAGTGCGGTTGAGGCTGGGCTGGGCGTCACCTTCGTTTCCCGCTGGGCTGTGAGAAATCACATCGCAGTGGGATCGTTGAAGCTATCGCGGGTGAGCGGCCTCAAGCTTTCCCGCAAATTCTCCATGGCGTATATGGCCGGGCCGGAGCCATCCGGCAGTATCGGCGAGTTTCGGCGCTTTCTTCTGACTCGATCCGAAGAGCTGGCGCCGCGCGCAACGGGCAAGCGAACCAGCGCCAGCGAATGAGATTTCGTCACGGCTGATGGAAACAGGCGCAGAATCGCGAGTGAGATCTGGCGGTCACGCTTTAAGATGGCGTTACGCTCGCACTTGACGCCAGGAGTTCGCCCGCCATGAAGTTCTGCCTTCTTCGCCGCCGTCTCGCCCAATGCTTTCTCTTCAACTTGCTGATCTGCCTTCCGATCTGGCTTTCGCTTGCCAACACCGCACGCGCGCAGGATTCGGCGGCCAATGTGAATTCGCAGGCGCAATGGACCCCTGCGCTTCACTGGCGACTGGTTGGGCCGTTTCGAGGCGGCCGCACACGGGCAGCAACAGGCGTTGTCGGCCAGCCGAATGTTTTCTATGTGGGCCAGGTAAATGGCGGCGTGTGGAAGAGCACAGATTATGGGCGCACCTGGAATCCCATCTTCGACAACGAGTCTTCGCAGTCGATTGGCGCGATTGCCGTTGCTCCGTCAGACAGCAATATTGTCTATGTCGCCAGCGGCGAAGGGCTGCATCGGCCCGATCTCTCCATCGGCAACGGCATTTACCGGTCGAGCGACGCCGGCAAAACATGGCAGCATCTTGGCCTGCGCGAGGGCCAGCAAATTCCCGCGCTGGTCGTCGATCCTCGCGATCCGAACCGGCTTTTTGCCGCGGTGCTTGGCCATCCTTACGGTCCCAATGAGGAGCGTGGCATCTATCGCTCCACCGATGGAGGTCAGAACTGGAAAAAGGTGCTGTACAAAGACGCGAATACCGGCGGCTCGGATGTTGTGATCGATCCGGCCCATCCGGACGTGGTTTATGCCGGACTGTGGGAATCGCGTCTCGGCCCGTGGGAGGATGGCAATCAGTACGACGGCACGCATGGCGGCCTGTTCAAGTCGACCGATGGCGGCGAGACCTGGCGTCCGCTGACCAAGGGGCTGCCGGACAATCTGGTGCAGATTCAAGTAGCGATTGCCAACAGCTATACCAATCGGCTCTACGCCACTGTCTCAACCACGCACGCGGGCGGCTACACGTCCGGCGCGGGGCTGGGTGTGTACCGGTCCGACGACGCAGGCGAAAACTGGTACAAGGCGACGGACGATCCGCGTCCGGCGTTGAAGATCGGCGGCGGCGATCTGGCGATCCCCGCGGTTGATCCGAAGAACCCGGATGTGGTCTACAGTGCGAGTATTGTGACGATGCGCTCGACGGATGGCGGCAAGACGTGGTCCGGTTTTCGCGGCGCGCCGGGTGGAGATGACTATCAGAACCTGTGGATCAATCCGGAAAATCCCGACATCATTCTGCTGGTGAGCGACCAGGGCGCGCTGGTGAGTGTGAATCGCGGAGAAAGCTGGAGTTCGTGGTACAACCAACCGACCGCTCAGCTCTACCACGTCGCCACGACCAATGAATTCCCGTACAAGATCTGCGCGGGTCAGCAGGAGAGCGGTTCGGTCTGCATCGCAAGCCGGGGCAACGACGGCGAAGTCGGAATGCGCGAGTGGCATCCCGTGGGCATTATCGAGTACGGATACGCGGCGCCCGACCCGCTGCACCCGGAGATTATTTACGGCGCGGGCCGCACCGAGGTTTCGCGATTCAACAGCCTCACGGGGCAGGTTCAGAATGTAACGCCGCTCCCGGTGCGTGGTCCTGACTATCGCGCCGACCGCACCGAACCGATTCTGTTTTCCCCGGTCGACCAGCACCTGCTCTTCTACGCGTCGAATGTGCTCTTTGAGACGAAAGACTACGGCAGGAACTGGGAGAAGATCAGCCCTGATCTTTCACGTGAACAGACCGGGCAGCCTGAGTCTCTTGCGCCGCTTCCAGCCAAGGATGTTGCCCGCAGGCGAGGCGCAATCTATGCTGTTGCGGCATCGTTCCTGAACGCGAAGACGATCTGGGCCGGAACCGACGATGGGCTGCTTTGGATTACGCGCGACCAGGGCAAGAACTGGAAGAACATCACGCCTCCAAAGCTGACGTCCTGGAGCAAGGTCACGCAGATCAGCGCTTCGCACTTTGACGACAACACGGCGTATGCCTCGGTCAGCCGCTTCCGCATCGATGATCTGCATCCCTACATCTATCGCACCCAGGACGGCGGGGTCACGTGGCAGACGATCACGAACGGCTTGCCGGAAGACTCGCCAGTGAACACCGTGCGCGAAGACCCGCTTCGCAAGGGCCTGCTCTTTGCCGGAACAGAGACCGCGGTGTGGATGTCGACCGATGATGGCGATCACTGGCAACCGCTGCAATACAACCTGCCTCATACATCGATGCGCGATCTGATGATCCAGGGCAACGACCTGATCGTAGCCACGCATGGGCGCTCGTTCTGGATCCTCGACGACATCTCGCCGCTGCGCCAGGTTGCTGCTTCAGCAACGCAGACAGAACCGGTGCTGTTCAAGCCAGGAGATGCATATCGTGTGCGCAGAAGCACTTATACGGACACGCCGATGCCGCCGGACGAGCCTGCTGGTCAGAATCCACCGGATGGCGCGGTGATTGATTATTCGCTGCCGGAATCTGTGCAAGGGGCTGTGACGCTGGAGATTCTCGACGCAGGCAACAAGGTGGTACGCCGTTACTCCAGCGCTGACGCACCGGAGGCCACGCAGGAGCAGTTAGCAAAACAGCTAATTCCGCTGTACTGGCTTCGCATGCCGAAGACGCTGCCCGCAAGCGCTGGAATGCATCGCTGGGTTTGGGATCTCAGATACGCAAGGCCAACGGCAACCAACTACCAGTACCCTATCTCGGCAGTGCCGCATGACACACCGCGCGAGCCGCTGGGGACACTGGCCTTGCCGGGCACTTACCAGGTGCGACTTACCGCGGGCGGCAAGGTGCTTACGGCTCCGCTGACCGTGAAGATCGATCCGCGCGTGGAGGCTTCGCGCGCCGATCTTGAGAGCCTCTTCAAGCTGGAGTATCAGCTCTCGGGGATGGTCACAAGCAGCGCCGCCGCAGCGCTCGAGGCCCACTCGATCCGGGAGCAGATTGAGAAGCTTTCGAGCAGTGCGTCGCCAGAAATCAAGGAGTCACTGGAGAAGCAGAACAAGGAACTGTCCGCGTTGCTCAGCGGCAAGGAGAAGTCAGCAGAAAGTGGAGAAGAGCCGGGACTGGATGAAGTTGCGGGCGAGGCATCGTCGATCTATACGATGGTTGGCATGGCCGATGCGCTGCCTACCGTAATTCAGCAGAAATCAAGCGAGCACTTGAGCAAGGAACTGAGTGAAGTGCTTGAGAAGTGGGACGCGGTGAAGAAGTCTTCGATTCCGCAGTTGAATCAGAAGCTCCGCGCCGCGCACCTGCCCGCGATCGACCTGAATCAGGAGCCGGAGTCAATGCCAGAGAGTGGAGATGAGGACTGATCTACGGAGAATCCAAAATCTTGCCGCGCAACTGAGAATTCTCGCTGGCATTGCGTTCGTATTCCTCGCAACAGCAATGCACGCGCAGAACTCAACCGGGAGTCTGCGCGGCATGGTGCAGGATTCGCGAGGCGCACGTATCGCTGCGGCCAGCGTTCAGATGAACATCCCTGATTCCTCGCTTTCCCGCATTGTTCAGCCGGACGCGCATGGAGAGTTTCGGATCGAGAGCCTTGCGCCGGGAGTATGGCAGGTGCAGGTGAAGGCTCCCGGATTCGCTGACGCCAGCGCAGATGTGACGATAGGCGTAAGCACTGTCCGGGACATTACCGTAACCATGCAGCCCCAATCCGTGCGGCAGAGCGTCAGCGTCTCGGCGCAAAGTTCTTCGATCTCCGCACAGCCCATCGATCTCTCCAGCAATGTGCATGGCGGCGTAGTCACTGCGCAGGATCTTGAGTCGCTGCCGTTGCCTGCGAGGAGCTTTGCGAACATCGCCTATCTTGCGCCAGGCACCGAGCCGGTCGAACCATCCGACCCAACCAAAGCGCGCATCACCGCCGTTTCCACGGGCGGCAGTTCCGGACTGAACAACGAGTTATCGGTCGACGGGGCCGATAACTCGGATGACTACATCGGCGGATTCCTCCAAAGCTACTCTCCCGACGCTATCCAGGAGTTTGCCATTCGCACCTCGCAGGAGGACGCGGATACGGGAGGCACGACTGCCGGGTCCATCGTCATCACGACCAGGAGCGGCACCAATGAGTGGCATGGAACCGGCGCATTTTACGAGCGCGCCGCAGCGCTGAACGCGCGCTATCCAATCGAAAATCCCGCGCCTGATCCCAAGCAGCCTTTTTCGCGCCAAAACTACGTCGCCACGCTCGGCGGTCCGCTGGTGAAGGACAAACTGTGGTCCTTCACCGCCTTTGAAGGTGTACACGAAGACGCAAGCATCGCATACAGCCCGGCCAGCACCACGCAGTTCAATGCGCTGGCACAACTTGCCGCGGAAGGCTTGATTCCCGGAGTCGGCTCGATTCCCGTTCCAACCGATGTGCCAATTCCCTTCCGCGACTTCTTTGATTCGCAGCGATTTGACTGGGCGCAATCGGCGCGGTCGCACTGGTTTCTGCGAGCAGCCACCGATAGTTACACCACGCATAACAACCTGGTGCAGCAAGGCACGCTGCCATCCACCGGATTGCTCACGCATAACAACTATTTCAGCCTTGTGATCGGCAACCAGTTTGTCTTCTCGCCGACTCTTCTGGGTTCGCTGGTTTTGAATGCAAGCGGACTGCACCTGACGCAGTCGCGCAACTCCGATCTGGGCTTTGCGCTGGCTTTTCCTTTCAGCTCGACCGCATTGACCGTCTCGGGCTTTGAGACCTTTGGCGATAATCAGTTCGCTACGCCAATTACTTTTTTCCCGTCGCTGCGCAATCAGGAGAAGTATCAACTGCGCTATGACCTTACCAAGACACACGGCGCACACACATTCCGGCAGGGAATCAATTTCATCCATGAGCCTGTGCTCGGTGGAGCGTTTCCGAGCAACACCGAGACACTCTATCAATTTCCACAGGACCCGACCTACTATCTGAGCAATCCCACTCAATTCACGGCCGACATGACAGCCGGCGCTACCACTTCCAACCTCGGCGGAAGCTTCTCGCAAAATGTGCAGCGGCTTGCCCTCTACGCTCAGGATTCATGGCGAGTTTCGCGCACATTCACCGTCAACTATGGGCTGCGCTACTCGACCACTTACGGACTTCTGACCGGCTCGGGGCGCAGCCAGCTCGAGAATCCCGGCTATCTCACGCTTGCAGCATTGTTCATTCCGCTGATGCATGGAGCGCCGCAGAACGACCACAAGCAGATTGCGCCAAGACTTGGCTTTGCGTGGTCGCCGGACAGGAGCGGCAAGACGGTATTTCGCGGCGGCTTTGGCGTGTACTTCAACGATCTTGCTCAGAATGGCTGGGCGACGGCGCTGCAAGCGGTCAATGCCGCTCCCGGCACATGCACAGATCCAGTTCAAAATCCCGGCGGAGCGGAAAACGCCGGTTGCATTGCAGGAAGCGCCGCCGGCGGCACGGCCAATCTTATTGATTCAGGCTATCGAACGCCGTATGCGATTCACATCTCTGGCGGCTTGCAACACGCCTTCAACGCCGACTGGTCGTTGAGCGCGGACTATGTGCACGAACAGGGCAACCACTCGTACCGCGCCTACAGCTATACCGGAGGCGTAAACCTCTTCACGCCCGAGCTTGCTCCCGGCGACCCGAATCAGGCGACTTACGTCCCGGACGTAAATCTCTTCCGGTCTGACAACCGCTCCAGTTACAACGGCTTATTGCTTCACCTGCAAGGCAACGTCGGCCGCAGGGCCAACTTCGTTGCCAATTACACATTCTCCAAAGCACAGACCTGGGGTTGCGTGCTGGGCGAGTTATTCGACTATGTCAACGGCGTCTGCAACCCGCTCGACGCCTTCGGCCCAGGAGACTACGGGCCATCCGGCGAGGATGTTCGCCAGCGATTCGTTCTTGCGGGCACCTGGCGAGCGCCGGCGGGCCTTGAGATCAGCGGCCTGTCGCAGGCTGAGAGCGCACGGCCATTCACGATTACGACGGCAGACAATTCTGGGCGCATCGCCGTCAATGGAGTACCCACGTCCCTCGACGAGTTTCGCGGCACGCCGTATATCCAGACAGACCTGCGCATCAGCCGCCCGATCAAGCTCGGTGATCGATGGACGATCATGCCATTCGCCGAGTTCTTCAACCTCTTCAACCGCAACAACCCCGGCGCGAATTACGTGACCAACGTCGCATCGCTGCCGGTCCCGTCGGCGCAGGCGCAGGCCGGAAATATCACGGATCTCTGCACCAACGCCGATTGCAGCGAAACCGCGCCCGTCACCAGCCTGAGCCAGCTCGCCAAGCCAGCCGGAGAGCTAGGCGATTTCTTTGGCCCTGGCACGACGGTTGGTACGCCGTTCGCAGCGCAATTGGGTGTGCGCGTCCGCTTCTGAGGCACTGTGAACCCTGAGTCTTCGCTTAGGGAGCTTGCCCGCAACCACGGACAGGAGATACGCTGGAAGCATGTACGAGGACTTCCACGTAACCGACCGCTGGACCGGCGAAGATCTCCATTGCCGCTGGAAAGCCAATATCGTTGCCATCGCCACCCGCCATGCCGACGCTGTCGATGTGCGCTTCGACGTGAACAACAAGCCGATGTGGATCGCCATGCCATGCCACGCCTGGGTCGAACAGAAGCGCCGCACCGGCAAGGTCATCACCGACTACCTCGCCGCTCAGATTGCGGGCCACTATCTGAAGGCCATCGTTGAGGAAGGCTACGACGCCAGCCGCGAGATGTACACGATGACGGTAGACGAAGTGCTGGAGCATCTTGACGCCGTGGTGGCCGTAGCGCGCGAGGCCCACTCGCTGCCCGTTCTTCCCATCATCGGCGACGTTCAAGACACCTCATTCATTCCGACCCCAAGCCGCCAGGTATAGCCGCTAAACCGCTCACTCGTGCCGCAGCGCCTCGACCGGCTGCACCGAGGCCGCCCGCCGCGCCGGAAGCCAGCTCGCGGCAAGTCCAACGGCAATGAGCAAGGCGGCTCCGGCAATCAGGCTGACAGGGTCTGCCGGCTCCAGGCCGTAGAGCATGGACTTGACAGCCTGAGCCAGAACCAGCGCAGCACCGACGCCGACGGCAATCCCAGCCAGCGAGATCCAAGTAGCCTCGCGCAGCACCATCGCCAACACCTGCCTCGGAAGCGCGCCCAACGCCAGGCGAATACCAATCTCGTTGGTCCGGTTCGCAACCGAATACGCCATGATGCCGTAAATGCCCACTGAGGCCAGGGCCAAAGCCAGCAAACCAAAGCCCGAAGTCATGGACACGAAGATACGCTCCTGCTGCATGTCTTCCTGAATCTGCTGCTCCTGAGTGCGCACATTGAGGAGCGGCAGGTCAGGGTCGATCTGCTGCGCGACCTTGCGCAGCATTGGGATGACCTGTTCCGGATTGATCCGAGTCTGGATCTCATACGCTACCGCGCCACCGGCTTCGGACTGCTGCGTAAACGGCAAAAGGAACTGTGGCGGCGGCTCTTCTCGCAGATTGAAATAGCGCGTATCTCCGCAAACTCCGACAATCGTAATCCAATCGTCGGTCGCCTTCACGCCATGACCGTCGCTGTCGTGGCCATTCACCGAAAATCGCTTGCCGACGGGGTTCTGGCCGGGAAACCGCTCCTTCGCCAGACTGGCGTTGATAATACCCACCTTAGCGGATGTGGCAGTATCCTGCGACCCGAAGCCGCGCCCCGCCAGAATCGGTATCCGAAGCATGGAAAAGAAGCTGTAGCCGACGACATTAAAGTCTTCGCCGTCGTCTTTGGTCTTGTCGTAGGCCTGTCCCTCGACAATGAAGTCGGTTCTCGAGATATCTCCAGAGAGATAGGTCACCCAGGCAGGAGAAACAGCCTCGACGCCCGGCAGGCTCGCGAACTTCTCCACCAGTTGCTTATGCAACGAAATGTCCTTCCCAGCCGGATACAGCCTTTGCGGAGGGCTGATCTCGGCCAGAAGCAGGTGGTCGGTGCGAAATCCCGCATCCACGGAGTTCAGGCTTGCCAGCGTGCGAAGAAACAACCCCGCTCCGATCACCAGCAGGGTCGAGAGCGCGATCTGAAAACCAACCAGCGATCTGCCTCCCCATCCCTTGCGGCGTCGCGTCACAGACTGCGAAGTTTCTTTCAGCCCCACGCTGACTTTCGCGCGCGCTGCCGCCCAGGCCGGAGCCAGACCGAAGAGAATGCCGGTCAACAAGGTTACGCCTGCCGTGAAACCGAAGACCTGCCAATCAAAATGAATGTGGAAATAGTTCGGCTCCCAGCTATTCTCCGTGAGTCTGGCAATCAGGTTGCTTCCAAGATAGCCAAGAGCCAGCCCGCCGACTCCTCCGAGCGACGCCAGTAACAGACTTTCCACCAGCATCTGGCGAGCGATTCTTGCACGACCGGCGCCCATCGCCATGCGAACCGACATCTCGCGCTGCCGCTGCGATCCGCGCGCGAGCATCAGGTTCGCGATGTTTGCGCAGGCCAGCAGCAATACGAAACCGACCATGACGAGCAGAACCGTCATCGGCTTGGCAAACTGGCGCTCTTGATTGAAGAGGCCGCGGCTACCATCGCGCAGGTCCATGCGCGGTACGTCTTCTATCGGACGAACGGGCATCGTAGCCCGCACGATTGCGTTCAACTGACCATCCAGCGCAGCCTGGGCCGTGGCATCGGGCACGCCAGGCTTGGCGCGGCCCATAATGTTGAGCCACCAGTCCCTGGAAGAATCGAGCAGCGACGCATGGTCTCCGCGCGGGTAAACCAGCGGCTGCATGCTCACGGGCATGAAAATATCCGGAGACTGGAGTGTGCTTTTTGCCCCTGTGAATCCCATTGGGTTTACGCCAACAATGGTGAGCGGAGTTTCATTCACCTTGATGACACGCCCTATCACCGAAGGCAAACCGCCAAAGGAACGCTGCCACAACCCGTAGCTGATCACAGCAATCGGGCTTTGGCCCGGTGAAGCGTCGTCTGCGGGTGTAATCGACCTGCCAAGCACTGGCTTCACGTGCAAGACACTGTAGTAGTTGCCCGAAACCAATTCGGTTTGGACCTGTTGAGCGCTGCCTTCAATGGTCGCGTTCATGCCTGTTTCCTTGAAGGCAAACAGATCCTGCATGACAGAATTCTGCGATCGCAATTGCAGATAGACCGGATAGGCAAAGGCTGTGCTGGACGCGCGCCCGCCAACAAGCGGCTCGTCATCTCCCCAGATGTGATGCACAGCTACGTGCTTCTCCGTTCCTGTCCACGCAAGCAGGCGTAGCTCCGCGGCATTCGGCACGGCCAGCCGCTCGTAGAGCAATTGCTTGGCCAGCGAAAAGATGGTAGTGTTCGCTCCGATCGCCAGCGCCAGCGAAATGGTCGCGACAGCGGTAAACCCCAGGCTCCGTCGCAGGCGCCGCGCGGCGTAGCGCAGGTCGGCGAGAAGCTCGTCCCACAAACGCAGCCCGAGCGAGGCCCGCATTTCGTCCTTATGCACCACCGTCGAGCCAAGCGCGATGCGGGCACGGCGAGCGGCTTCAGCCTTCGAATATCCGGCACGGACCAGGTCCGCCGTGAGATTTTCCAGGTGACTCGCCAGTTCCGCCTCCATCTCAGCCTCAAGGCGATTTCGCTGCACAACAGCGCGGAGCCATGATCCAGGCTGGGAGATGAGTCGTGCTAAAAAGTACCGAAAGGGCTTCATTCTTCCTCCGGAATGCTTCCATACATCCGCAACAGTCTTCGGATAATTCACTCGTGCCGCAGCGCCTCAACCGGCTCCACGCCAGCCGCGCGCCGTGCCGGAATCCAACTGGCCGCCAGGGCAACCGCCAAAAGAATCGAAATGCCCGCCGCCATCGTGACCGGATCATCGGGCCGGATTCCATACAACATCGAGCGAAGCAACCGGCAGAGCACCAAGGCCGCAACCGCCCCGGCAACAACGCCAATCCCAGCCAATCCTGTGCTCTCGCGCAGAATCATGCCACGCACCTGGCCCGGCAGCGCCCCGAGCGCCAGCCGTATACCGATTTCGTTCGTCCTCTGCGCCACCGAGTATGCCATGACGCCGTAAACGCCCACCGAAGCCAGCGCCAGAGCCAGCAGGCCAAACCCCGAGGTCAGTGTGACGAATACCCGCTCCTGCTCGGTAGCCGACAAGATCTGTTGCTCCTGGGTGCGCACGTTGATCAGCGGCAGATCCGGATCAAGCCTTTGCACCACCCTACGTAGAGCCGGAATGGCTGCGTCGGGCTCGCCTCCCGTGCGAATCTCATACGTCCAGGTTCCATTCGCGCTCTGCTGCTGAACAAATGGCACAAAAAACTGCGGCGGAGGCTCATCGCGCAGGCTCGCATAGTGCGTGTCCGCGCATACGCCCACAATCTGGATCAGCGTGTGCTTTTCCCCGTGGAAGCGTCTTCCAACCGGATTCTGGTTGGGAAATCGCTCCCTGGCCAAGCTGGCATTGATAATACCCACCTTGACCGAAGTTGACGTATCCTGCGGCCCAAATGAGCGCCCTTCAAGAATCGGAATACCCATCATCCGAAAGAAACTGGTGCCAACGATGTTGTAATACTCGGCGTCGTCATTTCCCTTTATGGCCGTCACGCCCTCGGGCAGAAAAGTGGTTCGGTTGGTGCTGTTCGCAATGTAGGCCACAGCAGCCGGAGACACGTCCTCCACGCCGGGCACCGCTGCGATCGCCTGTTGAAGCTGAGTATGAAATTCGACATCCTTTCCCGCAGGATATTGCTTCGGAGGCAAGCTGATCTCGGCCAGCAACAGATGATCCGTGCGGAATCCCACATTGACGGCATTCAGACCAACCAGCGTACGCAGAAACAGCCCCGCGCCAATCACCAGCAAAGTCGACAGCGCAATCTGAAACGCCACCAGCGATCGCCCACCCCAGCTCTTGCGGCGCCGTGTGACCGACTGCGAACTCTCTTTGAGTCCAGCGCTCACTCCAGCGCGAGCGGCAGCGAAAGCAGGCGCTAATCCAAACAGGATTCCCGTTGCGATGGTGATGGCAACCGTAAAGAGCAGCACCTTCCAGTCGAAATGCACTCGAGGATCGTCGCTCGACCATCCCATATGCGTCAGTCTTGGAGCGACGATAGTGCCCGCATAACCCAGCACCGCGCCACCGGCCCCGCCCAGAGCCGCCAACACCAGGCTCTCCACCAGCATCTGCCGTGCAATGCGTCTGCGCCCTGCGCCCATGGCCAGCCGCACCGATATCTCCCGCTGCCGCTGCGTGCCTCGCGCCAGCATCAGGTTAGCGATGTTGGCGCAGGACAGCACCAGCACAAAGCCAACCATCGTGAGCAGCACCCGCATCGGCTGCAGGAAGGAGCGGCCCTGGCGAAACAGACCACGGCTGCCATCGTGCAGATCCATCCGTGGCAGGTCCTCATCAGGATGCACCGGCAGTGTCGCCCGCGCCGCCGCGCCCAGCTCAGCATCGAGAGCCGCCTGCGCCGTTGCGTCCGAGACGCCGGGCCGTATGCGGCCTATCACATTCACCCACCACTCGCGATTATCAGAGAGCAGCGAGCCTCGATCTCCATTCGGCCGCAACAGCGGCTGCATCGCCAGCGGAGCAAACAACTGTGGCGAACCCATGGTGCTTCGTGCGCCGGTGAACCCTTTGGGATTCACCCCGATAATTGTCAACGGCACTTCATTGAGCTTGATGATCTGTCCCAGCACCGTCGGCGAACCGCCGAACTCTCGCTGCCACAGGCCGTAGCTGATTACCACCACCGCGCCATTCGCCGTGGAAACATCGTCCACCTCTGAGATAACCCGTCCCAGCACCGGCCTTACGCCAAGCTGGCTGTAGTAATTGCCCGAAACCAGCTCACCCTCGGCCTGCTGCGCCTGCCCCGCGATGGTCGCATTCCCACTCATCCCCTTGAAGGCGAATAGCTTTTCCATCACCTGGTTCTGTGCTCGAAGCTGCTGATAGACGGGATAGGAAAAAGAAGTGCTTGTAACCCGTCCATCCCCGACCGGATCGTAATCACCCCAGATGCTGTGGACAGCCACATGCTTCTTCGTCCCCGTCCAGGCAAGCAGACGCAACTCAGATGGCCGCTCCACCGCCAACCGCTCGTACAGAATTTGCCTGGCCATCGAAAAGATCGTTGTGTTCGCCCCAATTGCTAGCGCAAGAGAAATCACAGCCATCGCGGTAAATCCCAGGCTCCGCCGCAACCTCCGCAAGGCGTAGGGAAGATCGCCACCTAGCTCGTCTGATAGCCGCAAGCCAAGCGAGGCGCGCATTGCCTCCTTATGAACGACTGTCGAACCCAGCGCGATGCGGGCGCGGCGCGAAGCCTCCGCTGCGGAGTACCCGCTTCGAATCAGGTCAGCGGTCAAATCCGCCAGATGGCTAGCTAGTTCCGCCTCCATCTCGGCCTCCAGCCGGTTGCGCTGCGCCACCGCGCGAAACCATGACCGGGGCTCGGCAACCATCCTGCTGAGTAAGAGATAGAGCCGCTTCATGCCCCCTCCGGTTCTGCGAGCAGAATCGTCCCCATGATCCCAGCCATGCGGTTCCACTTATCCATCTCTTCGTCAAGGCGCATGCGTCCCGCAGCGGTTAGGCGGTAGAACTTCGCCCGGCGGTTGTTCTCGCTTTCGCCCCAGTCGCTCGCGATCGCTCCCTGGTGCTCCAGCCGGTACAGAGCCGGATACAGCGACCCCTGCTGAATCACCAGCGTTTGCCCCGAGATTTGCTGAATCCGCAATAAAACGCCGTAGCCGTGCAGCGGGCCGAGCGAAACGGCCTTCAGAATAAGCAGGTCGAGCGTGCCCTGCAAAAGATCAAGCTGCTTGTCAGACGATTGTTCGGACAAGATACTCTCCTAGATCGTCTAAGCTTAGACGGTCTAGGAAAGCGTAACGAGGCTCTCCTAGATTGTCAAGGAGAAGATTCCAAGAGATTACTTGGTTGCCCTGCGCATCCAAGCAGGCGCTCGACACAATGGATCGCCAATCACTACATCTTCCCAACCCACAAACCGCGAAGCCGCATAAAAGCTCTCCGCCAGCGTGAACCCCGACGTATATCGCTCCATCGCGACCGCAGGCGAAGCAATCGCCTGCAGCAGTGGCTCATCCGTGTATCCCTTCACACCCGTAATGCCATGCGCGATGAGATCCGTGATCAACGATTGGCCGCCCGTTGTCGGCAGAAACGTGCGCGCGCTCGTTGAGACCGCCGTATCGCCAATGGCGCCGGGATCAAAGCTGAGCGATTCATACGCCTTCTCGTTGTACTTGGCGTCATTACTGCCCCACGAAAAGTACCCCATCAGATTCGAGCGGTCACCGACAAAAACTTCGTCCCGATCGAGCTCCGTCGGAATTTTTCGCGCCATCAGCAGATCCCCAGCCTTCACCATATCTGCGTTCCACAAGCCATAATCCGATTCGTCCGGAATCGGCCCTGTCACCGCAAAAGGTTGGCCGGCCACATCGGTGCTCTTGAATTTGAAAATCGGCTGCACATCGAGGAGCACCTCGCCGCGCACCTTGCCGCTTGAATCCTTCTCGCTTTCAGCCGCCAGTGCCCTCGTTACAAGCGCCTCAGCGTCAGCCTGCGTATAGCCATCCAGCCGCGTCACCAGGTAGCCACCAAACTTGGCATGGCTGAACGGCTCGTCTTTGTTCCAATACCGGTTCAACCAGCCAAACCCATCAGCACCCGACCCATGAATGCTGATCTTCACCGCACCGGGGATCGACGCGTAATTCATCGCCGCCAGATAGCTGTCAATCGACGGATGAAGATTGCCTGTCGTATGCTCATCGCGCGACCCCGTGTCGCCACCATCAATCCGGATCGGCACCCCCTTGGTCAGAACAATGAAATTGATTTCTGAGTGATGTTCGAGAAACCCGGCAATCGGCGCAGCGATTTCTCGCTTGTAATCAGCCAGCGGGATCGTCTCATTCGCGGCGCTAACAGCAGAATCCAAGCAATGAATGACAATTGTCTTGGTCACGCCTCGCCTGGCGGCATAGTCCTTGCCAATCGCCATGGAGATCGGACTGTCAGCGTTATAGACCAGCAATACTTCAGAGGATGAGTGAGGCGGCCCAGACGCTGCTCCAACTGCAGCAGCATCACAGCAAGAAATCGCTGCTGCAAACAGCGAACCGATCACAACAGTGAGAGTTTTCAATTGAAATCGAACCACAGGCGCCTCACTGCTCCAGCAAATTCGAACTCCGCGAGTTCTCATTATAGGGATAGGGCAGCAGCAAGCACGCCAATGTGACCTCGAGCTCACTTCATCCGCTCGTGACCGGCAGAAAATCAGCTCTCAGATTCTCCGTTATAGACACACCCGCTGGTACAGGTCTCCTGCACCACAACCTTGCTCAATAATGGCAACGTCGGCCGCAATTCCCTCCAGATCCATCGGGCCAGATTTTCGCTCGTTGGATTCTCCAAACCTGGAACCTCATTCAGGCAGTAGTGATCGATGCGCTCTTCGATCGGCGCAAAGGCAGCTTTAATTGCGGCAAAATCAAGCACCCATCCGAGCACCGGATCGACAGAACCGCTTACGTATATCTGGATCTGAAAGCTGTGACCATGCATCCGCGCGCATTTGTGGCCTGGAGGAACATTCGGCAGCCAGTGCGCGGCTTCAATCGAGAATTGCTTGAAAATCTCCATCCGCTTCTCCTATGGAATCCCCAGGAATTTATGCGTCTGCAGACTCAGCCGCCACGAAGGATGATCGAGACAGTAACGCACAGCAGACTGAGTGTTGAGGATCTGGTTCGGACCATCCATCGGCTGGAGGAAGAAGTTTCTGAATGCAAGCTTCTCAAAATCGGAGGGGTCGAGCCCGGTCTGAGGAAAGACCAGCTTCAACTCATTCCCGGATTGCTGGACAAGCCGCGTCCCCGCTTTGGGACTGACACACAGCCAGTCCACACCCTCTGGAGCGTGCACGGTTCCGTTGGTTTCCACCGCAATTTCGAAATTGAGGGAGTGCAGTGCGCCAATCAAAGCTCTATCCAGTTGGAGCAACGGCTCGCCGCCAGTACACACAACAAACTTCCGATGCAAAGCCTTGGCAGCCGTAGGCGATTCTTTCGGCCATGCCAGATCGATTGCCGCCGCCAGGGCCTCGGCGGATTCAAACTTTCCGCCGCCCACGCCGTCAACGCCAACGAAATCCGTGTCGCAAAATTGGCAAACCGCCGTTGCGCGATCAGCCTCGCGGCCCGACCAGAGATTGCAGCCGGAAAAGCGGCAAAATACCGCAGCGCGGCCAGCCTGCGCACCTTCCCCTTGCAAGGTGTAGAAAATCTCTTTGACTGTGTAGCTCATGAAGGAGTCCGTTCAATGAATGGATGCTGCTTGCATCCCGAAAGCTGTAAAAACACAAAAGGCCAGTCCGCAATGGACTGGCCTTTTGTACTGATGATTATGCCGGCGATCACCTAATCTCCCACACAGTTACCCGTGCAGTACCATCGGCCCAGCGAGGCTTAACTTCCGTGTTCGGGATGGGAACGGGTGATCCCTCGCGGTATGGTCACCGGCAAACTTGATGGCGCTTGGCGGGTGGTTCCCCGCAGCCAGGCACTCTGATTCGCTCGCATACAGATTGTTTCTTCTTGCTCGCGAGCGCAGGTGCAAACAGCAAACTGGCGCCAAAAACTTGCAAAACGAAATTGATCGGGTAATACAAGGTGTTACAGAAGAATGTCGATAAGAATCACTCAAGCAGTTGGTACTGCGCGGAGTTAATTCTATGGACAAGCCGAACGGGCGATTAGTACTGGTAAGCTACACACATTGCTGCGCTTCCACCTCCAGCCTATCAACCAGGTGGTCTTCCTGGGCCCTTCAGGGAAATCTCATCTTGGAGCGTGCTTCCCGCTTATATGCATTCAGCGGTTATCACAACCGAACTTCGCTACCCAGCCGTGCCATTGGCATGACAACTGGAACACAAGAGGTTCGTCCATCCCGGTCCTCTCGTACTAAGGACAGCCCTCCTCAAATTTCCTACGCCCACAGCAGATAGGGACCGAACTGTCTCGCGACGTTCTGAACCCAGCTCACGTACCGCTTTAATAGGCGAACAGCCTAACCCTTGGAACCTTCTACAGCTCCAGGATGCGATGAGCCGACATCGAGGTGCCAAACCATTGCGTCGATATGAACTCTTGGCAATGATCAGCCTGTTATCCCCGGCGTACCTTTTATCCGTTGAGCGATGGCCCTTCCATACAGAACCACCGGATCACTAAAGCCTGCTTTCGCACCTGCTCGACTTGTAGGTCTCACAGTTAACCACTCTTATGCTTTTGCACTCGACGACTGATTTCCAAACAGTCTGAGAGTAGCTTCGCGCGCCTCCGTTACATTTTGGGAGGCGACCGCCCCAGTCAAACTACCCGCCTAACTATGTCCCTCTCCCGGATCACGGGAGGAGGTTAGGATCACAACACTCACAGGGTGGTATCTCACCGTTGGCTCCATCGAATCCGAGAATCCGATATCAAAGCCTCCCACCTATCCTGCGCAGTAAGAGTCATAACCCATAGTTAAGGTGTAGTAAAGGTGCACGGGGTCTTTCCGTCTAGCTGCGGGTAACCGGCATCTTCACCGGTACTACAAATTCGCCGAGCAACTCGTTAAGACAGTCGTACGATCGTTACGCCATTCGTGCAGGTCGGAACTTACCCGACAAGGAATTTCGCTACCTTAGGACCGTTATAGTTACGGCCGCCGTTCACCGGGGCTTCAATTCAAAGCTTCGCTTGCGCTAACCTCTCCTTTTAACCTTCCGGCACCGGGCAGGCGTCAGCCCCTATACGTCGTTTTCGACTTAGCAGAGACCTGTGTTTTTGTTAAACAGTCGCCGTACGCGCTTCACTGCGGCCCACTTGCGTGGGCGCTCCTTCTCCCGAAGTTACGGAGCCAATTTGCCGAGTTCCTTAACGAGCTTTCACTCGAGCGCCTGTGGATATTCTCCTCGTCTACCTGTGTCGGTTTGGGGTACGGTTCCCTTTGTTCTCCTTAGAGGATTTTCTTGGCAGCGTGGAATCATCATCCTAGCCCCATAAGGGACTGCTTTATGCCTCACTGTTAAGCCCCGACGGATTTGCCTATCGGAACCAGCTTACGCATATCGACCGCTATAGCCATAGAGCGGCATGATTATCCTTCTGCGTCACCCCATCGTCAAACGAACATTGGGAGGTCCGGAATATTAACCGGATGTCCATCATCTACGCCTTTCGGCCTCGACTTAGGGACCGCCTAACCCTGAGCGGATTAACCTTCCTCAGGAAACCTTAGACTTTCGGCGCGGAGGGTTCTCACCTCCGTTATCGCTACTTATGCCGGCAGGGTCTCTTCTCAACGCTCCACATGTCCTCTCGGTCATGCTTCGCTGCGGTTGAGAATGCTCTCCTACCACGCACACCATAGGTGTGCATCCGCTGCTTCGGTGTACAGTTTTAGCCCCGTTGTATTATCGGCACCGGACCGCTTGACCAGTGAGCTATTACGCTTTCTTTAAAGGATGGCTGCTTCTAAGCCAACCTCCTGGCTGTCTGAGCGTTCCGACTTCCTTTTCCACTTAACTGTAACTTGGGGACCTTAGCAGGCGGTCTGGGCTGTTTCCCTCTCGACGATGGAGCTTAGCCCCCACCGTCTGACTCCCGGACTGGTTGTCACTGGCATTCGCAGTTTGGTTGGATTCAGTAAGCCGGAAAGCCCCCTAGTCCATCCATCTCTCTACCACCAGTGCAAATCATCCGAGGCTAGCCCTAAAGCTATTTCGGAGAGAACGAGCTATCACGGAATTTGATTAGCCTTTCACCCCTACCCACAGCTCATCCGAGCTTTTTTCAACAAACACCGGTTCGGTCCTCCAGTGGGTGTTACCCCACCTTCAACCTGGCCATGGGTAGATCATCCCGCTTCGCGTCTATTCCTGCCAACTGAACGCCCTGTTCAGACTCGCTTTCGCTTCGGCTCGCTTACGCTTAACCTTGCTGACAAGAATAACTAGCCGGCTCATTATGCAATAGGCACGCGGTCAGACATTCCCTTGCGGGCATAGTCCTCCCACTGCTTGTAGGCACACGGTTTCAGGTACTTTGTACTCCCCTCGACGGGGTGCTTTTCACCTTTCCCTCACGGTACTGGTTCACTATCGGTCAGAGACTAGTATTTAGCCTTACGGGATGGTCCCCGTGGATTCAAGCAGGGTTTCACGTGCCCCGCCTTACTCAGGTACCCGCTTCGAGTCTGGATAGATTTCGTCTACGCGCCTGTCACGCTCTATGGATCCACTTTCCAGAGGATTCGACTATCTACCAGATTGGTAACTCTACTGTTGCGGGCCCTACAACCCCGCAGATACCGAAATATCTACGGTTTGGGCTATTCCGATTTCGCTCGCCACTACTTTCGGAATCGAGGTTTCTTTCTTTTCCTCCAGGTACTGAGATGGTTCACTTCCCTGGGTTTGCTCGTACCCGCCTATGTATTCAGCGGGCCGTTCCTGAGGATTGCTCAGGAGGGTTTCCCCATTCGGAGATCTTCGGATGTAACGCCTGTGTGCGGCTTCCCGAAGCTTATCGCAGCTTGCCACGTCCTTCTTCGCCTGTCTCTGCCAAGGCATCCACCGTGCGCCCTTAGTAGCTTGACCATAGAATTAACTCCAGCGCAGGGAGCCGGATCGCTCCGGTCCTGTTCAAAGTTAATCTTGATTATCCGCCTTGAGATCGATCGCTTGCGACTCGCGTCGCTACGACCATTCTCCTTAAAGACACTCTTCTTTTTTTGAACACTTTCCTAGCCGCTGCGTTCTGTCTTGCGACATATACAGACGGCCAAAATGTGCTCGGCCTTGTATTACCCAATCAATTTCGTTGTCAAAGATCCAGAGCATTCCGACTAAGGAATGTTGAGCCCTAGGGCTTGGAAACCAGTTGAACGGTTAAACTTGATAAACCATTCAACCCCTGTCTCCGGGTCGATGCCATAGCCCATAAGCCATGACGTCCAACCGGATACAGTGAATGATCTGAGGAGTGGTGGAGCTGAACGGGATCGAACCGTTGACCCCCTGCTTGCAAAGCAGGTGCTCTCCCAACTGAGCTACAGCCCCAACTTCTTGGGAACGTGCGGCTGAGATGGTGGGCCTGGGTAGATTCGAACTACCGACCTCACCCTTATCAGGGGTGCGCTCTAACCAACTGAGCTACAGGCCCGAGTTAGTTGTCACTCCTGGGCGGCTGCGTTTGAAGTCAACTTGCGACCAAACAACAGCGCGATTGCTCTTAATCCATCCTCATCCATTCAAAAAGGTTTCGAGGACAAGGTTGAACGTGCAGAGCGACTACGTCGCTCGGGACCATCGTGGAAAACAAATCAGTCAGAGAAGGCCTGAACCGGACTCCTGCAAGCAAGACTCGCGTCTGACTTACAGGGTTGTGTGACCACCGCATCCTACGTCTCTCGACGTTCCGCATTCGCGGAAGGGATGCTAAGCGCCACAGCGTTCTCTCTTAGAAAGGAGGTGATCCAGCCGCAGGTTCTCCTACGGCTACCTTGTTACGACTTCACCCCAATCATGAATTACACCTTGGACGGCTGCCTCTCTTGCGAGTTAGCCCACCGGCTTCTAGTGCAACCCACTTTCGTGATGTGACGGGCGGTGTGTACAAGGCCCGGGAACGTATTCACCGCGGCATTCTGATCCGCGATTACTAGCGATTCCAGCTTCACGCAGTCGAGTTGCAGACTGCGATCCGAACTGAGGCCGGCTTTTTCCGATTAGCTCCCCCTCGCGGGTTTGCGACGGTTTGTACCGGCCATTGTAGCACGTGTGTAGCCCTGGACATAAAGGCCATGAGGACTTGACGTCATCCCCACCTTCCTCCCCGTTATCCGAGGCGGTTCCACCAGAGTGCCCAACTTAATGATGGCAACTGGGGGTAAGGGTTGCGCTCGTTGCGGGACTTAACCCAACATCTCACGACACGAGCTGACGACAGCCATGCAGCACCTATATTGCAGCCCCTTGCGGGGAAGTGATGTTTCCACCACGGTCCACAACATTTCGAGCCCAGGTAAGGTTCTTCGCGTTGCGTCGAATTAAACCACATGCTCCACCGCTTGTGCGGGCCCCCGTCAATTCCTTTGAGTTTCAGCCTTGCGACCGTACTCCCCAGGCGGACTGCTTAACGCGTTAGCTACGGCACGGCGGGATTGGGTACCCGCCACACCAAGCAGTCATCGTTTAGGGCTAGGACTACCAGGGTATCTAATCCTGTTTGCTCCCCTAGCTTTCGTGTTTCAGCGTCAGTAATGGTCCAGTGAGCCGCTTTCGCCACAGGTGTTCCTCCTGATATCTACGCATTTCACCGCTACACCAGGAATTCCACTCACCTCTCCCATACTCAAGCCCGGCAGTTTCGTGTGCAGACTTCGGGTTGAGCCCGAAGATTTCACACACGACTTACCAAACCGCCTACACACCCTTTACGCCCAATAATTCCGAACAACGCTTGCCCCCCTCGTATTACCGCGGCTGCTGGCACGAAGTTAGCCGGGGCTTCTTCTTCCGGTACCGTCATAATCGTCCCGATCGAAAGGAGTTTACATCCCAAGGGATTTCATCCTCCACGCGGCGTTGCTGCGTCAGGGTTTCCCCCATTGCGCAAAATTCCCCACTGCTGCCTCCCGTAGGAGTCTGGACCGTGTTTCAGTTCCAGTGTGTCCGTGCGCCCTCTCAGGCCGGATACCGATCATTGTCTTGGTGGGCCATTACCCCGCCAACTAACTAATCGGCCGCGACCCCCTCCTGAAGCGAATTGCTCCTTTGACCCGTAGGTATTATGCGGTATTAGCTAAGGTTTCCCTCAGTTATTCCCCACTCCAGGGTAGGTTAGTCACGTGTTACTCACCCGTGCGCCACTGTACTCAGGTATTGCTACCCTTTCTCGTTCGACTTGCATGTGTTAGGCACGCCGCCAGCGTTGATTCTGAGCCAGGATCAAACTCTCGTTTGAAACTGTTCACCAGTCCTAGGCGACGGAGGTCGACCTGGATCTGGCAGCACCACGGAATAAATCCGTGATGACTTATTTTGTGAGAAGATTCAAGCCAAAGCTGCTTGTCTTCATCACGACTGGCACGTTCAACCTGTTGTCAAAGATCCTTACGACCCTCCGCCTGAGCGGTGCCGTTTGGATCGAGGCCCGGAATCGCTTCCGAGTGTCCTCGAACTTGTGCGCCGATTTCTACTCCGATTCGCTTTCGCGTCATCGTTTCGTCGTCGTTAGCGCCTTTCCCAGTTTACCGTTTCTCTATCCCTCTGTCAACTCTTTTGTTTTCACTCTTTTATCGAGCCGCTCATCTTCATTGATAGCGGTTGCAACTCGAACAAGTGAAATCCCAGAGGACCGATAAAGCCGGATTCCGTGAAATCGCTGCTGCGCAAAAATTTGAAAGATCAACCAGCATTTCGCCCAAGCCAATATTGGCTTGCGAGGCCCAAATACTCCCGGGTCCTCGGGTCTTGCAATGGTATGTTCTCTGCGGGATTCCCTACAGGGGTAGAGGGGCACTTGCCTCACCTCACCCAACGAACCGGCTTCTCGTCTCCCTTTCGGGCTGGCTTTTATGCCACTTGAGAAGCTCCACTGCTCTTAAGCAACTTTCTGAGAGTATCACTGCTCACTCTCATTTGCAAGCCCCAGTCCGAATCTTACTGAACTAAGTTGAAAACTGCTTGCTGCCGTTGCGGTCTAAATTTTGTTTACTGCCCGCTTCCGTCTGCCTCAGTACCGCTTGGCTTTCGGTTGCAACTTTCTGAGACTATCACTGCTTCGTCTCTCTTGCAAGTGCCTCGTTCAAGCTTTATTAATCCTTGCCAGATCACTCTGAACTCAGCCTGAAGTTGTCACTTGCCATTGCTTCCGTAGCCGCCGTGTTGCTTGGCTCCCGGTTGCAACTTTTCGAGAATAGCAACTGCCCAGCCGGAGCGCAAGGATGTTTCTGTTGAAAAACCGGGCAGTTCTGTGCAAATGTGCGAAATGCCCTGTATTGATGCGCCTTTCGCCACAAAACTCTCCACTCAAAAGCCGGCTTGGTGCGCAATCAGACCCAGGTCCGTGAGTCCATTGACGAAGAATTGCATGGCCAGAGCCACCAGCAGCAACCCCATGATGCGCACAAGGATGCGAATACCCGTCTCTCCCATGAAGGTACGCACACGGTCCGCTCCCGCGAGCACCCAGTAGCTGACCAGCGCTGTGAACGCGATGCATCCCACAATCGCGGCCATCTGCCAGGCCGTCGTAACTTGCCCTACCAGCACCATCACGGAAGAAATCGCTCCCGGCCCGGCGAGCATCGGAATCCCCAACGGCACAATCCCAGCGTCCTCCTTGTGCGTGGCTTCCTCGGTATCGCCGCTCGCTTCCTGGGTGGGCGAACGCTTGGCCTGCAGCATATCCAGCCCAATGAGCAGCAGGATCAGTCCGCCGGCAATCTCAAACGCCGGCAACGTAATGCCAAACATGCGGAAGATCACCCGCCCGGCAAACGCAAAGGTAGTCAGAACGATGAAGCAGGTGAGCGCTCCCTTGCGCGCCATACGCGAACGCCGTGCCGGATCGACGCCGTCCGTGATGGCCAGAAACGAAGGGATGGCGGCAAACGGATCGACCAAGAAGAAAATCGAACTGACCGCGAGAAGGGAAAAGCGAACATAAGGCGTCGTTTGCAGCTCATGCAACACGCCTACCGCTGGATTTTCAAATATCACTCTTCAGCCTACTCCCGCGAAGTTACAGTTCGCGCACGTTGCGCCGTGTCATCCACAGGCCTCATCGCTTAGAGCAAACGAAGGAAGGTGGCGGATGCAATGTTTTCCGTTCCTCACGATTGAGGCTTCCCGAAATTGCCCTATCCGGCCACCTGAACCAGCTCGACGAAGTCAGCAATGCTTTCGGAATACAGGAGATTGAGAGAAATCCTATTCAATTTCGGCAAACGAAGGGATGGCGGCGTGTCCGCGCAGATCCGGGACAGCCTGATTCCCTTCTCTCACCGAGAGCCGCGTCTCGCACCCAGCCTCTCGCGCAGGGTCCAGCTCCCGCAGCAAATCGGAAACAAAGAGTATCTCCTCCGTCTTAACCCCCATGGCATCAGCAATTGTCCGATAGCTTTCTGGCGCAGTCTTTGGCCCGGTGTGCGTGTCAAAGTAGGCGGAAATAAAAGGCGTGAGATCCCCGGCACTGGAATATCGAAAGAGCAGTTGCTGCGCCTCCACGGACCCCGAAGAGTAAATCGCAACCCGGGCCTCGCGGCTCCATCGGGCCAGAGCTTCCGGCACATCGGCAAAGACCGTCCCCACCAGTTCGCCCGCCAAAAATCCAGCTTTCCAAATCTTCCCTTGCAAACTCTTGAGCGCCGTTGATTTTCGATCCCGATCCATCAGCCACAGCAGATAAGCAGACGCCCGATCCACGCCATCCCCGCCAAGGAACCTCGGAACATCCAAACCAGCTTCGCCGCGGTTCTCCTCGGCCAGCAATGCCAAATCAGCCGCAACCTCCGGCTCATCGGCGTGTTCAGTCAGAAACTCCCGCAAATGCTTCCGCGCATAAGGAAAAAGCTGCTCTGAAACCAGCGAAACCGGCGAAGTCGTACCCTCGACATCGAGCAGATAAACACGCGGGCGGGCCGAAATCATGCGGTAATCGTCGTCTCGACGCGCTCGCCCAGGTAAGCCGGGCCAAAGCAAATCGGCTGATAGTTTTGGTCCACGCCAGAGCCGGTGTAATGCGGAGTCCAACCCGTCGTGTCCTGAAACCACCGAATCGCCCGAATGCGCCGGTCCTCGCACAAAGTGAACCAGTGCGTCGTACCCTTCGGCACTCGCAGCAGATCTCCCGGGCCGACCTCCACCGAAACCACCTGTTCGTACTGATGCAGAAAGAAAATCCCCCGCCCGGCAAGAATGAACCGCACCTCGTCCTCAGAGTGCGTATGCTCCTTGTCGAAGCGCGCCAGCATCGATTCAAGGCCCGGCGTATCGGAATTCACGTCAATCACATCGGCCGTCATATACCCGCCAAGCCGTTTCATCTCGTCGATCTCGGCAGCATAAGCCGCAAGCACAGCCTCCGCGGAAGCATCGTCGGTGACCCGGGAAAGATCCCAGCGCTCGTAATCCACTCCCAGCGTTGAAAGCTCTGCGCGTATCGATAACTCATCATGAAGCGTCTTTTCTTCCGAAAGAACTCGAACCACAGCCATAGACGTATCTCCCGGAGTTCGGCGAGAACGATTACCGCCCTCCAAAATCAAGATTCGCAGCTCAGCCTGCGCGATTCAACCTCGAAGAGGAATTCCAAAGCCTCCAGGTGCCGCCGCGTTCCCGCAATCGATTCCCCCCAAGTATAGAGGCCATGCCGCCGCAGCAACACCCCATGCGCAGCCGGATAATCGCGCAGAGCACCAGCCACTTCCAGTGCAAGCCCGGCATATTCCTGCGAATTTTCGAGAATCGGCACCAGCTCGCGATGCTCATGCGTGGTCACGTCAGAGAGCGCCTTGAGCAGTTCGTAATTCTCAAGCGGGACCGCACCATCCCGCGCGAACCGGTCGGAAAGCAGCGTATTCCAGATCGAATGCACATGAAAGATTGCCCCCGTGTCCGGGCGGTTACGATATATGACTCCGTGCAAGCTGGTCTCCGCCGAGGGCTTCCTCGATCCGGCGACCACATCGCAATTCAAGTCGATTTCCAGCAAGTCATCCGGCGTAACGGAGCCCTTGTCCAAACCGCTCGCGGTGATAAAGATCCGTCCCGAAGCCCTGTCGCGAAAGCTGAAGTTGCCCGCCGTCGCCGGAACCCACCCTCGCCGCGCACACTCATGAGCCGCTGCACACAGCGACTCCGCCTGCGAGATCAGTTCCTGATCCCAGGCAATCGTCTGCGTCGGCTCGTTCATTTCTTCCCACATCGCGTAACTCTCTTGATTCATTGTCGCAGAGGCAGTGCAAGGACGATATAAGGCATGAATTCGCACAGCTTACCGGACCCTATACTCAGCTCTGGAGCACTCTCATGCCGCCTCTAGCTCAATCTCTGGCCCAATTCAACCGCCGATCCGCGCTCGGTCTTTTCGGCGCATTTGCGGCCGATGCCGCACTCGCGCCAACGATGCTCCGTGCCGACGTCAACCCCGACTGGACCACCCCGATGCCGCCCTTCCGCATCGCCGGAAATCTCCACTACATCGGCAGCCGCGATCTGGCCAGCTACCTCATCACCACGCCCAAAGGGCACATCCTGATCAACAGCAATCTCGTCACCTCACCGGTGCAGATCCGGGCCAGCATCGAGAAGCTTGGCTTCCACCTCCGCGACGTGAAGGTACTGCTCATCAGCCACGCTCACTACGACCACTGCGCAGGCAGCGCGGAGATCAAGCGGCTCACCGGCGCAAAATACATGGTCATGGACGCCGACGTTTCTGTCGTCGAGTCAGGAGGGCGAACAGATTTCCAGTACGGCACCGACCCCACCATGCACTTCCCGGCGACGAAAGTCGACCGCGCCCTGCACGATGGCGAAACGATTCAATTCGGCGGCATCGAGCTGACAGCACACAAGACTCCGGGGCATACCAAAGGGTGCACGACGTGGTCCATGGATATCTCCAATGATTTTGAATTCCAAAAAGCGGCGGAATCGAAAGCAGCTGGCATGCAAGGTGGCAAAATACAATTTCACGTCGTCATCGTTGGCAGTCCCAACGTGAACCCCGGTTATCGCCTCGTCGACAATAAGAAATACCCTCAGATTGCCTCAGACTACGAACAGTGCTTCCACATCCTTCGACTCCTCAGAGACTGCGGTATCTTCCTGGGGGCACACGGCGGCTACTTCAACATGCTGGCAAAATACGCCCGCCTCAAAGCCGGCGACGCGGCGGCTTTCTTCGATCCCGCCGGATACAAGAGCTACATCGCCGAACGCCAGCAAGCCTTCGAAGCCGAGTTGGCCCGGCAGAAAAAGCCCCATCCCGGCTAGAATCAGTGTTTGCTTACCCCTGCCCAATGCGAGCGCGTAGACGTAGTGCTAGTCTCTCCGCGCAACCCCCTCAACATCGGCGCCGCAGCCCGCGCCATGGCCAACTTCGGCTTCCAGCGCCTCAGCATCGTCGCGCCCTTTGCCGTGAATTGGATGGAGGCCAAATCCGCCGTCGGAGCACCCGACCTGCTGCGCGACGCTAAAGTCTACGAAACGCTTGCCGAAGCGCTCGCTCATTGCACCCTGGTGCTCGGCACCGGTTCTCTCGATCGCAGACGTCCGGCGCAGGAAATCCTGAATCTGCCGGATGCAGCCGCACAAGTCCGCAGCGTCCTTGCCTTAAGGAGCGCCCCGAGCAGAGAATCCGGCCAAAGCCGCGTAGCCCTCGTCTTCGGCTCAGAAAAACACGGCCTCACCAGCGACGATCTCTCCTGGTGCCACGCGCTCATCGTCATCGAAACCTGCGAAGCCCAGCCCTCCATGAACCTCGGCCAGGCCGTAGCCGTCTGTCTTTACGAGATCTCCCGCAACGCCTCCGCCGAAAGCGCGGCGCGCCTACCCCTACCTCCACAACCCGATTCAGGCCAGCCCAACTCAGGACAACCCAACTCCGAACAACTTGATCGCCTCGCCGGACTCATCGAAGAAACCATGGAAGCGGTCAACTACTCGACCCGAGGCATGCGCTCGGCCAACGGAGAAGCCCTGCGCGTGCTTCTTCGTCGTCTGATGCCCAACGAAGCCGACCTCCGCCGCATGATGGGTCTTTTCCGCCGGATTCTCTGGCAGCTTGCAAAACGTAACGGCAAAGTTTAAGAA
This sequence comes from Acidicapsa acidisoli, assembly GCF_025685625.1. Classification (NCBI taxonomy): domain Bacteria; kingdom Pseudomonadati; phylum Acidobacteriota; class Terriglobia; order Terriglobales; family Acidobacteriaceae; genus Acidicapsa; species Acidicapsa acidisoli. The sequence continues at coordinate 1,735,647 of NZ_JAGSYI010000002.1, forward strand.
AGATTCTCCGGAAATTCCTCGAATCCTGCTAGAGTTTCGGGCAAGGCCACTATGAGATTTCTCCCCCATACCCCCATCGTTTTGAGGTCCAAATCCGTCTCCGCTCAAGCACTGCGGCGAGCGTTGCCGTTGAGACACCATCCCGGAGTCGCGTTGTCCTTGCTCCTGCTCATGGCAGCTTCAGTCCCGTTGCTCAGCCAAAATCCGAGCCAGAATCCAAGTCAGGACGCCCCCGCCCCGTCTCAACCAGCTGTTCAAGCACCCGCCACCAATCCGCCCGCATCCCCGGCGACACCCGTGGCCGCAACCCCGTTCTCGTCTCCGTCCGAATCCGCCCATCCGGGCGATGTCACCGAAGACGAATTGAAACAGTTGCTTGTCGGCAAACAGCTCTTTCTGCGCGGCGGCTACCTGGGCGATTCCCTCAGCTTCACCGAGCACGGCTCCCCAACCGGCCATCCGACCGCAGGCTCGTACACGCTCAGCGGCGTCGAAATCGAAAAAGTACACCTCACCAAACACAAAGTCGAACTTGTCGGCGCGCGTTACGCCCTGCATTTTCTGGGTGCGCTGCCCTACGAAGATGCCTCCAATGCCGTCGACCGGGTAAAGATCACCCCGAAGAAAAAGGTCCTCCGGATCACCATCGACCGCGAACAGGTGGTCAAGCCCAAGAAGGCCAAAGAGGCAAAGGAAAACAAAGCGGACCAAGGCAAGAATCCGTCCAAGACCGCACCAACATCAGGCGAAACACCAAAAGAGATCGTCGCGTCCTCGGAGACCGACGTCGCTGCGCCAACGCAATCCAGCCCGAGCCAATCCCAATCCAGTCCGGCACCGTCTGAATCCGCCCAACCTCAGGCCAAACCCGCGCCTGCAGCGAGCCAGCCCGCGGACCAGACTCCGGAAGAAGCCGCAGACCAAAGAGGAGATCAGGCCGGAGATCAGGCCGCAGACCAGTCCAGCGTCACCACCACCATCTCACCCGCCCACGCGGCAAAAGTGCTCCGCGACGCCCTCGACCGCATCTTTGCCGAGGGGTTGGACACCAAAGTCATGGCCCAGATGCCGCAGTTCTGGCAGCTCTACTATCAGGCCCAGGCTGCGGGAGCTGACTATCGACCGAAAGATCCAGCCGTGCTCCGCTCCAGCGCCGCCGACCAGCAGGCAAAAGTTCTCTCCTCCATCGCTCCGGACTCGAACGAGTTTGCCCAGGCCAACGGAATCGCAGGCCGTGCGCTTTATCGCGCCGTGATCGGAACCGATGGCAAGCCGGGCGAGATCGCCGTCGTGCGCCCCATCGGCTTTGGACTGGACGAAAACGCCGTCGCTGCAATTCGCAAAGCCACCTTCCAGCCTGCGGTGAAAAACGGACAGCCAGTCGCTGAGACCCTCGATCTGGCCGTTCTCTTCCGCATCTACTCCAAGCGCACCTCCGTTGCGGCCTCCGAAGTCAAGGCAGCCGAGCCGGTCAAGCCCGGCCCCTATACCGTGAAGGCCCAGCAGCAACCGCAACAAAATCAACCGCAACAGGATCAACAGCAGCCACAATGAGCCAGCAACTCCTGAAATTCATCCAACGCGGCGCGACTGCTGAAGTAGCCGACGCCGTCGCCGCCGATCCCGAATTACTAACTTGGCGCGATGCTCAGGGAGTCTCAGCCCTTCAATGGTCCATCTACAGCGGCCAGGCGCTGGTTCGCGACTTCTTCCGAACCGAAATGGCGCGTACGGGTATCGCCTTGGACATCTTTGAAGCGGCTTCGGCGGGCGATCTGGCGTCGCTTCGCAGGGCGCTCGACGCGTCCCCCGGCTCCATCAACGCGTTTTCATCGGACGGATGGACACCGCTGCATCTCGCCGCCGCTTTCGGAACGCCGGAAGCCGTCCAGCTCCTGCTCGAATCCGGCGCTTCAGTCAGCGCCGTCTCAAAGAACGCGCAAACCAATCAGCCGCTGCACGCAGCCCTGGCTCTCGGCCGAAACACAGAAACCATCCGGCTGCTCCTCGACGCAGGCGCCGACCCAAACGCCCGCCAGACCGCCGGCTTCACGGCAATTTTTTCCGCCGCCGCAGCCAATCGCCGCGATCTCTGCGAACTTCTGGTCGGCCACGGGGCCAGCCCCGGAATTCTCAACGATTTCGGCCAATCGGCAGCCGGATTTGCCCGTGAACGCGGGCACGCAGAACTAGCCGATTGGCTTGAAGCACTCAAGATCAACGGATCAAGCTAACCGGCCTACCTGCGAACCCGCTGACTCACCAGCCTGCCGCACTTACTTGGGTTCCCACAGCTCTACTCGATTCCCTTCAGGGTCCGAGAACCACGCAAACCGCCCGAATGGATAATCTTCCTGCTTCGGATCGACGCGCGCCCCGGCAGACGCAAGCCGTTCTAGCACCTCATCCAGCGAATCTACGCGGAAATTCACCATCGCCCGCTGCCTCTCCTCGCCAAAATAGCTCGTATTCTCCGCGAAAAATGAGAAGGTGGTTATGCCCTGAGCTTCCGGACCGTCGAAGCTGGTATAGCCATCCGTCAATGGAATGCCAAGATGCTGGTGATACCACGCCTGCAATCCCTTTGGATCCTTCGCTTTGAAGAAAACCCCGCCAACGCCGACCGCCTTGCCCATGGTCACTCTCCTGCCTCTTCTGAGGATTCGATCAAATCTACCAGACTCGGCTTGTGCTTGCTCTCCCGTCCGTCGCCTTTTGGCCGGTCTTCGACAATCCGGCTGGGCTTGGGTTGGCCCACCTGATCCCGCGCATTCGACTTCACCGCCTTGGTTACCGAGAACTTCTCAATTTTTCGCTTCGTCATGGCGCTCCCTAGTATGGAATACTTTGGAACGGGAAGATAGTTGGAGTTGACCCCGATGATGGAAGAGCGCGATTTTTTTACCGAAACAAACGAGATGAAGACCCACACGCTGGTTTGCCCGCACTGTGGACAGCCAAGTGAACACCAGATCAACTGGGTAGTTCGGCGCAAGCGGACGCAGTTGCCGCGTAACGCCGATGAGCGGGACCGCGCCCGATTCGCCAAGGCGCAACCCTACATGGTGCGGCGCGACGACCTCGTAGCCTGTGGAAACATCCGCTGCCGCAAGCGCTTTGAAATCACGCAACTGCAGACGCTCGCGTTCCTGTAAGCCACATTGCGGGACCGCCAGGCGGCTCGCAACGGCAATTTCATTCGGGCGCGCTGGATCGAAACTGGATCAATCGCAAGTGGGCCATGTTCTTCGCAGTCGGCATCCACGCGGGACGGTTGCGGACTGGTTGCGTTCTTGCCCCGGATGGGATTTACAATCTCTGGGTACAGAAAATCAAAATCGAATAACCCTGGAGAAAACCCTCATGGCAAACGCCCTGCTGCCCGTCGAAGAACGCAACCTGACCCCCGACCAGGTCGAAGCTCTGGACAAGCGCCGCCACTGGGGTCTGACCCTGCAGGTGATCGCCGGACAATTTGCCGTGATCTCAGTCGTCCTTTCCCTCTGGGTCGGTCAGGATCTCACGTACTCTCCCGGCTGGGCTCATCCCATGGCCTATTACATGGCCGTCGCGCTGAGCATCGTTTTCGTCTGCGGAGTCACCGGCACATTGATGCGCCGGGGCGTTCCCAGTCTGGATTAGTCTCTCCCGGGTTAGTCCGCCCGATTATCTGGCTGTTCGAAACTTCCGGCTATCGTACCGCATCAGAACAGTGTGGCCCTTTTGCGTATATCGTGGGGGAGCACAGCTTTTTGTTCTTCGCGATAGCCTAAAGAATGGCAACCCTTCCCCAAATCGACCAAATGCCAGTAGATTTATCCGCTCGCGTCCAAGGGCGCCTCTTTGACAGCCACGGGCGCGTGATCACGGATTTGCGCGTGTCGATCACCGACCGTTGCAATTACAAATGTGTCTATTGCCGGACCGGCCAGGTCGGCGCTCAGTACGCTGAGCTGACAACCGCCGAATACCTGCGCATGATTCGCGCTTTCGTCGAGCTTGGAATCGAAAAGGTGCGGCTCACCGGCGGCGAACCGCTGTTGCGCAAAGATTTGCTCCAGATGGTCCGCGAGCTTTCAAGCTGGCGCACAACTTCGGGCCAGCCGCTCGACCTCGCCATCACCACCAATGGACATCTGCTCGAAAGCCTTGCCAGGCCGCTCAAAGAAGCCGGCTTGACCCGCATCACGGTCAGTATGGACGCCGTCGATGAAGCGACCTTTGAGCGTGTCACTCGCATCCACGGAAGCTTTCATGCCGTCGTGCGAGGCATTCGGGCCGCGCAGCAAGCCGGCATGGGGCGCGTCAAGGTCAACTGCGTTCTGCTCCGCGGCTTCAACGACGATCAGATCGAGGGCTTTGCCGAATTCGCCCGGCGCGAAGACGTCATCGTCCGCTTCATCGAATTCATGCCTCTCGGAGAGGATCGTCTATGGTCTCCAGAGATAGTTGTCCCCCTGCGTGAGATCGTCAACCGCCTCAGCGCGGTATTTCCGCTCCTGCCACTGACACCGAATTCGGCGAGCGAAACTGCCCGCCGCTACGGCTTTTCGGACGGCGTCGGCGAAATCGGTATCATCGCTCCTGTCACACAAGCCTTCTGCGGCGCTTGCAGCCGCGTCCGTCTCACCTCCGACGGAAAGATCCGCACCTGCCTCTTCTCAAACTTCGAACACGACCTCTATCGCCAGATGCGAAACGGAGCAAGCGACGAAGGGCTTCAGGAGTACATCCTCCGCGCAGTAGACAAAAAAGAAGCCCGGCATCATATCGGCGAACCCGGCTTCCTCAAGCCTTCCCGCTCCATGGTGCATATCGGCGGCTGAGCCGTATCCGCGGTGCGTATGAATTAAAATTTTGTTTACCCTTATTTCTAATTGAGTATGATTGCGTGACAACACACTTGCTTATCTTTCGTACACACAGCAATTTCACACGGGTCCATCTGCAACTCCTATAGCCGTAAATCGCACAAATGCCCAGGAGCAGCGCAAATCGAGGGGCCCTGGATGACCTTCTGGTCTTCCATGAGTTGGCGCGTTCGCTCACGTCCACTTTGGACCTCAATTCGATCCTGCGCACCATTCTTGAGTACATGGAACGCTTCATCAACGCGGATCTATGGGCCTTGCTGATGGTCGACCCCCTGCGCCAGGAACTTTACTACGTCTCCCGGGAAGGCGCGGAAGACCCGAGGCTGGCTGACATCCGGGTCAAAGTCGGTGAGGGACTTGCCGGCTGGGTGGCCCACCACGGCGAAACCCTCATCATTCCTGAAGCAGCGACCGACCCGAGAATGGCCGATGCCGCCAGCAGCCAAAGCTTTGCTGTCCGCTCGGCAATCGGCCTGCCGATTCGCGGACGCAAAGGCACCCATGGCGTTCTGGAAATCTTCAACCCTCACATTGACGAACACTCGGACTACACCGTCGCGTTTCTGCATATGCTGGTCGACTATGCAGCCATCGCCATCGAAAACGCGCAGGACATTGCCCAGGTGCAGCAACTCACCATCACCGACGACGTAACCGGCCTCTATAACGCCCGACATCTTTACGCCGTCCTCGAAAGGGAATTGGAGAAAGCCCGCCACGAATCCAAATCGCTCAGCCTCGTCTTTCTTGACCTCGACCGCTTCAAGCTCGTCAACGACGCAAACGGGCACCTGATCGGAAGCCAACTCCTGGGCCTGGTCGGCAAGCGCATTCGAGAGCTTTGCCGCACAACCGACCTCTGCTTCCGCTATGGAGGAGACGAATTCGTGATCCTGATGCCGGTCACAACGCGAGAAGAGGCACTCCGCCTGACGCGCTCCATCCATTCCAATCTCACTCACAGCGTCTTTACAGTTGGAAAAGGCCTGGAACTGACCATAGGAGCAAGCGCCGGCATCGCCACCTACCCAGGCGACGGCCGTTCCGTACACGCAATCCTCGGAGCAGCGGACAAACGCATGTATTCCGTAAAAAGCACTGGCCGAGGCCGCGTAGAAGCCTGATCATCGTCCCACAAAGCACACCTACACCGGTTCTCGCGTCCAGGACGCAGGTTTTCGACGATGAGCGAGCATTTACTTCTCGCTCTAAAGAAAAGCGTTGCACCTTGCCGCGATCGTCTGCAACTTCAGCATCTGGCTGATCTGGATGGTCTGTGCTGCCTCGATATAATCGCTCAATATGCCACATGTTTTGGTTACCGGTGCCTCCGGGTTCTTTGGCGGAATTCTCAAGCGCAGGCTATTACGCGAGGGGCACACGGTAGTCAATCTCGATCTTGAGCACGACGATGATGTTGCAGAGGGACTCACCAGCATTCAGGGAGATCTGCGCAACCGGGAACTGGTAAAGGCACCTTTGCCGAGCATCGTTTCGACGCGGTCTACCACGCTGCGGCCCAGTTGGCGCACAGCATGAAAATGGACGAACATCTGATCTGGACGTCTAATGTCGACGCGACAAAGCTGCTGGCGGAGACTGCGCGTGAAGCCGGAGTGCGGCCATTCGTCTTCATTTCATCCAACTGTTTGTGGGCTGCAAATCTGGGCCATCCCGTGCACGAAGACCACGACGTCCCCAACCCGGTGGAGTTGTACGGCAAGTCCAAGCTTGCCGGTGAACAGCTTCTACTGCAACTCGCCAGCGATTTGGATGTAGTGATCCTGCGCTGTCCAACGATCATGGACGCGGGACGGCTGGGCCTGCTGGCAATTCTCTATGAATTCATCGACGACCACAAGACAGTGTGGGTTGTGGGCAAGGGCGACAACCGCTATCAATTCATCTACGCCGACGACCTCGCCACCGCCTGCATCCAGGCGGCCTCCTACGGAAAATCAGATCTATTCCACATTGGTTCTGACAATGTTCAGTCGATGCGGGCTGTTTACGAAGCAGTGATCCGAAACTCCGGCAGCCGCTCGAAGGTGCAGTCGCTACCCAAAGGTCCGACCATTGCAGCCATGACCTTGGCGCATAAACTGCGTGTCTCGCCGCTTGGTCCCTATCACTACAAGATGATCGCTGAGAGCTTTGTCTTCGATACAGCGCGCATCAAGGAGCGGCTTGTCTGGAGACCTACGCTCACCAACGAAGAGATGCTCCTCAAGGCCTATGACTATTACTCCACACATCGTTCGGAGATCACAGCCCGCACCGGTGTTTCAGCCCATCGCAAGCCTGCCTCCATGGGCATCATAAGGATGTTGAAATGGATTTCGTAAGAAGAGCTCGCCCGCATCGTTTCGCGGTGCCTGAGGCGATCTCCCTCACCTGTTACGCGGTGCTGGTTACATTCCTCACGTGGTTCCATCAACCGTGGGTGGATGAATCCCAGGCTTGGCTCCTCGCACGCGACAACAGTCTGGGCGACATATTTCTCAAGCGGCTTCACTATGAAGGGACACCGGGACTCTGGCATCTCTTACTTTGGATCGCATCCCGTCTCCATCTCAGCTTCACGGCGATGCACTGGTTCACCGCTCTGATCGGCGTAGCAACCGCCTGGGTAATTCTCCGCCATTCCCCGTTCCCTCGCATTGCCCGTATAGGCCTGCCTTTCATCTTCGGCTTTGTCTACCAGACCGCAATCATTGCGCGCAGCTACAGCCTGGTGCCGTTGCTGGCATTCACGCTTTGCATCCTCTTAACCGGCAAAAAGGATCGTCCGGTCGCATTCGCCGCAGTTGCAGGTCTTCTTGCGAACTGCGCCTTGGTGCCCGCGGTCATGTCTTCCGGCTTTGTGGCGCTCTACATCCTGCGACGGCTTTCTCAGCGATGCCAGCGCCCTGCGCAGACAGAACAATCGACTTTGCAGAAGGCAGCGCAGCCCCACCTCGCACTAGCTGGAGCAGTCTTGCTGCTTCTATGGGCCGGAGCAATTTATACCGCACTTCCGGCCCCGGATGTCACCTTTGGACGCGCAGGCCTCATCACCTCGCATCCGCAGTTTGCCCGTGCGCTCAGCTATCTCACCAACATTCCTCTTTCCCATGCAGCGGCAGTTACCCCGTTATCGAGCCCATTGGCGACTCCAGCACCACCGCCAGTGAGTAGGGCGAGATTCCTTCTGAATCACGCCATGTTTGTCTTTTATCCCATCTCTTCTTCCATCATTCTGGGAGTGGCCTTTTATTTACTCTTCTTTCTCTGGATATTTCGGCAACGTGCCCTTGCCGCGCTTCTGCCATTCCTTGTGACCCTCATTGCCTGCCCTGCCCTTGCCTTCTCGACGCATCACGCCTCGTTGCCGCTGACTGCCCTGGTCGCAACTCTTTGGATTGCCTGGGATGTTGCAGCAGCGCCCATCCGTTCCGACTGGAAAGACCGGGCCTTTGCCGCCGTTCTGTTGATCGTTATGGTCGAACAAATCGGCTGGACGGCCGCCGCCGTGCGCCTCGGAATGCGTGTCCCATTCGACGGCAGCCGGGACGCCGCTCAATTTATCGCAACCGAGGTCGGTTCGCAGAGAATTGCCGGCTTTGAGTACTATTCCGTCGCCGTTGAACCATACTCTGAAAGCCGAGTCTTCCCCAATCAAGACACAGCATACTGGCCATGGCGAAACGCGATCGACCCGGACAACCATCTGCCGCAAGTCGTCCAGGAAAGACCCGCCTACATACTCCTGGGCGAACGCTTCGAGGGAACAGTCAACCAGTACGGTCCGCCGCTACCGCAATCCGTCCGCGAAGCGCCAAGTGCGATGCACCAGTACATCCTCGAACACGGCTATCACATAACGCATCGCTTCTGTGGAACCCAGCCGGCACACTTCGGCAATTCCGAGGAAATATGCGAAGTCATCTTTCAGCCGGAAAGCTGACCGAAGTGGTGGTTGACTCAACGCCGCAATCGCAAAGATTGAACCATGCCGTTGAGGCCCCGACTCGCGTCGCCTATTCCTCTGAGGCCGTGTCTTCGGCCTCAACAGCCTGCCGAGCAGCCATATCTTCCAGTTGCTTGCGCCAGTCGAGCGTGTCGATAAATCCCCGCGACTCTCGCCAGCCCGGCTCCACAATCACATGCAGTTCCAGATAGACCCGCGTCCCTAGCAGCGATTCGATCTCCTTGCGCGCGCTCGTTCCAATCGCCTTCAGCTTTGCCCCGCCCTTGCCGATCAGAATCGCCTTCTGCCCATCGCGCTCGCAATAAATCACCGCCGAAATATTGGTCACCGGCAGCTTCTGCTCGGCAAACCCTCCGCCCTTCAGCGGCCGAGGCTTCTTCGGCTTGGCTGAATCGGGCTGCACCTGCGGTTCCTCGAATCTTTCAATCACCACCGCGGCGGCATACGGAACCTCCTCGCCAGTCTCCATCAAAATCCGTTCGCGAATGAGTTCCGCCACCAGAAACCGCTCCGGCTGGTCCGTAAACTGCTCCGGCGGAAAATACCGTTCTCCCTGCGGCAATCGATCCACCAGCTTTTCGATAAGCGTGTCGAGGCCGTCCCGTTTGCGCGCGCTGATCGGAATGACTTCCGCAAAAGTAACCTGCTTCCTCAGCGAATCAATCAACGGCAACAGCGCCTCCCGCCGGATGAGATCGATCTTGTTGATTACCAGAAAAACCGGGCAATCCAGCTTACGCACCAGATTCAAAACAAACTCATCTTCGCTCCTCCAACCGCCTCTTTCGGAGGAAGATTCAGCGGGTGCCCCAGGTCTCGATTCTGAGACCTGGGTTCCATCAGCGTCGCCAGAATCAGACGCACTCAACTGCATCTCCCGGCTCGCATCCACAAGCAGAATCACAATGTCGCGCGTCTCCAGCGCATCGTAGACCTCCTGCATCATCCGCCGGTCAAGCTGCGTTCCCGGCTTGTGCACCCCAGGAGTATCAACAAAAACAATCTGCGCCGCCGGCCTCTTGCTTTTCGCAGGCACTTCGAGCACGCCCGTAATGCGGTTCCGCGTCGTCTGCGGCTTGCTCGTGACAATAGCCACCTTTTCGCCCACCAGCGCATTCAGCAGCGTGCTTTTACCGGCGTTCGGCCGGCCAAGAATCGATACAAATCCAGAACGCAATCTCTTTACTCCACTTCTATTCCACTTGTCCCATTTGAACCATTTGTCCCGCTTGCCCCATTGCCACCACGTAAGCGCAACGCCCGCTCATCTCCGAAATCCTCCTGAGCCTCGTCCGCATTCGCCTCCAGCTCCACAGGACGGACAGCGCTGACCCTCACCTGCTCCACACGCCGATCCGAAGACGCAACAACTTCAATGCGCAGCGTCCCCACTTCCACCACTTCCCCGGCATGAGGAATGCGCCCCTCGGCCTCGCTCACCAGCCCCCCAACCGTCTGGGCTTCATAGCTCTCTTCTGGATGCCAGTCCTCGCCCGCCAGCTCCTCCAGCCGATCCACAGGAAATCCCCCTGGAACCAGCCAGACTCCCTCGCCTTCAGGCTGCGCATCCTCAACCCGCGCATCTTCCTCATCTTCATGCTCGTCGCCGATGTTGCCGACAATCTGCTCCAGCAGATCCTCAATCGTGACCAGCCCCGCAACTTCGCCATACTCATCGATCACGATGCGCATGTGCTGCTTCTCGCGCTGCATCTCGCGCAGCAGCTCATATCCCTTCTTGGTCTCCGGCACCAGCGCCACAAGCCGCTGAATCGTGGCAACCGTCCGCGTCCGAGCTTCCTCATCGGTAATCTGCAGCAGATCATGCGCAAAGGCGATTCCAGTAATTGCATCCAGAGTCCCCGCATAAACCGGAACGCGAGAGAAGTTGTTCTCCCGCAAAGCCTCCAGAAACGCCTCCAGCGACATCGACTCCGGCACCGCAAATATCTTCGGCCTCGGCGTCATCACATCCCGCACCAGCTTGTCGCCAAACTCCACTGCGGACCGCACCAGTTCGCGGTCACTCTTCTCCAAAATCCCTTCTTCTTCGCCCGCTTCGAGCAAAGCCTCCACATCTCCGGCAGCCTCTTCCTCCGCCGTCACCGGCTCCTCGGCAAGGGTAGCGATCGAGAGCAGAAAGCTGACAAACAGCGTGACCGGAAAAACCACCACGAACAAAACCCGGACAACCCAAAGCAATCGCACTACCCAAAGTCCGCGCGTTCGCTGAAAAAGCAGAAACGGCGCCACTTGCGTGCAAAAAACTACCGCCAGAATCACCGCCAGCACGGCCTGGAAAATCTCCTCCATCGTGGGCCGCGCAACCTGCGTCGCCCGGTCAAAGAGGAACGCCCCAATCTCCAGCGCCAGAAATCCCATGCCAAGGTGCATCAGCACCGAAGACGCCAGCGCAGCCTGCTCCCGCGGCATCCACAGATACGGCTCGACATGCTGCTCCCACGCATCCAGATTGTCCTGAACCTCGCGAGATAGAATCTTGCCGAACTCCGAGTACACCCGCGCCATGTAAGCCGCAAGCGTGACCACGCCAGCCAGAAACACGATCAGGCATAACGAATAAGGACTCATCGCGCGCCGCCCCGGAGTCGCTTCCCGGCTCGTTTCCCGGCGGGCTTGCGCGTCCGAACCGCTGCCGGTTTCTCCACCCGCTCGATTACCCGCTCGATCAAGCCCTGCGGCAACCGGAGCTTTGCGCGAAGACGTCGTTCTTTGCGCGCCATCTCTCCGTCATCGGCCTCATGGTCATAACCGGCCAAATGCAGCAAACCGTGCAGTATCAACACGCGCAGCTCCACCGAAAGCCTGTGCCCCTGCTCCTGCGCCTGACGCGCAGCCGTCTCGACCGAGATCGCGAGATCCCCCGCGTAGCCAAAGCTCGCATCCTCCACAGGAAACGAAAGCACATCGGTAGCCTTATTTTTCTTGCGAAAACGCCGATTGAGTCCACGGACACCGACGTCGGTTGTGAGCAGGACGGAAACCTCACCCTTCAGCCCCACAGCAGCCTTGGTCTCGCGCAAATAACGCATGAGAGTCGCTTTAGTTGGAAGCGCAGAACGTGCCGACGCGCCCGCAGGCAGCGAAGAGGAGTGAGCGGCGAACTGAGGAAAGCCCTCAGCCGCCACCGGTTGGTCTGGGTCAAATAAGATCATCGTGCTCCGGGGCAGCCATACAGGCTGCCCCGGATACCTTTGATGATACGGTAAAACCAAATTTACTGCGGTTTAGAGGACGGTTTCACCAGGATGCGCGGCCGTTGCGAAGTCTGGTTCTCCGGCCCGTCGCCCAGCCCCAACGGTAGTTCCCGCTGCTGCGACTTGCCCTCGTAAGCCCGGATAATCCGCTGCACCAGGCTGTGCCGCACCACATCGACATCCTCAAAGTGGCAGAATTTAATACCTTCCACCCCTTCCAGCAGATTAATCGCCTCCACCAGCCCAGATTTCTTCGGATTCGGCAGATCGATCTGTGTGATGTCGCCCGTAATCACCGCCTTGGAATTAGCCCCGAGGCGGGTCAGGAACATCTTCATCTGCTCGGTCGTCGTGTTCTGCGCCTCGTCCATGATGATGAAGGCATCGCTCAATGTCCGTCCGCGCATGAAGGCCAGCGGAGCGACCTCGATGATGTTTTTCTCAAGCATCTTGTCGACCTTTTCCGGATCGCAAAGATCGTACAGCGCGTCATACAACGGCCGCAGATACGGATCGACCTTTTCCTGCAAACTACCTGGCAAAAAGCCCAGCCGCTCGCCCGCTTCTACCGCCGGCCTCACCAGCACGATGCGGCTCACCTTCTTTGCGTTCATCGCCGCAACCGCCATGGCCACAGCCAGATACGTCTTGCCCGTACCCGCCGGTCCCACGCCGAAGACCATGTCGTTCTGTTCGATTGCTTCCAGATAGCGGCCCTGATTCACCGACCGCGGCTGCACCGTTCCCGACGTCCCTCGCTTCATTCCCGTCGATCGCTGCTTCGCCGCCTCCGCAAGCCCGCGCAGCGTAACCAGTGGATCGGCGACAACCAGCTTCAGCATCCCATGCAACTCGCCGTTGTGCGGATGCACCCCGGCCCGCCGCAACGACTCAAAGTCCGCGAAGATGCGCTTCACCCTGCCAACGCTCTCCTCCGAACCTTGTACGTGAACCGCGTCGGAGCGGAGATCAATCCGCACACCAAGCGCGTCTTCCATCAGTCTCAGGTTTTCGTCGCGGGTCCCGAACAGGGGCTCGAGGTTGGGCGTGATCTCCAGAGCGATCTTCAATGGAATAAATGGCCTCCGTGGCTGACTGCGCAGCAGTCAGCGGGTGATGTTAGGTGGTATATCGGTTGTTTTTGGGGGCTTCGTGAGGAGTGTACAGAATTCCAGTGGGCCAGAACGGCACAGGTCGCGCCGTGTGCGGCCAGACTGCTAAACGGGATGGCGTAGGCGGCCAAATCCTCTATCTGCGAAGAGAGTAGCGCGGTCAGCCCAGCGAGTCAATCCCACCTGTGTGAATTTGCACTACCCAGTTTGGTTCGCTCTTCGCCTGCAATCACGATTCGGACTCGCATCTCCTTCAAGTCAAATCCGCCGTAGAAGCAGTCGCCTTTTCGCTCTGCCCGACTGGCGGCTTCACGCCATGAACCTTACGCGGTATCTTCAGAAATTCATCCAAAACATACCCCGCAGCCCGCGCCGCCTTGCAAGCCGTCGCTACCGCCGCTTCTACCTCGCGAACGGACTGTGCCGCGCCCGGCTCCGCTCCGGCAGCCGCCAGCAAAGCAGGCAGTTGCAGCCAGCAAACCAGTTCCTCAAAATGCTCCTTATTCAGATAAGTCGTGCCCCCGTGCTCATTCACCCCAGCTAGCCACCGAACATCCGGATCGGCAAAGAACTCCTCCGATTCAATCGAGATAGCCGGCTTCTCCGCCAGCCGCAAAAGCAATCGCACCTGCGCCGCCGCTCGCCACGGCCTGTCGCCTTCCAATCCCATCGAAGAGAAGGCCTCGGCAAGCGACGACCTGAGCTGAAGCCGGTCAAATAGCGCCGTTCGCACTCCCGGCATAGGCACGCTGTGCAACACCGCCCACGCCAGCACCGGCGCCCAGGTCTGCTCCATCGGAGCACCCGGCTCATTGCTGGGCAGCGTATAGCGCACCGCCGGCGGCCACACCATCGAAAAACTCCTCTCCAGATGCGGCAGCCGAACCGCCGCCATCACCGCCGCCTCGCACGCTTCCCTATACCGCTGCTTCGAATCGGCATCCCCATCCTCAGGATGCTCCGACGCATCTCTCAAATCCGCAGGCAGATACTCCATGATCCGGTCGAAACACAACTGGCTCCTGTCGACAAACCCCCTCAACCTGAAATCGACCAACTCCGCAACAAGATCAGCAGTCTCCGCTTCGGTCTCAGGCTTGTGCTTCTCCGGCGTCTTCGCCCCAGCAGAGCCTTTGGCAAGATCCATCTTCGCCACTTCAACCGCGCCATGCGTCTTCTCGGCCTTGGCCTCGATCTTCTTCCTCGCCGGCTCCCCTGCAACCTCCGCAAACCGCCGCGCATTCGCCGTGCTGATCACCTCGCGCAGAGCCTCATGCAAAGGCCGCAGCCGCAAACTCAACAGCGCCTCATCCAGGCTATGCACACCGCGTCCCTCAAGCCCATCACAAAGCCTGTCCCATGGATACTCCGCCGTCGACCGCAGTTCGCGCCAGTTCAGCAGCACCACCGACTGATACCCGCGCAGATCAAGGCTCAGTCCGTGATAATGCAAATCCGTGGAGCGGCGCAGATACTCAAGCCCGCTCGCCACATCGCGATACGCAACAATCACCGCATCCTCGACCGGCAGCGCCAGCCCCTGCGTCAGACTCGTCTGCTTCAAATGCCCGCTGCCCTTGTCCATCGCCGCAACCGACACATGGATCGCCCCCTGCGTACTTCCATAACGATTGTTATAAACAACCACCGACCGCTGACCATGCAGCTGGTTCGAATACGCAAAGACGTTCTCATCCACCGTTCCGTGATGCGTCCAGAAGTCATACAGCACAAAGTTTGTGCTCTCCGCAAACATCCACCGATTCTTCAACAGCGGCGCAATATCATGCTGATGGCGCGCGATCAGGCCCTCATTCTCGTGCTCCTCCATCCGCGCCCGCTTGAACTCCATCCCATACCGCTCCGTGAACCCCTCAATCTGCCCATGCCCAAACATCGGCAACCCCGGCAGCGTAGCCATCAGCGTGCACACACCAAAAAACTTATCGCCCCAGCCAAACTGATCAATCGCCGTCCGTTCATCCGGATTGCTCATGAAGTTCACATACCGCTTCAAAATATCTGGATCGAACTCAATCGTCTTCTTGAGATAAGAACGGTACTTCGCATTCTCCTCATCGCGCAGCATATTCATGAACGCACTGTTGTACACGCGATGCATCCCCAGCGTGCGAACGAAGTACCCCTCCAGCATCCAGAAAGCCTCCGCCAGCAGCAGCGTTCCCGGAACCTCGACCGCCACGCGATCCACCACCTCGCGCCAGAACTCATGCGGCATCAGCGCATCGAATTCCTCCTGAGAAAGCGCACTCTCCGCCCGTGACGGAATCGACCCACCGGCCCCCGGCAGCGGAAACCACAGCCTCTGCACATGCCGCTTCGCCAGCACCATCGCCGCATCAAACCGAATAATCGGAAACTGCCGCGCCACATGCAGAATTGTCTGAATCACATGCTCCCGCACATGCGCCTTCGAGTAATCCAGTTGCGCCGTATCGTTCCACGCAAACGAAGTCCCATCGTTGCCGTGATAGATATAGCGCGTCGTTCCGTCATAGCGATGCCGCAGCCGAAAGACCACCGCCGCATCCGTCTGATCGTAGTAATGGTCCTCGATCTTGATCTCCGCCCGATGATCCGGCGAGATATCCGGCCCCGAAAAACTATACGAAGGATACGGACTATCAGGCCGCGAAATAAACCAGTCCGGATGCTCGATCACCCAATTCGAATCGATGCCCATATGGTTCGGCACCATGTCGCTCGCCAGCCTCAATCCATGCCACGCCGCCCGGTCGCGCAGATTCGCATACGCATGACCGCCGCCCAGATCCTCCGCAATGTTGTACTCCTTCAGCGAATACGCCGAAGCCACCGCATCGCTATGCCCGCGCAGCCGCTTAATCGTCCGCGAAGCCACACTCCGCTCCCACAACCCGATCAGCCACAACCCGGTGATTCCGCGATCCGCCAGCAGTTGCAGCTCCTCATCCGGAATATGATCCAGATGATGTATATGCCGCCCATACTTCTTCGATAACTGCTCCAGCCACACATACGTGCTCTTCGCAATCAGCACCACATTCGGCATCCACGCCTGATCCGCGCTGAAAGCCTCATACTCCACCAGCGGAGCCTGATACCCGGCCGCATACCGGCGCGTCCTCACCCCATCCGGCCCAACGATGTACTCATCGTCAAACCCGACATACTCATCCCCAACAAACCCCTCGCCGCCAAACCCCGGCGCAGCATGACGATGCCGATCCGGCCCCGGCGGATTAAACCGCATCCAGATCGCCAGATCCTCTTCCTTGATCACATCGATCGCCAGCAGAACCCGCCGCAGATCCTCACCCAGATACTTCGCCCAATGCTCGCGAATGAAATCCAGTTGCCCCGCAAGCGAATCCGGTGAAGCCAGCATCGGCGCGGAAAGCGCCTTGATCAGGCTACCCACCTCCGGCGAAAGCGGCGGACGCGTCTCAAAGTAAGCCGGCAGCGCCGCCGTCACGCTCTCATACTGCGTCCTGACCTTCAAATCCCGGTCATCGAACAACTCGCGAAACGTCCCAAACGCCGGATTGCGATTCGTCAGCCAGAGCAGCATCAACTCTTCCAGCGCCGCCTCGCGATTCGACAAACCATCGCTGGCCCCCGCCAGCCACTCCGCGCCAGTAACCTTCCCCCGGTAAACCTCGACATTCGGAAACTGGTCCACAAACGAGAGCAGCAACCGTTCCACATTCTCCGGCCCAACCTTCCCCTGAAACCACCGAATCGCCTCCGTAAGCGCCGCCGGATCGATCTCCCGGCGATACCGCGCCACCAGCGCATGATTCAGCTCATCAATCATGCCCATGGCAAACAAAGCACCAGCATTCACGGTCTTCGCCGGATCAGTCCCGGTTCCGCGCAACTCATTCAGCTCATTCGCCATCTTCCGGCTGGCAGCCACATTCGCAAAAATCACATTGCCGGTATAGCTGAACAGCAAACCGTCGATCTTGAGTCGTTCTCGAATTGCCCGGGAAATATGAAATTGCATCGCGCGTGGCTCCAATTCAGTTCAATCCGTCAAATCATAGCCTAAGAACTTCACCACGCGTCACTAGCCCGCATTTCCCCCTGTTCTTCTCGAAGGCAATCCGCCTTTGCATTTGCCTTTCTGTCTGTCATTCCCGAAGGGAAGCTGCTTCTGCTGGGATGATTAAGAGCAGTTCCGCTGCCCCCGAGTGCACACACTTCCACGTCGAAGTAAGAGCATCCGGGGGCAAAATGAGTCAGCAGCCGCGGAAGGAGATGAAGTCCCCGAGCGGGTTGGGCAGGGTTGGGTTAAAGGGTTCGAATGGGAAGGATTGCAAGGTGTCAAAGCCCGCGGCCTTGGCAGCGTTGAAGTTTACAAAAGGTGTGAGCGCGGCTAACGCCTGATCGATCGAAGTCCAGCACAACGTTCTTTCGTAGCCGTTGTTATTCGGAGGAGCGATACTCTCTGAGACTCCCTGAATGCCGGTGATCGAGCTGATCGGACCGCCAAACTGCGGAGTCACGTCGCCTCCTACAACTCGTGCCAGGGTTCGGTGGTCGCTCTCGATACCCATAATGCGAGCTGCGGTCACTCGCAGGTTGCGAGTGGAGAAGTTGCGCACGCCAACCAGATAGGCGGCGATAAATGCGTCCTCGAGCGTGACCAGAATGTTGAGGGTGGTCTGAGCGTCCGAGAACATCTTAGGGGGATAGAAGAACTGAGTGAACGGAGTGAACTGGTCGGTTACAGACTGTTCGAGAAGATAGTGGGACATCTCCTCCTGGCGAGCGCCGATCAGGTAGCCTTGGTCGTCCTCAGGGATGGTTTTGAAGAAGGGAGAGGAGTCGATGATGTTGGAGTAGGTGGTGACGGCGAGCGCTTCGGCGATCTGCGCAGCAACGAGGATCTCGCGATCGCCTCTCCTCAGATGATCGTGTTCGTACTGCATGCTCTCTGTCTCTTCTTGCTGTTCTTCTGCCGAGGCGACGGCGGAGAGTGCGCCAAGAGCGGCGAAGCTTGTGGCTCCGGTAAGCGCTGCGCCTTTGAGAAACGATCGTCGGGAGGAGCCTGACTGGCTTTGTTTTGATAAACGCACGGCTTCAACTTCGTTCGGTGTGTTCATTTCCGTAAATCTCCTTTCAATTCCCGGAAAGTTCACTATCCACTTCCTTTTTGGGGAGCCTTGGGCCTCGGAGAACTTCCAGGTTGCATGAGTAACGCACCGGGCAACCAACCGGATGTCACGGAATTGTCAAATTCGGGAAAGATATACCAGAGGAGATCCCGACAACCAATCTGGGTGTGGGTGCCCATCCTTGACGCGCTTTTGCGGCAAAGGTGGGATGCTACAAAAGTCACAGTTACGTGCCTTTTCGTCTGAATTACAGTAAAAATAAGTATGCCTCGCATAACGTTTCTTATAACTCTGATTTGTCTGCAAGTTTTGTCTGCACGGCTCGGACTTGCCAGTCAGGATGGATCAAAGAGAGTTAGCCCCGTCCCTGACTACTCCAAAGAATCGTTCATAGTGAACAAGACAGCCACCCATGTGCGCTTTTTGGCTGACGCCACCTCCGTCCGAACCCAGAGCAGCAGCGTGAAGATGCTTTCTGAAGCAGGCGTTAACGGCTGGGCAGTCCTGCAGTTCCCATACGCATCCGAGACCGAGCACATCGACGTCCATTATGTGAGGGTGAAGAAGGCAGATGGCAGCACAGTTGCAACCCCAGCGGCGAATGCTCTCGATCTGCCCTCCGATGTCACCCGCACAGCACCTATGTACAGCGACCTGAAACAGAAACAGATTCCAGTCAAAGCCCTTGGCATAGGAGACACACTGGAGTTTGAGGTTGTCTACATTGAGGACAAACCTCTTGTACCCGGACAATTCTGGTTCTCTTATAGTTTCGGCCGTTCCTTCGTCGTTCTCAACGAAACCCTCGAAGTCCGATTCCCGCGCGAAAAGCAACCCAAGGTAGCCAACGCCGATCTACAGCCCACAATTAGGGATGACGGCGCCGAATGTGTTTATACATGGACCACCGCAAACATCGAGCCCACCAAGCCTGATGGCACCGGCGAGAAAGTCGATGAAGCAGAAAAGCCTTCCGTCCAGATCAGCACATTCTCCAGTTGGCAGCAAGTGGGCGAGTGGTATAGTAAGCTGGCTCAGTCGCAAGTTAAAGTCACTCCCGAGATTCAGGCTAAAGCCGACGTCCTGGTAAAAGGCATCCCACCCGGCGCTGCACAGATCGAAGCGATCTATAACTTCGTTTCTACCCACATCCATTACATTGGCCTTTCTTTCGGCGTAGGCAGATACCAGCCCCACACCGCGACGGACGTGCTTGAAAACGAATACGGCGACTGCAAGGACAAACACACTTTGCTCGCCGCACTGCTCAAGGCCGAAGGCGTGGAAGCATGGCCCGTCCTCATCAATAGTTCAACAAAGCTGTATGAAGACGTTCCGTCTCCCGGCCAGTTCGATCACCTCATCACCATCCTTCCTCAAGGCAAACAATATCTCTGGCTAGACTCCACCCCGGAGATTGCACCCTACGGAATGCTGCTGAGCAACCTGCGAGACAAACAGGCCCTGGTCGTAGCTGGGACAGGCGCACCGTTTTTGCTGAAAACGCCAACCGACCCACCATTCCCCACAGAAGACCATCTCGTCATGCGCGGCGCCCTGGACGATGCGGGCACATTCAAAGGACACGGCGAGCTAGTAATGCGTGGCGACAGCGAAGTGATCTATCGCTCTATCTTCCATGCAAACGCCAAAGCCAAATGGCAAGACCTCATGCAGGCGATCTCCTATCGCCTCGGCTTTGGCGGCGAGGTAAGCAATGTTCAAGTGGACGACCCGGATATTACTCGACAGCCCTTCCACCTTGCTTGGGATTACCAACGAAAAAAATACGGCGACTGGGACAACCGGCAGATTACCCCTCCCACCGGAGGTATCCCGATCAACATCATCAGCGAAGACAAGAAGCCTGAGTTCCCCATCCAGGTCGGTTCGCGCGGAACCACGATTTACACCGCAGAGCTGACTCTTCCCCCGGGAGCAAGCATGGACCCGCCCGCCGATGTTGACCTCAAAACGGCGTTTGCTGAATATCACGCGAAGTACTCCGTCGCCAATGGAAAGTTCCTCACTGAGAGACGGCTCACCGTCTTCCAAAAAGAGGTTACCGTCTCCGACTGGCAAGGTTACATCGCATTTCAGAAAGAACTCACGACCGACTTTGGGCATATGAGCACCATCGCGACCTCCGGAGCAGCATTACCCACCGGCTCCAAAGACATCGGCGAAGCTGCCGATCTTATCCAATCCGCCATGCAATCCTGTCAGGCAGGGGAACGAACCCGCTGCGAAGATCAGCTAGACAAGGCCAAAAAGCTCAACCCCCACCAAACTAACCTCAACGCCTCCTACGGCAGCCTCTACATGATCCAGGGCAAGATGGACTTGGGGCTGGAAGCCTTCCGTACTGAACTCAAGGAGCATCCGGACAACCTCAGAGTTGCCCGCTGGTTCGCCCAGATGCTGAGCCGGATGAAACGCGACGACGACGCCATCGACATCTATCGCACCGTTCTCAAGTCAGTCCCCGACGATGTCGATGCTAACTCCGAACTAGCTCGCACTTTGGTCGCAAAGGAAGACTGGAAAGACGCCCAGCCCATTCTCGAAAAAACCATCCAACTCCGCCCCGACAATGCTCAGGTACAGATGTGGTACGGTCAATCCTGCCTCCAGAATGGTAAGGAAGCCGAAGGACTCGACGCACTCAAAACCGCAGCGGGACAAACTTCTGACCCCACTTCCCTCGCCTCCATCGCCTCGGCAATTGCCAGCTCTGGCAAGGATCTCGATTTGGCCGGAACACTTGCCAAGACTGCCGTCACGCTCGTCGAGCAGCAGACCGGAAGCCTCTCGCTCACCGACATCACAAATGCCCAGATAAAGAAGATGGTCGACCTCGCTCAAGCTTGGAACAGCATGAGCCTTACCGCCTTCAGATCAGGCAACCTCGCCATAGCAGAAAAGTATGCCCTTGCCGCATGGACCCTCGCCCAGGAACCCAGCGCAGGCGATCGCCTCGCGCAGATTTACGAGAAGCAAGGCAAGCTTGCACAGGCGCTGGACACATATAAACTGGCGAAAGCTCGCGCCTACCCGCCTGTGCCCGGAATCGACATCCGCATCAGTGCGCTCGAAAAACGCTTGGGCCATGTAAGCCCGATCGGTGATACCGGAGCCAGCCGCCTGCAGGACCTTCGCATGGTGCATCTGGCACGCGGAAAACCCTTGTCGGCTTCCGGGGATTTTCTCGTCATGTTCGCGGACGGCAAGCTCAGTGACGTGAAGATGCTTGGTGGCGATCCCAAGATCGAACCTTACGCAAACCTGCTCAAGGAGGCCAAGTTCAACATCGCATTTCCGGATGAAGGACCAGAACACGTCATTCGCCAAGGCATTCTCTCCTGCTCCGTATACGATCCGAACTGCATGTTCTTGATGATGCTTCCGGCAGATGCCAGCACTGAATCGCGAGGCTATGTTCCCATGCGGGCAGGGGAAACAAAGACGATCCAGCTAAAACCGTGACGACCGTTCGGCACTCATAGCACCCAATATAGACTTCAAATTGCAATATCTCCGACTCCCGAACCGAACTGGTCGACCGGATTCACATTGACCCGCCACCAGCCTTCGCGTAGACTAGGAAATTGCGAGGGATGCGGCTGAATCTGCATTCTGGCCAGCATTCCGCCCCGGAATCGGGGACAAAGATAAGGATCAGATTCAACAATGGCAAATCACGTTTCGTCGCTCAAGCGCGCCCGTCAGACCGTCGTCAAGACTGAAGTGAACCGCGCCAACCGTACCCGCGTTCGCGGCAGCCTGCGCCTGATGCGCGAAGCCCTCGTCAAGGGCGACGTCAAAGCCGCCCAGGCCCAGTTCCGCGAAACCGTCTCCGCACTCGACAAGAGCGTCCAGAAGGGCGTTCTGCACAAGAACACCGTTTCGCGTTACAAGAGCCGCCTGAATGCCCGTCTCAAGACGCTCGTTCTAGCCGCTCCCGCTAAGGCATAACCAAACCGACATTCGAAACACAAAAAGGCAGGATGCGTGTTTGCATCCTGCCTTTTTCACGCTCTGGACAGCCTACAAACCTGGCGACAGCTAAAACCGTCAAATCGTCTAACAATCAACGTTAAATATCCGCCACTCAATGCAACAAATCCCACAATCAACGTAAGAAATCTGGCAATTTATGTTGCCGATCCCGCCTGTCAGGCCCAGCTTTCGGAAGCACAAACGAGCCTAACTCAACCTCTCGAAAATCCCGGCCGCTCCCATTCCCCCGCCGACGCACATCGTGACCATCCCGTAACGCACCTGCCGCCGCCCCATCTCCGCCAAAATAGAAGCCGTCAGCTTCGACCCAGTACACCCGAGCGGATGCCCCAGAGCGATCGCCCCGCCATTCACATTCACCTTGGCCGGGTCGATTCCCAGCGTCCGAATCACAGCCAGCGCCTGCGCCGCAAATGCCTCATTCAATTCAATTAATCCGATGTCGTCAAGCGTCAGACCAGCTAGCTTTAGCACCTTCGGAACCGCAAAAATTGGCCCCGTGCCCATCTCCTCCGGCAGGCAGCCGACCGTAGCGTAAGCCACAAAACGGGCCAGCGGAGCAAGACCCAACTCCGCCGCGCGACCCGCAGACATGACAACAACAGCGGCAGCGCCATCTGAAGTTTGCGAAGAGTTCCCCGCCGTCACGCTTCCCTGCGCGTGGAAGGCTGGTTTCAGCTTCGCCAAAGCTGGCAAGGAAGTATCGGCACGCGGTCCTTCATCTTTGGAAACAACAACTTGCGAGATATTCGGCGACCCCGGCTTCCCGTTCGGAACCGCAAAATCAACCGCAACCGGCACAATCTCATCATCAAATCGTCCGGCAGCCTGAGCAGCGAGAGCCTTTTCATGGCTGGCCAGTGAAAAAGCGTCCTGATCCTCGCGCGAGACGTTGTAATGCCGCGCCACGCGTTCGGCGGTAAGTCCCATAGTTAGAAGCGCTTGCGGATAGTGTTCCGAAAGCCACGGATTGGGGCTGGGCTTGTTGCCGCTCATCGGAACCATGCTCATCGATTCCGCACCGCCAGCCACAGCCGCCGTAACCCTCCCGGAATGAACCTGATACGCCGCCTGAGCGATAGCCTCAAGGCCGGAAGCGCAAAGGCGATTCACCGTAACCCCGCCGATTTCGACCGGCAAGCCTGTGCGCAGCACAACATTCCGCGCCAGATTCCATCCCTGCTCGCCCTCAGGCATGGCGCAACCGAGGATCAAGTCTCCTATCTCCTTTGTTTCAAGCGCGGGGACGCGATCCAGCGCTGCTCGAACTACGACGGCGGCCAGATCGTCCGGGCGAGTTGTCGCAAATGCTCCTTTTCCGGAACGCCCAACCGGGGTGCGAACAGCGCTGACAATCACCGCATCATTCATAAAATCAATCTCCTCAATTTGGCGGGCTCGTCGTGGTTCTCCGGAGAGATCACTCCAGATCGAGCTTCTCCCACGCGCCATTACGATACAGATGATAGACGGTCTTGTGGTCGACAGTCGTATCGGCCAGACAGTCGTGGTCAGGCGCTGGCGGACGGTGAGCCATTCCTGCTTGAGCATCATGAATCCTGCTGGGGCTCGCGGGGTCGATCCCCCAGTTGAATCCCAACTCGCCGCTCGCATCATGAGCCTGAAGGCGATCGGTTTCGGCGGCAGCGCTAAGAATTGAAGGATTGGCCGGAGACGCGTTGGCAAAGAAGACCAGCAACGAAACTCTTCCCTGAGTCGAACACAAAACCGCCCAATCATTGGAGCCGGGGCCTTCGAGGCTTGCATGAATCACATTTTCCGGGTGCTTGGCTTCGTAGGTCTGCGGAATGAGGCAACCGCGTGTGGTGAGCGCATCCGCGACGTCCGATGGAAGCTCAGGAAAAGAACTGACCGGCAAATTGCGAATTCGGTAGGGCACTTCACGACCTGCGATGGAAAGATATCCGGTCTCTACGAGGGATGAGGGTTTCATCATCTGTCCCGCTTCTGGCGAAGCGCCCCCAGTGTGGGCGCACAACAGCAGCGTTGCTGCCATCGCGAGCTGAAACGAAATAGTACGCTGAACCGGCGTCTTGAATCTGCGAAGCATGGCTAATTCCTGAGCGGTTTGCCGGTTTTGAGCGTGTGGGCAATTCGCTCCTGGGTCTTGCGTTCGCCGCAGAGGGAGAGAAACGCCTCGCGTTCCAGATCGAGAAGGTATTGCTCGGAGACCGGGCTTCCGGGCGTCAGTCGGCCGCCGCAGAGAACATCCGCGGTTTTGCGAGCGACTTTCTGGTCGTGTTCGGAAGCAAAGCCAGCCTCGCCCATCAGGAATATGCCGGTTTCGAGCGTCGACAGAGCCGCCAAACCTGCGACTGGAATCTGCGACCTCGGAATGGGCGGCACGTACCCCTGCTCGGCTAGCAGGATAGCTTGCGCCTTCGCATCGAGCAACAGGCGCGCGCGGTTGCGAGTAACGGAATCCGAGGGAGCGAGGAGTCCGAGGCTGCGGGCTTCGGCTGCTGAGGTCGAGACTTTGGCCATGGCGATGGTTTCGAGCGCGCGTTTCAGGGCTGTCGCGTACTCGCCGGATTGGGCGAATTTGGCTGGAGGGTCGCGCGGCTCGGGTGGAACGAGCGCCACGGCGAGATCGTGGGCGCGCAGGGCCATCTCTTTAGTGCCACCGCCGCCGGGAATCAGCCCAACTCCAGCCTCGACCAGCCCCATGTAGAGCTCAGCGTGAACCTGGCGCGTGGTGGCGTGCATGCAGATTTCTGTGCCTCCGCCGAGACACATGCCAAACGGCGCGACCACGACAGGGCGCGGGCAGAACTTGATGGCTGCGGTCATCTGCTGGAAGTTGCGAATGGCGAGGTTCACATCGCTCCACTCGCCCTCCTGCATCGCCAGCAGAAGCTGCATGAGATTTGCGCCGACGGAGAAGTTCTCTTGGTCGCTGGAGATGACGAAGCCGCGAAAATCGCGGACTGCGTCGCTTGTGGGGTTAAGAACGGAACTGAGCAGCGAGACCACGTCGCCGCCGATGGCGCTTTTGACGGAATGCAGTTGCAGGCAGCCGATTCCGTCGCCTAGATCAACCAGGGACGCGCCGGTGTTCTTTCTGACGACGCCCTGACGTGTTCCGGCTGCGGAGCGGAAGTCTGCGATGGTGGCGTGGCCGGGGATTTTGGCTACTTGCTCCATCTGGCCAGTGATCGGCGAATAGCAGGATGATCCATCGGTGGAATACCAGCTTATGAAGCCGGAGGAAAGCAGCGCTTCGACTCTTGGGCTGACCGGCAGGCCCAATTCTTTCAGGCGCGCTACTGTGCCGGGCACGCCTGCTGCGTCCCACATGGCAAATGGGCCGAGTTCCCAGTTGAAACCGGCGCAGATGGCGCGATCGATGGACGGCGCATCGTCGGCTACTTCGCCGATGCGGTCGGCGGCGTAACTCCACAGGTTGGCCAGCAGAGGCAAGAGGTATGCGGCGGCCTTGTCCTTTTTCGGATCGTTCGCGAGCAACATGCGAAGGCGCTCGGGAAGGCTGGCTGCGTTTTTGGCCATCTCCAATGAGGGAATTTTGGCTTTGGCGAGCGGGCGATACTCCAAGGTGTTGAGGTCAAGAGCGAGGCGTTCTTCTTCGCCGCCAGCATTGCGAGCCTTTTTGTAGAAGCCCTGGCCGGTCTTGTCGCCGAGCCAGCGGCGCTCGACCATGGAGCCGATCAACTGTTGAGCGCTGTCATTTGTCGAGTCTTCTCGGAAATTGCTTGCCACATGGGCGAGGATGTCGATTCCGACCATGTCGGCGAGACGGAAGGTGCCTGTTCTAGGCCAGCCGATGGCTGTTCCTGTCAGTGCGTCCACTTCTTCGACAGTCAACCCTTGCTGCTGCATCAGGGTTAGCGCGGCGAACATGTTGGAAGTGCCGATGCGGTTGGCGATGAAGTTGGGGGTGTCGTGCGCGAGGACGACCTGCTTGCCGAGGATGCGGTCCGCGAAGGCACTCAATGCGGCTACGATTGCGGGGTCCGTGTCGGTTGTTGGGATCACTTCCAGCAGGCGCATGTAGCGCGGTGGATTGAAGAAGTGGGTTCCGAACCAGCGTTTGGAAAAGGACGGCGTGAAGGCATTGCCGAGGCTTTTGGCGATCTGCGCTATGGGCAGGCCTGAGGTGTTTGTGGTGAGGATTGCGCTGGGGCCGATGTGAGGCAGAACGCGGGTCAGGAGAGATTGCTTTACTTCGAGATTCTCGGTGACTGCTTCGATGACCCAGTCGCAGCTTGCCAGTTTGGGGAGATCGTCTTCGAAATTGCCCGGTGTAACGAGGCGGGCGAGATTTGGCTCGTAAAAGGCGGCTGGTTTGGCCTTGAGCAGCGCCTCGATTGCTGAAGTTGCCAGTTTGTTTCGGGAATCCGCTTCTGTGGCGGGAACGATGTCGAGCAGCAGGACGGGAATGCCGCAGTTGGCCAGGTGGGCGGCGATGCGCGAGCCCATTGTGCCTGCTCCGAGGACGGCGGCGCTGCGAATAAGCATGGGTTCGGCGTTCGGCATCGGTTTGAGGGCTTGCTCAGAGATTTCTGCCGTCGCTGCTGTGGTCATGAGTCTCCCATCTGGCTTGGATTTCTGGCCTGGATTTTGACAGAGTCAGACCGAGCCTGAACGATCCCGAGCATACGAGGATGTGCGGGTTGGGGTCAAGGCTTGGACTAGATGCCAATAGCAAATTGAGGCCTGGTCATTGAAGTTACATGAAATGCGACTTTGCAAGCGCTTTTCGAGTGCCTCTTCGCTCGTTTCTCAGCAAGCGCATTGGCTATTTGTCATAAACTGAGGCTTGCCCCAGACCATTTCCGGATTGCTGATCATCAAGGAAGATGGTTCGATCTCATGCTGTCCGAATCCGAGTATTATTCCTTGCTTCGGTGCAGACGAAAGGTATCTTCCCTTGTCCGCCCATCTTTGACTCGCCGCAGCGTACTCACCAACTCATCTCCACTCCGTTGATATCGAAGGGAAAGACTGCCATCTGGTTTTGAGAACAAAATATCTTGCAAACCGCTGACAGATAGGCTAAGACGAACCATATCGGATTTGTCCTCCCAGCCAAGTAAGCCGCGATCGAAATGCTTCATCTTGAAGACGGCCTTGCCATCCTCCACCTCAATGGCCCAGAATTCGTAGAAGACGGCATCGCCATCCTTCACCACGCGGAAGGTGCCTACCATACTTCGCCCTGTTGGTTGCGACCAGTACTCTTCTTCCTGTCCTTCTATGGGATCACTGGTCCATCGACCTGACAAAAAAGCCAAAGGCTGCAATGCTGAATCTGCCTTCTGTGAGAAGGCCGCTAAGGGATTCATGTGCAGTACGAGAATCAACGCCAGGAAGAAAAGTCGCCTCATACAGACCCCCTGAGAACATGATGCTATGAATCTATACCGAGAAGGAGAAGTTCCGCTCCGTTCCAATCACGATAATGCAGGGTGATTTTTCAGACTCCCGAATCACGCGCAAACCGGGAACGATCGTCGAAGTGCCCACATTATTCTCAGTTGTTGCAACAAGCCGATGCGCTCACCCAGGTATGCCTCGACGACGGCTGCGGTTTTGAGCGCGGACCACAGCGACAGGGATGCAGCAAGGGTCAGCGTTGATAGATCACACGGCCGGAGCGGATGGTCATTCGGACTTTGGAAAAGGACAGTGGGTCTTGCGCGGGATCTCCGTCGAGGATGGTCAGGTCGGCTAGTTTGCCGGGAGTTACGGTGCCCTTGGCGTTTGAAACGCCGAAACGGCTGGCGGGGTTGGTGGTGAGCATGGCCAGTGTGTCCATTGGCGAGAGGCCGCACTTGCCCAGCGCTTCGAACTCATCCTGCGTGGAGTAGTCGGTCATGTAGCCGACGTCGGTGCCGAAGATGAGTTGGCCGCCGAGCGCGTGGAACTGGCGGACTTCGGCGTAGATGGGGTCCAGATAGGCGGGATCTTTTGTCACTGTGGTTGCGAACATCTTGAGCGTGGGAATCATGGCCATGTTCTGGTGAACCATGGTGGTGAAGAGGGCGCGGTCGATGCCTTCAGGACTGTCGGGAGCGTGGGCGAGGACATCCACGCCGGATTGAATTGCGATCTGGGTTCCGGCGAGGTTTGAGGGATGGCTGAAGACCAGGCGTCCGTTCAGGTGGGTACGTTCGACGGCGGCTTTGGCGATGTCGAACGGCATGGGGAGGACTTTGCCGTGCGCTATCCAGGAGCCGGTGAAGAGTTTGGTGATGTCTGCGCCCTTGTTCAGGTTGCGTTGAACGTCGTCGACGGCTGCGCGGGGCGTGTTTGGCTGCGAGAAGAAGAGCTTCAGCCAGCTCGGCGCGGCGATGTAATAGGGGATTCCGTGGGGCGGATAGAGCGGGCCGCCGGCGGTGTAGATGAATGGGCCGGCGAGTTCTCCGCTCTCGATGCGGCGGCGGATGGGCAAGGTGTCGATTAGGTTGGAGCCGGTGTCGACGACGGTGGTAAAACCGCGGCTGGTCAGCATGTCGGCTAGCTGGGCGTTCAGTTCGCCGGTCAGTTTCCATTCGGCGAGGCTCCACTTTGGCTCGGTGAAGTGGACGTGGGCGTTCCAGAAGCCTGCGGTGACGGTACAGTGATCGCATGGGAGGATCGTCGCACCGGGCGGTACGGCTGCGCCCGGCGCTGCGTCAGGCCCGACGGCGGCGATGCGTCCGTCGACGATGACTACTGTGCCGTCCGGGATTGGCGGATCGGTGGGAGAGATGTAGATGCGCGCGTGTTGGATGGCCAGAGTTCCGTGCGCCAACTGCAATGGCGGATGCGCTACGCGGCGCGGCCAGTAGGTGAGCATCCAGATTGCGATGGCGGCCACCACAATGGCAACTGCGAGAATACGAACCAGCCGGATACCCCATCGACGCATTGGAAACTCCCGTTCAGGGACTATACGAGATGGGCTGGGGTTCGGTTCGATCGGGACTATGAATCTTCGAGGAATCTTTGGGGAATCTTTGCGGAAGCTCGACGATTGCCTCCGTTTTGGCTCCCGCATAGTTTCAAATGTGGAGAGGCGGACGAGGTCAAGCTGATCCGCCGACGTTGGGAGATTGTATGCAGAGCAGGATGAGGTGGGTTCGGTGAGTCTGGCGGTTGTCATCATGGCGGCGGGTAAAGGAACGCGGCTGAAGTCGCGCCGGCCGAAGGTGCTGCACGAGATCGGAGGCAAGCCGCTGCTGGCGCATGTGATCGCGGCGGCGAGCAAGATCGTGCCAGCGGCGGATATTCATGTCGTTGTCGGGCATGAGGCTGAACGGGTGCAGACGGCGGTTGCTGGCACTAACGTCAATTTTGTATTGCAGGCAGAGCAGCTGGGTACCGGTCATGCGATTCAGTGTGCGCGTGAGGCGATTGCGGGTTATAACGACGTGCTGGTGCTTTCGGGGGATGTGCCGTTGATTCGGCCTGAGACTCTGGAAATGCTGTTGGAGTACCACCGGCTGGGATCGGCAATGACGATTCTTACGGCGCTGCCTAAAGATCCGTTTGGATATGGCCGAATCGTGCGCCGCGAAAGTGAAAATGCCCTTGAAGTTGAAGCAATCGTGGAACAGAAGTTCCTGAGGTCGGAGCAGTTGAGAATTCCCGAGATCAACACTGGGATATATGTATTTCAGACAAAGCCTCTTATCTCTCACTTGAAATGGCTAATCTCGAACGATGAGAACGGCGAATATTATCTGACTGATCTGGCTCGGATATTCGTTCGAGAAGGGGAACTTGTGACGGCCGTTGAGGCCGCAGATGCGGATGAGGTGCTGGGCGCGAATACGATTCCGGAGTTGGTTGCGCTGGATGCAAGTCTGCGCGCCAAAACGGCGCTGCGGCTGATGCTGCAGGGAGTCACGATTTTTCGCCCTGAAACTTGCGTGATCGACGCGGAGGTTGAGGTCGGGCCGGATACGGTGATTGAGCCGTACGTGCAACTGTTGGGGCGAACGAAAATCGGCTCCGATTGCATGATTCGTTCGAGCACGGTCATCGAAAACTCGGTTCTCGCCGATAACGTACTTATTCGCCAGAGTTGCATCATTGCGGACTCTGAGATCGGCGGCGGGGCCAAGATCGGGCCGTTTGCCCATCTTCGGCCGGGAAGCGAGATTGGCGAGGACGTGCATATCGGCAATTTCGTCGAGACGAAGAAAGCTAAACTCGGCAAAGGAGCCAAGGCCAGCCATTTGACGTATCTCGGAGATGCCGTGGTTGGAGCCGGTTCGAATATCGGCGCGGGTGTGATCACGTGCAACTATGACGGGGTGAATAAGCACACGACGACCATCGGCGAGGGAGTCTTTGTGGGCAGCGACTCGACGCTGGTGGCTCCCATTCTGATCGGCGACGGAGCCTATATCGGAGCTGGGTCCTGCATCACGCGGGAGGTGCCTGCGGATGCGCTGGCTGTGGGCAGAAGCCGGCAGGTCACCAAAGACGGATGGGCTGCTGCAAGACGGGAACAGCGAGGAAAGCAGAGCTGAGGAGCCGCGATTCCGGTACAGATGCATTCGCCCAGGGAACGAAAAATGGTATGGTTCCGTTAGTAATGGGATGCGGGGGTTGAGAAATTTGATTTCGCCTCGTCATTTGCCTTTGAATATGGAATATGCAGGAAAGATCTGGGGATTGTCCGAACGTGCCAGTTACCGAAAGTGCCGAAGGTCACCCCAATGGGCCAAAGTGCAGTTTCTACGGTGCGTATCTGCGTAATAATGGCAAACAGACGCTGGGATGCGGGTACGGGAGGAGCGTATGGGGTCACCTGCAAGAATTCTGATCGTTGACGATGAGCCCCATGTGCGCGCCATGCTGGGCGCGACTCTGGAGCGGCAGAATTACGTCACTGTTCTGGCCGGCAGTAATTCAGAGGCTTTTGAACTGATCGATCGGCAGCACTTCGACCTCGTCCTGACGGACATGGTGATGCGGGACGGCAACGGAATCGGTCTGCTGGAGCGCCTTCACATCGATCAACCACAGACGCCGGTGGTCATGGTCACGGCGATCCAAGACATCAGCGTAGCCATCACGGCGATGCGCAAAGGCGCTTACGACTACCTTCTTAAACCCTTCGAACGCGACCAGTTACTGACCACCGTGCGGCGCGCGCTGGACCATCGCAAGACGCTGCGCGAAAACGAAAGCTATCAGCAGAATCTCGAACAGATTGTGCAGGCCCGCACCGAGTTGCTGCACCAGGCTATCGTGGATCTGGAACGGTCTTACGACATTACGCTGGAGGCTTTGGGTGACGCGCTGGATTTGAAGGACTCCGAAACGGAGGGTCACTCGAAGCGGGTGACTGCGTACACCATCGCCCTCGCTCGTGCGATGGGAATTGGTTCGGACGCAATCAAGGTGATCGCGCGCGGAGCCTTTTTGCATGACATTGGCAAGATGGCCATCCCGGACGCGATTTTGCGCAAGCCCGGCAAACTCACGCTCGCGGAGCAGACGCTGATGCGGGAGCATTGTGAGCGCGGATATAACATCCTGCACAAGATTCCGTTTTTGAACGAGGCTGCGGAAATCGTTTACGCCCATCAGGAGCATTACGACGGCAGCGGCTATCCCCGGGGTCTGCGCGGCAATGCCATTCCGATCGGAGCGAGGATCTTTGCGATCGCGGACACCCTGGATGCGATTACCAGCGACCGGCCCTACCGTGGAGCAAAGAGTTTTGACGTCGCGCGGTTGGAGATTCTGCGGTGCTCCGGAACTCAGTTTGATCCGTCGGTGGTTGAGGTTTTCCTCAAGATTCCAAATGAGCTTTGGGTTGAACTCAGGACGGAGATTACAGGAACAACCCCCGCATTTGCCGACCTGAATGCCGCCCAGGTCACTGCGCCTTCCCGGTAGATTCCGGCCAAGCGGGAATTCTCTAGAGACAGGAGCCAGTCATGCCAGCATTCTCCTCGGCGGAAATTGAGCAGGGCCTCGCGACACTTCCGGATTGGAAGCTGAACGATGGCAACCTGGTGAGGAATTTTTCGTTTACGGATTTTCGGGAAGCAATGAGCTTCGTCAACTCGGTTGCTGCGCTTGCGGAGCGGGCTGGACATCACCCGGATATCGACATCCGTTACAACAAGGTCAATCTGGCGTTGTCGAGCCACGATGCCGGTGGTATCACTGAGCGGGACTTCTCGCTCGCCGCTGGGATCGACAAAATCCTTTAGGTACCTCAATCCTGCGATTCGAGCGGGGCGGTTTCGCGCTCAGCAGATTCACGGTCGGATTTCTCGAATTCGGGTTGCGGGTGATTTACAGAAACTATGGGATTCTGGAGTTTGGTGAGCGTTTTGCGATACCACCAAGCAACGGCCAATCCTCCTGCAATTGCCGAGGCTGCGGAGACGAACCCCAGGCCGAGAACCTTGGATACCTTCCTGGCGGAAGATATGTCCTGACGGTAAATCTCATCATTACTATCGTTTGCCAATGTTCGTCTCCAAGGGCAAATACTGCCGGCGTTACCCTGTCAAGAAAGATTGTACGCGGCTGGAGCATCCAAAAACTTGCCTGCTTTTGACCTCACTCCTGCAAATATTTTGATTTTGGTATTTGCTTTCTTTCAAATCTATAGTAAGGTGTAGATATTGCAGTTGGAGATGGCACTGAGTCTCCCATCTTCAGCGGCAAGTAAGTTGCGTCACTGGCCTCCCGGCACGAACAGAGAACCGTTCGTGCCGTCTTTTTTTGTCTACCGTATGGCGCTAGAATGATGAGGCGAGGTTCGACGATGAAAAGTTGGGGTTTTTCGCGCCTGGCTTTGGCGCTCCTGCTGGCTGGCGCGACGGCTATCAGTTACGCACAATGGATGAATCCAGCCGACGATATTCCTGCATATCACCCGTCGGCGCCTCTCAAGGTTAGTTCGTTACCTCCAATTTTGAGCGGAGCCAAACTCACGGGCGAGAGTTTCCGGTATCCGTGGCAAGTACACGTTTACCAGGATGCCGCGAAGGTCTCAGCTGTGCTGTATCAGTTACCTTGCAATTGCCGATGTGACCGCTCCCTTGGCCATACCAGCCTGCGCAGCTGCTTCGAAGGACTGCACGGCACGGAGTGCTCAACCTGTGCGAAAGAGGGCTTCTTTGCGTATCAGCAGACCAAGCTCGGCAAGACGCCGGTCGAGATACGCGCCGCGATTGAACGCCATGAATACGAAAAGATCCCGCTTGAAAGTCAGTAAGCGACGGCAAGAGTTTGCCCAGGCGGCCGCAATCCGGGGGGAAAGAGCGTACAATTACGTATGCAGCGCGCGCCTTAGGGCCCGGCTGATGTCCTGCCCAAGTGGGGGCGTCACGGTTTCGACGGGATTGCAAGCAGCAGAGAGGCATGCCGGGGTGTGGGCACCCGTAATCGCTTACAAAAACACAATTGCCAACGACAATCTGGCACTTGCTGCTTAATTAAATAGGCAGCCGTCCTCCTCATCTTTGCCTGTGGGCTGAGAGCGGGCGTCGCACAGCAGGCTGGTTGTTGCCGCTCGGTCCGTGTGGCAACAATAAGATCATCGGACTAGTTTCCGGCGTTTCTTGTCCGTTCTGAGCGCTGGAAGCGAATTTTCTGAACTGGACTAAGCATGGAGTCTCTCGGCTGACTACGATTTCGGACGCGGGTTCGACTCCCGCCGCCTCCACCATTAAATTGTTTATTTTCAATAATTTACGCATAAATTCATTAAGACCTATCACGAACCGACGTCACCATCGCTAGTCGCTGTAATTTCATATACTTAGAGAAACAATAGAAAACAGTGCTGGTCCTTGTGATCAAATTTGTGACCGTTTTGTGACCAAACGGCTCATGGTACCAAAAGCCTCCCGAAAATTTTGCCCCATTTCAGCCTTCCGGACACGTCCCACTGCCTTGTGAACTCGTTCGCCTTTACCCGCCACACTTCCGATTGCAAATACAAACACGACCGCCAGTACCGTCAGTGCAACTGCCCTAAGTGGGTCGAGGCTCGTGTAAACGGAGAACGCATCCGCAAGAGCGTTTCGAGCCGCATCTGGGATGAGGCGGAGTTGTTCCGGCAAGGCTCGAAGATTTCGTCGCCCAGGGCCGCCAATTGCCTCCAGAACAGCCCGATCGTCTCGTCAAACTCTGACCAGCACCTCCCCGGAACCGGTTCCGGCTATGGCAGCACAAGTCGTTTTACCTCGGAAACACTAGGCTGTCGGGTACGACACGTCTTCCAGGCGCTCAATGAGCACATTGGAGACAACGCGCTCATCGAGAGAGCCGAAACGGTTGAATCTGCGTTATTCATTTGTCCGGGTTGCCGGTTTTTCGACCACCTGCCCAGAACACTGATCGACTTGAATAGATCAATGAGAGCGTTGCCTTGTTGGCAACCATGGAGAGCCTAATCATTCCTGCGTAATGGCCGACTCATCCCTATCGATTTCGCGACATGTCTTTGCGATAAACTGGATTCCAATTCCAGACGAACTTCGGGCCTGCCAATGCTCGGTCGATCCGCGGCCCTGTCTTTCGCATCGGTTTTGTGCTGAAGTGGGAGAAGCTCATGGCGATCTTGATCTTCGACGCACCCCTTCAAGGCGAGCGGAAACCTGCCGATGGAATTCGGCTGGGCGCAGGTTTAGTGACGCTGCGGGATTTGATCCGTGCCCGCCTCCAACAAGAGGTGGAACGCTATAACCAGGCACTTCCGGATGCGTTTCAGGGGTTGGTACAGCCGGAAGAATCGGAGCAGATTCTGAACGGATTCCGGCTAAAGACTAAGCGGCCGCTCAATTGGGAAGTGCAATGCCGACGCGCTTGGTCGAGTTTCGAGAAGAACGGTTTTCTTGTGCTTGTCGATGGAAGGCAAGTTACGGAATTGGACGAGCGGCTAGATCTTAAAGAGAATTCGGAGATCGACTTCATCAAGCTGGTCCCGCTCGTCGGAGGATGAAATGGCGGTTGATCCTGAAGCGCTGCAGCGGGCCTTGCGTTCCCAATTTCCCGCGCCCGAAGTCTCCCCGAACTCAAGCGATTGGATGTTCGAACTGGTCAGCATCTTCGGATCCAATCCGTTCGTCAACCGGGAGCGAGATGTACTCAGGTTGGCGGAAGCGCCCGTGAGCCGGCTGAAAGCCGAGCCGTCGGAGGTGCGCGTAGGCGTCGTCTTTGAGGCGCTCAACGAGATCATCCATAGCCAGGCGTTTCATTTCAAGATCGTTTTGAAGATTGTTGCGGCTACTCTTCTGCGGAGCGGCGTGGAACTGAACTCTCTCGAGGCGGTGCGGTTGGTGGAGCTTGTCTCGAAGCCGCAGCTGCCGTTTCCTTTCAAAGCAATCCTATCGGCAATCGATTGTGTTCCCAGGACCCCAGCCCTGGTTACGGCGCTGTATCGGTTGCGCGGCTGCGTCACCCGATATCACGGCGAGCCTGAGATGAAGGAGATCCACGAGCGAATCGACGTTCTTATCGGCGGGCCCAAGGAAAAACCTGTTACGCCCGCCGGCGCATGGAGTCGAATCGTTTTCGAGGAGGTCGCCACATTTGAAAAGAAGTTCGATTGGCATGCGCTTCTGCTTCATGCGCGATCACTCACGCAGAGCACAGCTTCGAAGAAATGGCAGAGCAAAGCCGTGAATCTGGCCTCGCGAATCGGACCGGCAGAGGTTCTGGACGCGGCTCGGCGTTGGCTGGCGTTGGGGCCTACCCCAGGCGAAAAGATGATCCAGACTTCCGAGGCGGAGGCGGATTACCAGAAGGGATTCATTTGGGTGCTTGGCACGCTCGGCGACGTTTCCATCGCGCCGGATATCGCGGACTTCGCATTCGGCTGTTTTCGGAAGATACCGATGATCGGCGCCGTTTCGCATCGCGTGGGCAATGCGTGCGTGAATGCGCTGGCCGCCATGCCGGGTCTCGCGGGTGTGTCGCAATTGAGCCGCCTGGCAGGGAGGGTCAAATATGACGTGGCCCGCAGACTCATCGAAAAGGCGATGAACGAGGCTGCCGAGCGCAATCAGGTATCCCGCGACGATCTAGAGGCAATGGCGGTTCCGACATTCGGACTGGATGCGGCGGGCGGCCGAATTGAGCAGGCTGGGGATTGCGAAGCGAGGCTCGCAATTGGCCGCGATGGGGCATCGCTAACCTGGAGCCGCGAAGGCAAAACCTTGAAGAGCGTGCCGGCGAGCGTCAAAGAGGAGCACGCCGAACTGCTCAAGGACTTGAACCGTAGCGTCAAGGAGCTCGACGGACAGATCGCGGCGCAGCGGTTCCGGCTTGAGCGCCAGTTGATTTCGCATGGCACTTGTTCTTACGAGCGGTGGAAGCAGTGGTATCTCGATCATCCGCTGGTCTCGCACTTCGCGGCTCGCCTTATCTGGGAGTTCGAGGACGGCGGTGAAACGCGAACCGCCATTCTCTGGCAAGGCGGTCTCGTGGATTGGTCGAGCCATGCTATCCAGCCATCTCTTGAGGCACGCGTGCGGCTGTGGCATCCGATCCGGTCCGACGTCCAGACGATCCTGAACTGGCGTTGCTGGCTGGAGGATCATCAGGTGCGCCAGCCGTTCAAGCAGGCGCATCGCGAGGTCTACTTGCTGACCGACGCCGAACGCAAAACGGAGACCTACTCCAATCGTTTCGCGTCGCACGTCATTCGCCAGCACCAGTTCGTTTCTCTTTGCCGTGAGCGAGGCTGGAAGTTCAAGGCGATGGGTAGCTGGGACTCGCACAATACACCGTCGCTCGAGCTCAGCCAGTACAACCTAGTCGCGAAGTTCGATGTGGAGTTTCCTGAGGCGGAGGATGGAGACGACGAATCCACCACCGCGCACGGCGTGTATCTGGCCATTGGCACGGGCCGCGTTGAATTCGTTCCGCTCAAGGTTGCCGAGCCGAATAACGCGGAAAACGGACCCTTCGGAATACGGTTGCCGAGAAAGTTTCTTGGTCTTCGTCGAGCCGCGGCCCTTCGCCTCGAGGAGATCCCTGTGCTGGTCTTCTCCGAGGTGATGCGTGACTGCGACCTGTTCGTTGGTGTGACAAGCATCGGTGCAGACCCAGCCTGGAATCGTGATCACGCGGACGATCCGCATTCACCCTACTGGCAGCAATTCGCATTTGGCGATTTGAACACTGCGTCAGAGAACCGGAGAACGGTTCTTGAAAGTCTGCTGCCGAAACTGGCCATTCGAGACCGGTGCCGGCTGGATGGCCGATTCCTCGTGGTTCGCGGGGACCTCCACGAGTACCGCATCCACATCGGCAGCGCCAATGTCCTCATTGAGCCGGGCAGCCGCTATCTGTGCATCGTGCACGGTCCAGGCGATACGGCGGCGAATCTGCCCCTGCCGTTTGAGGGCGACCGCATCCTTGGCTTGGTTCTCAGCAAGGCGCTTCTGCTGATGAGCGATACGAAAATCAAGGACCCCACCATCGCGCGTCAGTTGTCTTAGTTAGCCAGGCTCCGCCCCTTCTCCGGCATGGCGAGTTCGCGCAAAAATGGTGTACCTGGACGGCTGGCTGCAGTATCTGACTGTACTGAGTTGGCCGTAAATCGCCAACTCACCCATCAATAAATGAGATCAAGCCAGTTTGCCGAATAGTCGGCAAGTCGGCTTTGCGTCCAGTTGGTTTTGCGGGAAAAGCCCGGGCCTAATCGCCGCTAAGCCGGTTATACGGCAACTTGCCGAAGACACAGATCGATCTGAATAGGTCAATCAGCGCGTCGTCGTGTTGTCGCCATTCAAGCTTTTGCAATACGAGATGATTGCAGAGTTTGATTGGCAGCTGATTTTTGATTCAAGATCGATTCATTTAGGCAAACCCACTATGGTCTTGCAGGTATTCATTCAGCGAGTGCAGCGTGCATTGAAATCCAGTAATATCGCCGCCAACAAAAGACACAGCGGACTGGACGAAGGGCAAACATGCTAAGAAGACCATCGAACGGCCGCAACTCAGCCTGTTTGAATGAGACGGAGTTGCAACGAGGACATTCTCGTCGTCGCCAAAGTAATTGCGGTGCCGAGTTCAGCCTTTGCCTGATAGTTTCATTCACGCTCATTCACTCCGGGTTTCGTGTTGATTTGAAAAGTGGCTGGTGCTTGAGGATTCAGGGTCTGAGTTCGATTCCAACCACGAGAGCAAGCGACGAATACTGCCGGTGGCCAGAGCTACAGAAGAATCCGCTGCTCCGTAGTACAGGTAGATCGTGTCTCCATCTACACCGATGGTTTGTCCGCAAGGGAAGACAACATCGTTCACGTCTCCGCTTCGCTCATAAGGGGCTTCCGGTCCAAAGATCCAGGAATCTCCGCGTTGCAGGCAGATATCGGGGCGTTCCAGATCAAAAAGCGCTAGCCCGAGACGATAGATACTTCCGGAAGCCGTTTGCCTCACGCCGTGATAGATGGTGAGCCATCCCTTGGATGTTTCGATCGGTGGAGAGCACAGTCCAATCTTGTTTGCATCCCACCATCCGCCCCGCCGCGCTTCGAGGATGATCTTGTGGCTCCCCCAATGCCTCAAATCCCGCGAGTAGGAGATCCACATATGAGCGCCCAGGGTCGTAACTGGGCGATGAATCAGCGCCCAGCTGCCGTTAATTCTTCTCGGCAAAAGCGCTGCGTCCTTGTCCTCCGGCGGCATGATCACACCGTAGCGATTAAATGTCTTGAAGTCCTTTGTCAGAGCCAGGGATACCCCGGGACCACCGCGCGCGAACGATGTATAGGCGACCGCATACTGATCGAGCTCCGGGACAAAAGTGATGCGGGGGTCTTCAATGCCCCATAGCTCTTCCGGGTACCCCTGAGGACTTGCTGGAAGTGTCGGCTCAGGATCGATGCGCCACCCATCAATTCCATTGCTGGAGCGGGCAGCGCATAGATGGGAAAGTCCACGCCGGTCTTCCACGCGGCAAAGAAGTAGAGTGTCTCCATCCGCCAGGCGAACGGCGGCCGCGTTGAACACGCTATTGATCTGGTAAGGCCAATCTTCCCGGCTGAGGATAGGGTTTCCGGGATGCCGCTCAAAAAGTGGAGCCTCGACTGAGGCTTTCCGTACCAGCTGTTCGGGAACGGATGAATCGGGCAGTAATGTTGCTGAAGAATCCCTATTCAAGAAGACACACTCATTTCCTGGTGCAATTCATTCATGTTTGCAGCTTCCGCAGCCTGCATATCGAGTAGAGCCATCAGGAACGAAATGGTAGACTCCGCGCCCTGGTTTTCATTCACCCGGTCAGGGTGAAGGCCATCACGGCACCCACCTGTAATCGGGTCATACAACGGCGCAAGCAGATCATTCTTGCCAAGGAACCAGCGGAAGGCCCGTCGTGCTTCCGTTTGCCAATGGCTGTCTCTGGTGAGACGGTAGACTTCCTGGCAAGCGGAAACCGTGGCGCATGCTTCCACGGGCTGCTGATCGAAACGAGCTTTTTCTGCTCCCTGTGCAAAAAATCCATTGGAGCCGATGGGAACGAAGGTCTCTCCGTCTCCCCCGTGCTGTGCGGCCACCAGCCATTCCAGCGACTCAATGCCAGCCTCGACCATTCGCTTGTTGTTGCTGCGCCATCCAGTCAAAATGAGCGCCTGTGGCAGCCTGGCGTTCGAATACGACAAGCTCTCTTCGAACCAATGCCAGCTATCGGAGCGGCAGCGGTCGTATATGTCCAGCAGTCGATTGGCAAGCGTGTTGCGAATACCCTGCATCAGGCGGTCGCCTGGAAACCAGTCGAGGTATGCCTGCAATCCTAGAATACTGAAAGCCCATGCACGCGGACTGCTGAAGGTGAGTGCCGCCGGTACCGCAGCTTCAAACAGCCTGCCCGCTGCACCGCGCAACCCTGCATCCTGCGAACGCCCAAGTACGGAGCCCAGGGCCCACAATGCACGTCCATGACTGTCTTCCGAACCAATATTCTCCAGCCATTGCCTGTCATAGCCGAGAAAGTTGCGAAACCGTCCACTCTCGGAATGAAAGGCCAGCCAAAGGAAGGCCAGGTAGCGGCGTGAGAGATTCGGATGCTCCCCATTGCCTCCATATATGAAGTTCTCATCAAGCTGGGTGGACACCATGAGAGCACGTGCGTTGTCATCGGTCGTGTATCCCTCGCGTGTGTTCGGCACCGAGAAGATCGCATGCTGCAGGATGCCTGTGTCGTCCGTCAGGGCCAGTAGATGGCCCGTATTCAAAGCAGGCAGACAATCCGTTCCATCCATCAGGCCTGTGGCCGCATCCAGCGATTGCGCCGGCCTTGGCTGCAGGGATCGCTCGAAGCGCGCGCGCTGAAAGCTCTCCATGTACGCATGCGCCGTCTTTGGCCAGGTCGTTCCGCGAGAGTGCAGATAGGCGCGCTTGCGCATGGCATGACGTTCTGCATCGTTCTCAAGCAGCGCGAGAATTGCTTCTGCAATAGAATCTGAACGCTCAAAGGGAACAATCACACCGCGCTTCTCCGCAAGCAGTTCCTTGGCATGCCAATACGGCGTCGAGATAATGGCCTTTCCTGCGCCAAAGGCAATCGCGAGCGTTCCGGAAACCACCTGCGCCTCCTGCTGGTAAGGCGTAATGTATATGTCTGCTGCGCCTACATGCTCCACAAGCTCTTCGTTGCTGATGAACCGATTGTTGAAGATCAGGTGATCGGAAACTCCCAGCCGCGCAGCTAATGATTGCAATTCTTCGCGGTATCGTTCGCCGTCCCTCTTCCGGATATGAGGGTGCGTTACACCCGAGACGATATACACCACATTCGGATGCCGGGCCAGCACTGCGGGCAAAGCGCGAATCACGTTCTCTATGCCTTTGTTTGGAGACAACAAGCCAAAGGTCAAAAGAACCGACTTGCCTTCCGTGCCAAACTTGTCCTTGAAGTAATTCGGATCCATAAACGGCAAATCGGGCACGCCATGTGGAATGACGTCGATCTTGCCGCTGGGAATTGCATACACTTCGCGAAGCAGTCGAGCCGCCAGCTCACTCATCACAACCAGACGATCCGAAAGTTGCGCGATCTCTTCGAGGACTGCGCGTTGATTGGCATTGGGCTCGCGTAACACGGTATGCAGTGTCGTGACAATCGGCATCTTCAATCTGCGCAGCATGGTCAGAATATGAAGCCCGGCGACCCCTCCGTAGATGCCGTACTCATGCTGCAAGCACACGAGGTCGTTCCCGTTGAAGTTGAGAAAATCAGCAGCTCGTTCATAAGACGCCAAATCATCCTGCGTAATCTCCAGGCGTACCTGCTCCGGGTATTCATAACTCGAATCGGGATCATTCACCGGAATCGCAAACAACCGCGCTGAACCATATTCAACCGCAAGAGCATTACACAGATCTGTCGTGAATGTGGCGATGCCGCACTCCCGAGGTAGATAATTTCCGACGAATGCGATGCGTGTTGGCAAAGACAAGTTACTCTCCTTCACATGACAGGCTGACGGATAACGCGTCGATCCCAACCGCCATTCGGAGGCTCGGAATGGGATACCATGCGGCATCGAGTCTCCAGATTGGAGACTGATTGCAAACTAATCTCTTCGGTTGTGTACTTTGGAGGACGCTCGTCTGAAGCGATGCCTGGTGTGCCGGAGGCGAGGAAGGAAAAGCGGACTACTATTCCTTGAGGATACACCCACTTGAGATCTTTTGCAGGCAACGATTGGGAAACGTCCCGCAGCAAGGCGATGAGTAGCTGCTTTTACGTTGTGATCACTTGTATGACGGTCGATCGGCTTTGACAGATCGCGAAAGTATTGGCAGCCAAGCTCAGGAGGATTTCTCTGGACTATCAATTGACGCTAGATCGCCAATGCGCTCACTGACAATGAAATGCGAGCCACATGGCCGATTAGTCGCCTTCTCGTCA
Source organism: Acidicapsa acidisoli (assembly GCF_025685625.1). Lineage (NCBI taxonomy): Bacteria > Pseudomonadati > Acidobacteriota > Terriglobia > Terriglobales > Acidobacteriaceae > Acidicapsa > Acidicapsa acidisoli. Next base: position 1,777,834 of record NZ_JAGSYI010000002.1, read on the forward strand.
ACTTGAACTTGAGTTGGCTGCCTTCGCTGGTAAAGCGGTCAAATCTACGCGAAGCCGGTTATACGCCCACATGGATACTTTCTGTATTGCCCGTGACTCGGAGTAATCGAGGTAATAATGGTGCAAGAGGACGAGAATGGGACGGCGGCATTTCCCTGCAAATGGTGAAATCGAGATGGTTTTGCTCGCTCTCCAAGTACTTCAGGTTCTCTTTCTCTGGGTTCACGACTGGATTCCCCTTGGACGTCTCAACGATGTCGCAGCGGTACGCAGCCAGGATACGACACGCCGTCTCGTCACTGTAACTCTCATTCAAGGCGTACCGCGGACCATCGGGCTGTGCTTTAGCCTGTTGCACTTTAGACAACCTTATCCGGACTGGCTTTACGACTGGCTCGTGATTAGCTATGGCCTGCTCTTGATTGGGCAAATCCGCGCCTGGTGGATACCTTATCTTTTCCGACCGGAACCGAAGCGAGCTGCTCGCTATCAAATCATGTTCGGCAAAACGCATTCCTTCTTGCCGGTGCGCAATGGAATGGTCCCAAACACTGCGCATATCCTGCTTCATCTGGCGACCGCCGCCACCTTGATCGTTCTTCTGAGGTGAGGAGACGGCAATCAGTCCACGATCGAAGCTCCCGATGTCGCGGTCCAAAGCAAATACGGTGGAACCACCATGTTGCGCGTGGGACTTCCCTATATTGCCGTTGTTTGAGCGGCGGAAAGCCACTTGTACGAGTCCCTTGTATCGATTAGCTTTCGCCGACAAGAGCCATCCAACTCGCCAAGTGATTCGAAAATACAGAGGTGTATCGAAAGAGACAGCTTTCTCTAAAGGCAGATGCAACGGTTAGTTGCGCACCCGCGCTGCAGCGATCCTTCATTGAAGCGGTCAATGCTGAAACGACGTGGAAGCATGCGGCCCCTGCTCTTGATTCTCCACATTCTCGCTGGCACCGTCGGCTTGCTGTCCGGCACATTCGCGATTGCTGTCCGCAAAGGCAGCCGCCTCCATCGCGCCTCAGGAAACATCTTCACCGTCGCTATGATTACCCTGGCCTCAAGCGCCCTCTGTCTCGCCATCATGAAGTCGCAACACGGCAACATCATCGGCAGCATCATCACCTTCTACATGGTCAGCACGGCGTGGCTCGCTGGTCGCGGCCGAGGCATAGGCCGGCTTGACCTCGCCGCACTTCTCGTCGGCACCTGCGGGGCCGCCGCCATCATCATGCTCGGCGTCTGGACCATCCACCACCCAGACAAGAACGCCCCCGCTGCTATGTGCTTTTTCATGGCGGCCGTCCTCCTGGTCGCCGCCGCAGGAGACATCCGCATGCTTGCCTGCGGTGGCATCTCCGACAGAGGGCGAACTACGCGTCATTTATGGCGGATGTGCTTTGGACTCTTCATTGCAACAGGATCTTTCTTCCTTGGCCAGCAACAGGTCTTTCCCGCTTTCCTGCGCGGCTCCATCTTCCTTACGATCCTCGCCGTTCTCCCATTCCCCTTGATGATCTATTGGCTCTTTCGCGTCCGCTTCGGCAAGGCTTATAGAATCCAATCACAGGCCCATCCCACTCCAATTTTTCCTTGAAGTCGTTCGCTCGCGTTCCTTTCGAATTGAAGGGGAAATTGATCAAAGCGATTGTCACCGCTCGATGCGAGGGACCGGAGGAATTTGCGGGAGAATCATTGATTGGGGCGTGACCTGAATCGCTTCCGCTATGCCGACTTATGAGCATCCATCAGGCGTATGCTGTGTGTAGTGCGGCGGAATTAGTGGCCTTCGCGATTCGCTTCCGAGGAGGCAAGGGTGCCAGAAACTCCGTTGCATGGTTCCTTTAACGATGAGCGTGGCTCCTCTTCCGAATGGGGCCCGATCCTGGCCTTCATCGTTCTCGTCAACGCCGTCGGATGGTGGGCCTGCTTACTTTTACGCCCGACGTTTGCAGCAGGGCATCTGTGGGCATTCTTTACATTCGTGTTCGTCACGGTATGGTCGCCAACTGTGATTGCATTGGCCCTGTCCTTCTCTTTTGAGGGCACTTCGGGGATCCGTAACCTACTCGGTCTTCTGTTTCGACGATTTCCGAAGAACAAGTTGTGGTACCTGATCGGCATCCTGATTCCAGTCGCAACCGTAGTTTGTGCGGTTATCATCGCGAGGCACTTGCACTCCGGAGCCGCTTTTCTTCCGGTTGCGGCTCTGCCCCTTACCCTTGGGCTGCAAGTGTTTACTGGCGCAATGGGCGAGGAACTGGGATGGAGAGGCTTCCTTCTTTCCCACCTTGAACGCAAGCTTAGCCCTCGGGTCGCGGCACTCGTAATGGCGATCACGTGGGCACTCTGGCACATTCCAGCTTTCTTTTTTCCCGGTATGGCGCAACAGCACATGCCTCCCATAGCGTTCCTCCTTATAGTTGCTGCGTTCGGCATTTTCTTAGCGTTGCTCTTCAACCACACGAGAGGCCATCTCGTGAGCACAATGCTGGCACACTTCTCATTCAATATGAGCCTTGCCGCCGGAGGAGCAATCCTCGGTTCAGTCTTCATCTGGACTCTGGCGTTCATCTTCTCGATCGTTGCGATCTTTAGCCTCGCCAAGCTCCCGGCATCGCCCATCCGCGTAGCCCGAACGGGTGAGGTCTTTGATCCTCTCGGGACGGACATTTAGTTGTGATTTGGACGATCCGCATTCGCGGACAAGAGTTTACTATCGAAAACGCTGTTGTCGTAAGAAGCAATGTCTACAGACAAGCCGACTTATGAGGACGGGCTACCAGCCGCTTAGGCTGTGAATCTTTTCCATTCTCCCTCGGATACTAGTTCAACAGAATCGCCGATCACCTTGATGGCGGTCTGATCATCAATTGCGTATACAGGGACGGGTAGACGACCCAGTCGTGGTGGAACAGCACGACTGCCATGCGTTGAAGGCTCGCGGTTGGGCAAGAGAAACGAGCTTACCGTGGAACTGGACTTCACCTCGACGGAAGGCGGCGCGGAGTCCAGTGACGAACTTGCCGCGGAAGACACGGCTGAGCACGCCGATGGGCAGGAAGAAAGATCGTCGCGAGGAGATCCATCTGGAGCGATCCGGAGCGAGGCCGCCGGCTGCAACGACGCAGTGGATGTGAGGATGAAACTGCAGGCGTTGATTCCACGAGTGGAGCACGCTGAAGAAACCAATCTCGGCTCCCAGGTGACGAGGATCGCGGGCGATCTCAAGCAGCGTCTCGGCGCTGGCGTGAAAGAGCAGGTTGTAAATCAGCCGCTTGTTCTGCAATGGGAGCGGGGCCAGTTCCCGCGGCAGAGTGAATACTGCCGGGACATAGCGGGTGGGCAGCAGTTCCGGAGAACCGACTCAATCCTAGTTGATCCCGATAACTTAAGCGACTTCATTAAGACGAGTGACGGTGAGGACGGTAATGTCATCTTCCTGGCCGAAGTTTTGAGCTGCGGTTGCGAGACCGGCTGCGTTCGTGGACTGGCGAAGATGTTCAATAATGCGGTCGAAGCCGAAGAGTTCACCGTTTGGTTTTTGCGCTTCAAGTATGCCGTCAGAGATCAACGTCAGCGTGTCGCCGGGTGCGATTTTGAATTTAAGGACCGGGAAGTCAATGTTCGGTATTGTACCCAGCGGGAGAGCGCCTTCCATGGGAAGTTCTATCCCGTTGAGGTAAGGCGGGAGGTGGCCTGCATTCACCAATGTCGCGGCACCGTCAGATCCAACACGAAGAGCTAGGCACGTGGCATTGCCTTTGCCGTTGAGTCGATTGTTCAGCGTTGACAGGATGGTGATAGGATCGCGGGTGAAAGTAGCGGCGGTGCGCATGGCTCCCACCAACAATGTGGCAAGCATCCCTGCTTGCATACCCTTGCCCGCTACATCGCCTATTAGGATCAAGGTGCTCCCGTCACTCGTGTCCGGAATTACTTGGAAGAAATCGCCACCTACTTCGCGGGCGGGGCGATAATCGCTTTCAATGGTCAAGCCGGGGATTTCGGGTAGGTCCTCGGGAATAAGGAATTGCTGGACGGAACGTGCGCCTTCGACTTCGGTCGCGTAGCGTTCCTCTTCGCTGCGCGTGCGGGTGAAACGAAGGATTAGGACCGCGAAGATACTAAGCAATGAAAGCAAGTCAATTACATGGCCGAGCTCTATGTGCATTGGTTGGTTGCTAAGGGTAATAGCTGGCCAAGTGATCACAGATTGCCAGCCGATCAAGGCGGTGATGTTGGCGGCCTGGAAGAAAATCGTAGTCGAGATACTTAGTAATACCGGTACAAGCAGCAAGCGTGCGTCAAGCGAATTGCGAACCGCAGCTTTGACCAATACATAGACGATCCAGACAAATGCGGGAAGCATGAGGAGAGACGAGATCAAAGCCGCAAGAGAAGGGCTTAAAATTCGAGGGGTTAAATAAGCTATTGGACCAAAAGGCAACGAAACGACAATTAAACCCACTAACAGTGTGAGCAATGGGCTGTGATGAAGCCTGAGCAGTGCACGATAAAAAGCAATCGAAGCAAGGATCGTGGCGGCGGAGAGGCCATTTGCCACGATGTCATATATGATCGAGGGCCAAGGTATGAAGAACGCGGTCATCTGAGCGCATTTTGAAGCAGCCTGAAAAATCAGCGCGAGCCCGTACCACAAGTATTCTGTTTCCTTTCGCCTCAGGGCATAAAGAGCCAATACGCCGAATCCGGCTAGAAGCTCGACGAATCCGACGGTTTGTTCGCCAGCCAGATACCAGTGCCAACGAGATAAAATTCCTATTCCAATAAATCTAACCCAACGTGAATCCCCTAGAAGAGACCCTCCCCCCTGGTCAATTCCACCATCCTGCGTCAATTCCTCGATTGGCGAATACCATACTCGTATCGATATTTCCACCAATCCCCGAAACTTCTGGCCCGGTGGAACGGTGAAGATGCGGATGTTTCCGCCGGTATTAGGCTCTTCATTCGGAGGCATCTTGCCCTGTGCCCCGATAAGCTGTCCGTTGGCGTAGACCTCGTAGGAAGTAAAAATCCGTGGCAGGAGAAGAGAGACCCGCTCCATCTTGGCGGGGATGTTTATGCGAAAGCGATACCATGCCATACCGGACATGCCACGATAACCCTGAGATGACCAACCCTCGGTCGACTTGAGGAGAGACCAATCTGAGTCGTCGAAATTGGGGTCTGTCCAAGCTGGGTTATCGCCGGCGTGAAACCGCCACAATCCGTCGAGGGAGACAAGTGGGGGGTGATTGGCATCGAGATTGTAAGTCTGGGCGGCTGCAGACGTGCTGATGCTCAGCACGAAAGGAGCCAAAAGTATGAGTAGTTTTCTCATCTTCGATCCGGATCATAGTAATTCGAGCGTGAGTTTCCAGCCAGAAAATGTTCGCCGTAGCGTCGCGAGAGGTAGCTGGTTTATTTCGCTCTGCATGGAAGACCTGTTTAATGAATGTAAGGATGGGGCAAAAATCCCTTGCAGGTTGAACATAGCTCCTTATAATCCGCCAGGTTGCAACCCAAATAATGGAAGAAAATATGGCTCAAGCGCAGAGAAACGAGGCAGCAAATGACGAACAATGAGGCTCATCGCGTCCCGTGAAGTCATTCAGGCAAGGCGGCGCGCCTCTGATTCTACCCTCACTATGAGCCAGTGGACCAACCACCAACTAGTTCTTCACATATTCTCACTCTGCCGGGTACTCAACGGGGCGTCGCGGTGCTATCCTTCTCCCCTAAATCCGAGGTGACTCTTGAGCCAACTCCAACTTCGCATTTTTGATGGGACGCGTCAGCTGTTTCCTTTGCCTGCGAGCTTCCTTGTAACGATTACCGATGGAGAACAAACCCAGCATTTTCGGGATTTCATCGAAGTCAATGATTGCGTTTTTGATCTGCCTTTTTTCGACAATGCATTTGACAACTATTCGATAGTGGTCTTTCTCGACAGGCACAAACAGGCAGGATTCGTTCCTGTTAAGCTTTCGGATGATAATCCAGTCACTTTGGACATCATGCTGATTTCTGACGATTCCGGCTTCAACTTTGCGGATGCATCATGGGAGGCCGCCAAGGCGAAGTATCCCATGCTGGGGAGTGATGTTGACGATGCCACCGGAGCGACCCGATATGGAGCTTTGGAAGAAAGTCAGAAGCCACTCGCATGCTTCTTTAATATCGCCGAGGCGATGAGCCAGATCTCCTTTCCTGATGGGACAGGTCCATTGGATTACATCAAGCAGCTTCGCTGGGATGGCTTATACGTGCCGGCGCAGGACCGTTTCTTCGCTTGGTGCGATAGACGTCTCATCGGCGCAGTAAAAGCGGCCGCAGATGTCAAGCAGTTTGCCGTTGAGCTGAATCCCGGCCTACTGCATCCGGGCGCAACGTCCAGCTGGAAGCAGATCGAGTTCGGAGAAGCAAATGTGCAACTGACTTTCCATGAGGGGGAGTCGAAAGCCATTGACGGAATTGAGTGCACAACGGTCGAGCCGGACATCGACTATTACAAGGACCTCGGCGCGCATATTTTGCTTGAAGTGATTCCGAACAAAGTCACCAATACCCTAACGGAGCCGGCCGAGGTCTACGTGCTTCGCTGGATTGCCGCGCGAGCTGCGGGTGCCCCGGAGTTTGCTCCGCTGTATACAATCACATCCTAGGAACGCCCCAGCTCTGCCATCCACGGAGCATAGCGTCCCCAGTCCTGAAGTCAGCGGAGGATGGGTGTGGTGGATACGTAGGTGCGGACATCTCAAGATTTCGCGGCATTGGACTTACAGGCAGCTAATTTGTCGCACAAAAACGTCGCGTATCCAACAAGAAGCGTGAAGCCACACTGATGTAGAAAGGACTCAAGTGACAATCCCCGCAACACAACACCGAGGCCGAGCATGATAACAACAGCATCCAAAATGGCAGTAACATCTGAAAAGTAAAACACGATCCTCAGTATCCAGCTCAGGATAACCAGGCAAGCAACACCGCGAGGTCGATATAACAGAAGAACCTTGCGCCATTGTGCAAAATCGCCAAGTCACTCGTTGGCGGCGCGAATTTCACATGGCTGAATAGTCGGCATGTCGTACACCTGCCAAACAGAGCCATCCTGAGATCCACTTTTCAGGTTTGCCGGTTTTGCGTCCAAGTGAATAACTTCCGGTTTGCCCGTAATCCGCCCGCAAGCCGGAAGCTTAGGTTGATCGGGGCAACTGAGGCGTTTGGTGATTGAATCAGCGGTTTACAACAACCGAGCCGTCCTCGGTATTTTGATTGACACATCGACGTTGCCTAGACCCGTCCAATGAGTGAATGGCTTCCAGAAGTTCAATTAATCAGACATCATCTCCAATAAGGCAGGCGATTCTTCTGGAAGATGTCCTTCCGTCCCCTTGTCCAGAGAAAGAGGTAGTCTCAGGGCGGTGGCAAACAGGAAAGCGTGTAATCCGCAGAGGAGACGAAACGCATCGGTAAATGCGTTGGAGGGGCTGACGCTGGATTCTGCCAGCCCCAACCTCCATCCCAGGAAGGTTGCGCAGAGCGTGGTCAGGGTCGGGCCGCCGAGACGCTGCACGATGTTGAGTGAGGTTGTTGCCATCGGCAGGTCCTGCTTTCTGACGGAAGCGTATGCAGCCGAGATGGAGGGAATGCCGACCGCGCTGAGGCCTATCCCACGCACAAAGAGAGCACACGCGAGCACGGTGAGTACAAGTCCGTGACTGGCCAGCCAGATAAATGGCAGGGTGGCAGCGAAGGCCAGAAGCGCGCCTCCAGCCGATACCCTTCGTATCCCGAACCGCTGCGTCAGGGCTCCTATCCATGGATAGGAACAGATCATCCCCACTCCAAGGGGAGCCAGCAACCAGCCCGTCGCACTCGGTGATTGTCCACAGGCGCGGATTAGATAGATCGGAATCAGCATTTGGCCCGCGAACGAGATTCCGTTCGACATGAACTGCGTGGTGGCGGACGCAGAGAAGGTTTTTCTCTTGAATAGCTTAAGATCGATGAGCGCCTTGTCCCCTTTTCGAATGGCCATCCTGAAGAAGGCCGCAAACAGAACGATCGAAATCAGAAGAGTCGTAAGACCGGTGCGCTTGCCCAGATGATCCGATCCGTACAGGAAGAGCACGAGTCCAGGAGAGAGCAGGGCGAAGCCAGGAAGATCGAGTTCTCTTGACCTGGTCTCTTCGCGATCATTGGGCAGAAAGAGAACCGCCAGGACGATTGCCAATACACCGACCGGCAGGTTGACCAGGAAAAGCCAGCGCCAAGAGGCGTGTTGCAGAATGGCACCAGCGATGACCGGGCCAAGGATCGGCCCCATCAGGATTGGCACAGCCGCGTAGCCCATGAGGCGCGCCATATGCTTTCCGGCAACACGCGCCATCATCATCTGCGTCATCGGAGCCATCAGTCCGCCGCTCATGCCCTGGAGGATGCGAAACGCGATCAGGGAGTTCGCCGACCAGGCCAGCCCGCATAAAGCTGAGGAGAGCGTGAAGACTGAGAAGCACCAGAGGTAGAGAGATTTCGCTCCAATGCGCTCCACCAGCCAGCCGTTGAGCGGGAGCATAAGAGCGAGTGCCAGAAGATAGCCGCTGGTGACCCATTGAATCGCCGTGAGGCTGCTGTGCAGATCCACGGCGAGACTGGAGAGCGATACGTTGACGACGGTTGCATCGAGCTGCGCGAGAAAAGAGCCGAGCACCGCGACGGCCGTGATCTTCCAGACCAATGGGTCGAGCCCGCCGGATTCGTTGGAGGCCTTAGGCAAGGGAGGCCAGGACTTCACTGGTGGTGCGAACGCGGGCCAGACGCGGGAAGATGTTTTCAAAGGCGAAGCGATGGTGTTCGGCGCTTTGGGCGGAGCAAGCATCTTCGACGAGCACAATGGCAAAGCCGAGGCCAGTACCCTGACGCGCGGTGGACTCGACGCCTACATTGGTGGAGATGCCTGTGAGGACGACCGTGTCGATGCCGCGGGATTTAAGCTGCTGCTCGAGGTCGGTTCCGGCGAAGGCGCCCCAGTGGCGCTTAGTGACGAGGATGTCGCCGGTCTGGAAACCAGCGGAAGGAGTGATCTCCGATGCCGCGGCGGGCAGTGGCTTCTCGCCCAGGTTGTGCGGCTGGTCGACGGGAAGATTCATGAAGTCGTTGAGATCGACGCGGACGTAGACGACAGGAGCGCCGTGAGCGCGGAGGGCGTCGGCAAGTTTTTTGGAGTTTTCTACAACCTGTGCGGCCGTATGCGGCATCGGGTTCATGCCCACGATGGCATTCTGCAGGTCGATGAGAACGAGTGAGGTCTTTTTGGGGTCGAGCTGGAGTTCTGCCATGGTTCCTCTTTGTTGAAAATATTTGAAAATCGAGGATTTCCTCGATTTTTCTGAATTTAGAATATGAGGATGCCCTCGATTTCGTCAAATCCCGTTCGCGTCGCACCGCAGCAGGAGCGCTCGACGCGCCGGTTGGCAGGTTTTCTGGACGCAGCTGCGGAACTCTTTGTCGAAGTCGGCTACGAAGCAGCGACTATGACGGCGGTAGCGGAGCGAAGCGGGTCTTCGATCGGCGCGCTCTACAACTACTTTCCGGATAAACAGTCCATCGCATTCACGCTGGTAAATCAATATTCCCAAGAGATTGAGGCGCATTGGAAGCCGTTGATGGAGCAGGCGGAGATACTGACCCATGCGGAGTTCGCCGATCTGTTCATCGAGCGCATCACCCAATTCGTTCGGGAGCGTCCCGCTTATCTGAGTCTGCTTGTCGCGCCAATCCGTTTTCGCCGCGACCCTGCTGCCCGAAAGGCTACCCGCATCGCAATCGCAAATGCCTTTCAGGCCAAGAATCCTTCGCTTTCGAGGGAACAGTCTCTGCTCGCTGCAAACGTCTCTCTCCAGATAGTCCGGGGCATGATGACACTGTATGGGGAAGCAGATTCCAAAGGCAAAGTCCTCGTTGTGTCTGAGTTTAAGAAGTTGCTGACGTTGTATCTGAGAGGCGTCTTGTCCGAGGACGCGGTGCTAGCGAAGTAGAGTCGGCCAGCGTCTACTGAGGAGTTCGCTACCGATCCAGGATGTCTGCTGGTACCAACAAGGCGAGTCGCTACTCAGGAGTTCACGTTGACCTGTCGGTGTAACCGGCCAACTTCCGGATAGCCGGTTTCACGTCCAGGTGGATCGGATTTGTAAACACTCGCCGACATCCCGGCACTAATCTGGGTCAGTGAGCGCATCGGTGATAATGTGTAAATCCAGGAACATTCCAGTCGATGCGAGGTTTCGCAATTTCGATTTCATAATCGTTGGGCCGCAACGAAAGCAGGTACCGTCGCGGAACTTTCGAAATGCTTCGCTGATACGCTGATACGCGTGCGCAATTCGATGATCGGGAAGTCGTCTATTCGGAAAATGGTGCATTCGCGACGACATCGGCAAAGTTGGGGGATGTGTACCCCTTGACATATCGAACGCCGAAATCCCGAACGATGTTGTCAAAGGTGGACTCCGGCTTCCGACGAGCGATGTTGCAAAGGCACTCTTTGAGTCCGTTCTTAAGTGCCAGGCGCGGAAATTCGGCTAGGATCGCGCCTTGTTTGTCCTGCGGAATTCGATCAAGGCCTGCCCCGCAGAACATCCGCCGTTATTCCCGAATGGGTCATAGCCACTTCGGGCTCTTTGTGAAGAGCGATAGATCGTGTGGTATGAAGCGCGATGGCATCCCAAACAACTTGCATTTGCTGCGTCGAGATGCCTCGCCCTTTCAGAAACGAGCGCGCAGCATTGGCGCCATCCACCTCGAAACGATCTTCCGCCGTATAGCGGTCAGTCAAGCCCAGATCGTGCAGAATCGTGGCAACTGCCAACAACTCGGCATCCGGAGCACGTTCAGCGTTTTCTGAAAGCAATACGCCGAATAGCCAGGAGCGCATCGCATGGTTGAAGAGAAATGGCTCTGACGCGCTCCGTGACAGAGCAATCGCATCGCGAACCAGAACTGTGTCGGGTACTTTGATTCCTGCTAAAACCATTCCCTGCCTCTCTCGCTTTCATATAGTCCGTGGCCGGCGATTGGCTTAATCCGCCGTTCAGTTCGTGCACAGATCAGTTATCGCGCCGACCGATGATGAAGACGTATGCTCCTTCCGCTACGAAGCGTTTCGCGGTAGCAAGACCAAACCGCTTGTCCCACCAGTGACGAGTGCGATCTTTCCTTCCAGCTTGCAGCCATTTTCTCGTCGGTCGTCATTCTTTGCCTCTTTCAACCATGTCGTCACCGCCAATCCGTTCGAGCTTTCTCTTCTTGCCGCTCCCTAGACAGGCCGAGTGCACCAAACCAAAGTGGGAAGCGTATCGATGACCTGCCTGAGATTATCCTCCGACTTTTGGGAATCGACCGAGAGCATACGTCCTGCCTCTCACCGAATTAGAATTTGCCGTTGCTATTCTTCCATTGATCGCGAGGTGGGATCGCTTCGAGTGTGTCCCAGTGTTCAGCGATCTTGCCGCTTTCAATGCGGAATAGATCGTAGATGGCGGTGGGCACGCCACCAAACGTAGCCTCAGCAACGACAAGGACGAAATTACCTTCGCCAAGCACCATATGCAGACGGTTGTAGACGACTGCCTGCCCCTTGGCGGCAAGAGACTGTAGACCGGCAATCAGTCCCGGGATGGTGTCGGCGACCCATGGGTTGTGCTGAATGTATGCGATTCCGTTGAAGTAGCTCGGAAAGGTCTCGCGACGGCCTGCGAGAAGGTCGTCCATGTAGCGTTGCATGAGCGCCTTATTCGCCTGTGTCCGGTCGAGATCGGACACCGCGGTGGGGCCATCGATCATCGTGTGGCCACTGGGGCTGAGTTCGGTCGCGGTCTCCTGCAAATTGTCCCAATGCTCGACGATCAGGCCATCTTCGAAGCGAAAGATGTCGAAGCCAATCTTCGGCCCGAAGAAGTTGTACTCGGTATGAGCGAAGACATAATCGCCGTCTTCAAAGACACGGATGGTGTTGACCGATGCATCGGGCGGCAGGTTCTGAATCAGGGCGGCTACACCTTCAGGGCCAGGTCCCACCTGCAGGTTGTGCTGGATGTACTTGTTCGGGTTGACATACGCGAACGGGACTGGATTTTTAGTCTCAAGCGACTTCAAGAGATCTACGACCTGCTGTTTACGGGTAGGGGGCATGGGTCCTCCAAGGACAAGTTCGCTCTCTGAAATAGTGGACCATTTGGTCCTTTATATGCAAGCCCTCAAGTGAACTGACCGATAATATTGCAATGGGACGACGAAAACTGTTCACCCGAGAAGATGTCCTCGACAAAGCGATCGCCATCTTCTGGAAGCACGGCTTCGCTGAGACGAGTGTTCAGGACCTTGAACGGGCCACCGGTGTGCGCAAATCGGGCTTGTATGCGGAATTCAAGGACAAAGAAGATCTGTTTGTGCAGAGTATGCGCAGGTATTTCGACGTTCTGATGGCACGCGGACACCTGACGAAACAGCCTCTGGGTTGGACCAACGTTGAGAGTTTTCTCAAGGTCTGCTATGGGAGTTGGGGACAGAAGGGCTGCTTCTCGGTGAACTCTATGCGCGAGTTCGCAGACCTTCCCCCAAAAGCCCGCCAGATCATGGTCGCGAGCGTAATGAAAGCCCATCAGCTGCTCATCGACAATCTAGCTGCAGCGCGTGGAGTTTGTGATGATAATGATTCTCTCGCTGGCTTGATCATCACGTTCTTTAGCGGAATTTGCCTAGAGCAGAATTTCGGTCCCGACCAGGCGAGAATTACGAACAAGATCGACGCCTTCATGCGGTTGATTCGCGGGATGTGATTGATCGTACCGAGTGGCGTTCCGCTCGTGCTTACTTCGGAAACGAGTCGCCGAACTGATCGCCAATCCGCGCCTTGCAACTACGGGCTGATGTCCGCCGCTACGTCACTCCGTCTCAAAATCGGTGGAGACACTGAGTTCCTTCCATATTCGTGCTTCCTCTAATCGCGCAAGATCGTTCTTCTCTACCACAGCGTACGCATCGCTGCCGAGCAACAGCCGCAACGGAGGGTTTCGCTCCCGCGTCAGCTGGATGATCGCCTGAGCCGCCTTTTTCGGATCACCAGGCTGCTTCCCGTTGTAATTGCGCTGAAATCTTGCGGTAGCTCCAACAGTCGAGTCGTATGCGGGATGACCTTCGCTCAGTTCGGAGGAACTCCCCGCGAAGTCCGTACGGAACCCACCGGGTTCAACAATTGTGACCTTGATGCCGAGTGGTGCTACTTCGCGCGACAGCACTTCAGAGAAGCCTTCGACACCCCATTTCGCCGCCGAATAAGGCCCACGTCCCGGAGGGCCGATCCTTCCGCCCACCGACGAAAACTGAATGAAGTGGCCTGTTTTCTTTTCGCGAAAATACGTAAGAGCTGCCTTGGTCACAATAATCGTTCCGAAGAGATTTGTTTCGATCTGTGCCCGGAATTCCGATAGAGGCGTGTCTTCGATGGACGAAAGATTGCCGTATCCCGCATTGTTGATGACCACATCCAGCGAGCCAAATAGATCGATCGCCGACATTACCGCGTTTGCTGCTGCTGCTTCGTCGGTAACATCCAACGCGAAGAGCTTGACCTGATCACCATATCGTTCCGACAGATCAGCCAGCGACTCAATGCCCCGAGCTGTCGCCAACACCTTATTGCCCGCAGCAAGTCCCGCTTCAACAATTGCGCGACCCAGACCGCGAGAGCTGCCGGTGACTAACCATACCTGCGCCATTCATCCTCCTTTATCGAAGCCAACCACCCGGATATTCTGGAGAAGCTTCTCAAACTCAGGATTGGATGCGCGATGGGTATACGAACGGACTTGTTAGTTACGGAGGAAATCGCCGAATCTTCAGATCTCAGGGCGACTCCCTTCGAGTTCGAGAGAGCCAAGAGGGTTGAGGCGGCGCTCTCCATTCTCGAAGGCAAATGGAAGATCGTGATTCTGAACCGGCTCTTCGCGCGCCCGGTCTGGCGATTCTCTGAGCTTGAACGCGCCGTCCCCGGCATTTCACAACGTATGCTGTCGCAACAGCTGCGTCTCCTTGAGAAGTGCGAGTTGGTGAAGCGAACCGTTCATCCTCAATTTCCACCAAAGGTGGAATATGAACTCACCGAGTTTGGGAAAACGCTCTGTCCGGCGATGAAGACGCTCGTCGATTGGGCGATGACCTTCCCCAAGACCCGCGAAACGTCCCGGTATTAACCGAGAAAGGCTCGAAAAGCCTTTTAGTGTTTTGAGCTCGTGATTAGGGGAAGGTGCAGGAGGAGGCACTTGACACCTGCCGAGCCACCGGCGAGCGAGAGATGAACTTTATTGAAGAGGACCTTTCTATCGCTCTCTCCCCTACCGTTCACTTTCGGTAAGCGGAAATAATCTAGGACAAACTGGAAACCCCGGTTTCTTTCCAATCGGTTCTCCGCTGCGACGGCGTGGTTCCCTCCCAGTTGCGAAAGGCACGATAGAAGGAGTTTGTATCTTCGTAACCCAACTGGAAAGCCACTTCATTGATTTGTACTCCAGGCTGGGCCAAGTATTTTCTCACGAGTTCCTGGCGTATCCCCAGTAGAAGATCCCGGAACGTTGTCCCTTCCTCGACAATGCGGCGCTGTAGGGTCCGAACGCTCAATCCGAGTTCGCGCGCAACATCCGTGATGTCAGGCCGGCCGCCGGCGAGCATTTGCCTCAACAGCCATTTCACCTGCTCGCTCGCGGATGTTTCCGCGCGACATCCTCTCGTCTTCTTCTCAAGGGCACTTTGTACCATCTCCAGGAGTTCGGCATTGTAGGTTACAAACGGGCGATCCAAATCCTGTCTGTCAAACACGATCGCATTGCGCGATGCACGGAAATTGATCGGGCAATTGAAGTACTCCTCGTGTGCACTTCCGCGCTCTCGCTGCTGTGTCAAATCGATCCGTTTGGGCCTTATAGAAAATTGGGCTCCCCTGCGTCCCAATTCGACAAGAAGAGCCAAGCCCGCATCGACCAACAGTCGTGGCTCTTCCTCAATGGCGTACGGCCATTTTTTCAAAATCACGCATTCGTCTCTTCGCTCCTGAATACGCATATCCGCCGGCGCGCAGAGTTGATGGAATCGTGCCTGCCGGGTAAGCGCGTCTCGATAATCGCGAGCATGGTACGACGCCAGGTTCGCCAGCGGGAGTGCCGCAAAATCAACCTGTGCGGCAAAATTTAAGCCAAAAGCAGGATCCGGACACATTTCACCGATGCTTCGCCAGAGAGCAAAGAACTGCGCCGTAGTAAGAAGGTATGTCTCGTCTTCGTAAGCGACGAGGGGAAGATGCGCGTGGCGCAACGCCGCCGCGGGTACAAGATCGTATTTCTGAAGCCATGTCCAGAACTGTCGGGGCACTTTGATGCGATCGGGTGTCGAACAGGCCATTTCAAACTCGCACAATGCAAAGCATTTATGGCGTAGCCCGAACTCAATTGAGAGCTCAGTCCGCAGACCTCATTGTTGCCCTCCAGGGTGCCTTTGTCACTAGCAAAGTGTGCCAAACTTCTTGCCAATTATGCCATCGGTCCCGCAACAAACACCACGTTAGTTTGGCAGCTTTGGCAAGAGTTTCGGCGTGGATCGCTAGTTACGAGTGCAGACGATTTCGGCACAATCAATCTCACCCGACGAATCCCTGACCGCGCAACAGTTAGGCGTCGTGAGGACCATCCACCGGTGAAAGCACCACGCTCTCACAGAATCGAAGGCTGGATTTCGAACTACTCAAAGCAAGTATTGAAAGGAGATTCAAATGCACAGTTCAAGCAACCTGCTTGTGTTGGGTGCAACGGGCCAAGTAGGAAAACTTGTCGCCAAAAACTTAAAACGCCGTGGAGCAAGCTTTTCGGTTGGGTCGCGAAAGAGAGGGAATCTGGAAGAGCTTGCAGATCAATTTGGGACCTCGCGGTTCATCGATCTCGATGATCCTCGAACTTTCGACGAGGCTTTGGAGAACATCACAGGCATTTTTCTAATAACTGGTTATACCGTCGACATGCTAGTGCAGAGCAAATCACTTATCGATGCGGCAAAACGCAACGGTGTAAAACATGTCGTGCACCTGGGCGCATTCACGCGAGACCATGACGCCTATGCTACGGTTTTCGCCTGGCATCAGATGATTGAAACCTATCTTCGCGAGAGCGGCGTTGCGTGGACGAATTTACATCCAAACATGTTCATGCAGAATTTGCTGACATATCACGCCGTCACAGGCGCTTTGTTCAACGCATACACCTCCAAAGCTCTTGGCTACACCGCGTTGGAAGATGTGGCAGAGTCTGCTGCCGTAATTCTCCTGGAAGGGCCGGAGAGACACAGCGAAAAGGATTATTGGTTTTCAGCGGACTCACTTACTCCGGAGCAAGTGGCTGAAACTCTAACTGTGGCGACCGGTCGTACATTCACGTCAGCAGTTCGTGGTGATGGAAGCTTCCAAAGGGATGCGGCACAGTCCGGTTCAGTATTCGAAAACGCGTATGCAAAGGGAGGGCTCGAATTCTTCCGCTACGTCGAGGACGGAAGAATGGCTTACGCTGGAAGCGTAAAAGACGATACAAAGCAAATTCTAGGTCGCGAGCCATTTTTGCTGAAGGAATGGGCAAAACTACACGCCAACGAGTTACTGGAGATTGCGGGTAGCTGACGCAGTGGGCTGTCTCGCTTTACTTGAAACGGACCGTGGAATCGCGTTAGGAGGCCTCCGGTCAAACAACGTCAGTACCCAGCACTATTCCTCCGATCTTGCTCACCGCGGGTCCAAGACTGTCGAAAGAGAGCCAAAGAACACAAGAAGGTTGGAATATGACTCAAAATGAACTTTACGGCGTCCGACCATCATCCCCACATCTCGCCCCCCCTTGCCTCGGGGGAGCGAGATGCCGAGTCACGCCTCCTCATCGCTAGCATTGGCCCCAGCGTCACTGACAACACCTTCGACACGCTGATACGTCATCCCGACCTCCTCCGCCAATGGATGCCCTTCACTGTCGCTCTGGCAGTCACCGGGGGTGATCTCGCCCCATCTTCGGGAGATTGCCATCCTCCGCACGGACTGGCTGTGCCGAGCCGAGTACGAGCGGAGATAGACGGCTAACCGGAACTTATCCACTTGGCCGAATAGTCGGCTTTCCGGACAAGTGATCCTCTCGTTCAACTGTTACTAACAGATCAATGCGTCCATCGAGGAACCATCGATTCGTGTTCGGGTTTGATGGTCAGCTAACGCACCTTACTCCCCTGAGTTCGAACCGGACATCGTCCTGAGCGAACCGCAAAAACCTGTGGGTTCTGCAATACAAATCATCGTTGAATCACTGTCAAACTTACGTCGTCGCAAAGCGAACTACCGTTCGCGAAGTCCTGTAGGGTGGCGAGGAGCATCATGAGTGTGGCCTGAGCGGATGACGAATCAGCGTGTCGTAATGCCGCAAGTATCCGATCCAACCCGAACTCTTCCTCTGAAGTGTTGCGGCATTCAAGAACACCATCGGAGTATGCGACAAGCGTGTCTCCGGGTTCGAGATTCAGTTCGCCCAACTCGAACTCCGCACCTTCGATAGCGCCCAGCAATGGGCCGCCTCTCTCGAGCAGATCTGCCCGACCATCCGCGCGGAGCAATATTGGCGGGCAATGTCCGGCATTACAGTAGCTAAGTTCTCCAAGATGGCAGTTAATCTGCGCGAGAAATACCGTGGCGAACGGCGCAACCGGCCGTAGACAGCAGAGGTGGCGGTTGATTTCCGAGGCGATCCTCGCCGGGTCAGAATAAGGACGGCCGTAACGTTGCAAGAGGCCTGCTAGATTGGTGAACCACATGCCAGCCGCAATACCCTTTCCGGCAATGTCACCGTGGGCCATAAGAACCTTGGAACCGTTTTTCAGGAACGTCGTGAAATCCCCGGAGAGAAAGCGCGCCGCGAAGACCTCGCTTGCGAACTGTAAACTGCCGTGGCGAAACTCACGCGGGCCGCTTAGTTTGCGCTGGATCTGTGCGGCCTCAAACAGTTCTGAATGGAAATCAAGTTTCTCTCGCAGAAGGGAGTCAACCTCGTCCCGCAATGGCACACTCGATGGCCGCGGCGGCATCGACGCCACGATCGAGGATCGGCCCGCGCCGTTAGTCCGGAATTTGCCTTCGGCTCTTGGTAGTACTCCCCTGTCGCTCATCATTCACCCTCTTAGATTCCCATCGTTGCTCTAGCCGACGAACCGATAACCTGTTCCATGCACTGTCAGGAAATACTGTGGTTGTTCGGGATCAGGCTCGAGTTTTTGGCGCAGACGTACCAGGTGTGTATCCACCGTCCGGGTAGTCGGAAAATGCTCGTATCCCCAAACCTCTTCCAGAAGGCGATCGCGACTAAGCGTTTCGCCGGAATGACAGATGAAATACTTCAACAGCTCGAATTCTTTGGACGAAACCTCGAGAGCTTTGCCTGATCTGAGCACTCGCTGACGGCGCAGATCGACTTCCACGTCACCGAAGGAATGTTGATCCAGGTGCTTGGGAACGACGGCTGTGCGTCGCAGCACGGCCTTCACTCGCGCTAGCAACTCGCGGATTGAGAACGGCTTGGTCACATAGTCGTCGGCGCCGAGTTCGAGGCCCACCACTTTGTCCAGTTCCTGGCCGCGGGCAGTCAGCATGATGATCGGGATGGAACCGCGTTGAGCGCGTAACTGCTTGCATACTTCCAGTCCGCTCATCCGAGGCATCATGACATCCAGGACCACAAGGTCGGGAGACTCCTCAAGAGCTCGTCTAAGACCTTCGATCCCATCGCCCGCTGTAATCACTTCGTAGCCGTCGAACTCGAAATTGTCTCGAAGTCCCGCCACCATATTGGGCTCGTCCTCCACGACAAGAATTTTCGCTGGCCTCGGTGCTTCAGTTATCTTCGCCTTCTCTCGCTGTCTCATGCCGATGTCCCTTTCGCCTGCTGAACCTTTGGAGTCTGCACCGGCAGAGTAATGATGAACTTGCTGCCGTGACCGGGCTCGCTTTCAACCGCAACTTCACCTCCATGCGCCTGCACGATGTGGCGCACGAGAGAGAGCCCCAGTCCGCTTCCCTTGGTGTTATGCACCAGCGGATCGCACACTCGATAGAACTTCTCGAAGACTTTGGGCTGTTCCTTTGCGGGAATGCCGATTCCATGATCGACCACCTCAAGGTTGACGCCGCCATTGTGCCGGTAGAGGTTTACCCCAAGGTATTTCTCAGTCGTCGAGTACTTCACCGCGTTGTTCACCAGATTCAGGAGCGAACGCGCAATCGCTTCGCGATCCACCCACACTTGTGGTAGATCGCTATCGATCTTCTGCTCGAACTGGAACCCGTTTTGCTCGATTTCGAAACGATAAGATTCCAGCGTGCCCCGCACCAGATCGGCTACATCGGTTTCGCGGAAGCTGTATTCTTTCTTGCCCGACTCGATACGCGAGAAGTCCAGAATATTGTTGATCAGCGAAGTCAACCGTTCACTCTCTTTGCGAATGATCTCGTAATATTCTTGACGCTTTCCTGGGTTGGATATGCGTCCCAGTTCAAGCGTCTCTGCGTAAAGGCGGATGAGCGCCAGAGGCGTTCTCAGCTCGTGCGAGACATTAGAGACAAAATCTGACTTCAGCTTCGCCAGTGCAAGCTCGCGGGCAATGTTTCGGTAGGCAAGTAGCATTCCCCCACCCATCAGCAGCGAAAGCGCTCCGAGAATAATGTAGGCGGTCCTCGCAAACTGGTTGCTGATGTTCGCAATCGTGGTCCCGCGCAGCTTAATTCCCAGAATCAGTCCCGGGAACACACTTTCAAAACTACGCTCTACTTCAGGCGAACCTCCATCCCAACAGATAGAAGCAGCCAAAGGTGTGTGATCCTTTGCAGTCCGTACCATGATCACTGGTTGAGAATGGGATGTATCATTTGCGTTCTGATTTGGCAGCACTTCGCTCAGCGCTTGCGGAAAGAACTTGCTGCCAAGATAGTCGGTATCGTAGACAAACCCTGCCAGAGCGGGATGCGCTGCGGTCGAACCGCGAGGCATGAATAGCACCAAAGACTGATAATGCCATTTGTCACCGCTTTCTACCCAATTGGAGGTGAAGTAGACGCGCCGCCCTTCTGTTGCCTTGATCTTCTTCAGCTTGGCAATCCAGTCGTCAGTGTCCAAATCAAACCAATGTCCGGCCATAGATGAGATATCCCTACCTTCTTCCACAAATTGAGGATCGCTCATCCGATCAGGCTGAGATTGAGTCTTTAGGCGGCCCTTCCCGGTCCAGAGGAACGCATGTGCAATGTCTGAGTGTGCCGCTAGGAAAGTCGAGAGTTCGTCACCTTGCTCCGCATCGGGAAATTGCGTGCTGGCTTCCTCGGCGATCTCATAAGCGCGCGCATCAATCCGCTTTTCGGCGATAGCTAAGACTTGTTGAAACTCCCGTTGAACGACGGCCTCGATCGCTCTGTCACGCTGTATAGTCCTGAGATGCCACACGCCGGCCACGATGAGCGCGGTCGCAGGCAGCATAACTCCAAGCATGAATACCAGCATGCGTGGACGCTCGGACCAACGTCGAACAAGAAACTTCAACATATGTACGCTTTCGGAGGGAAGCGCCACTTCCATCGGATTGAAGAATAAGCCAGGAAAGTCGGCAGCATGTCACAACAATGCAACAAATTGCAAAAAGTTGTGAACTTACAAGATCATCGGAAACGGATGCCCCCGGGTAGGATGTTCCACTCAAACCTCTTTGCAAGATTAGAGAGCCCGTATCGGAGAATTTAAAAGGAATAGTGAGCCGAGTGAGGCGCAAATCACTCACCTCAACACAACTTGAAAGGTGCCCACTCGTGCACAACCAAGCGGTAAAGAAAGAGTTGGGGTCAGCCGTCCAGAATTCGATTTCTGGCTTGGTGAGTGACTCGGCGATTTACCACTCGTCGAGGAAATCGTAGCGGGTCAAATGGCAAAGATCACTTGTCCGATATGCCGGTTATACATCCACCTGAACTAGAGTCAATCCGTAAATAGAAGCCGACATTCGGGGAGCAATCATAAGGAGAACCTGTAACGAGCAGAAAATACTAGCGTTATTCAGATTCTAGTTTTACTGCATGCATTGGCTGCACGATTCTGGCTGGAATCAATTCTGCCTCCCAGTAGGGTGAATTGCTCCTTCCAAGACTGTCGTTGCACCCAGCACGGCTACCGTACCGGAGACGTGTTGGGTAGTTCACAAGTGCTAACTGCCGAACAGCCAGCCATACGAACGGAACTCGAACATTTGGGCATGCTCTGCCTGCTGTCGCCAATGAGTGGCTTCGCGAGGATGCACCGCGTATCTTCAGACAGTGCGTCAATTGGCTATGGCGAAAAGTTCTGACTCGTCGCAGCCAACGCCTGGATACGCCTTTGGAGTGATTCCGTTGATTCCGAAGGCCCATTGATCGGAGGTCCCCACCCATCATTTAGCAGTGGGGTTGCAGCGAACTACCGTTGACGCTTTCCGGTTGTGCGTGGATGAGCGTTGACTTGGCCTTCATCTACGGAAGTAGCGCCGACGGTATCGAAGGTTGCACCAGCCGGAATCAGAACCGCGGTTACCATCTTTTCATCCTGAGAGCCGGTGTAGACGGCAATTCGCGATGAATCGATGCCCTTCTCGCCGACGAGGTAGGCCTTGGTGTTGACTGCGCGCTCGGCACTAAGCTTCTTGTCGCGACTCTCCCCGCTGGACACATTTCCGATGAGGGCAAGTTTCGCATCGGAGGTCCTTTGCAGATTGAGCGCGATATCGTCGAGGCACGCCTTCGCTTCGTTATCCACGCGAGATGGGCGACGGACGTCGCGCTCAAAATGAATGGAGCACAGCGAGCTGGTCACAGGCTGGGGGGCGATGGCCGGAGCCTGCACTGTTACCGAAGTTGGGGCGGAAGCAGTCTGACCCTTGTCATCTACGACATTGCAGGTCACGGTGACGATCCCCGGCGCTACGCCTGCCGCAGAAAACATGGCGGTCGAGCCGGTTCCGCTCACCGAACCGGAAGTCGAGCTATAGCTGTAAGTCAAAGGACGGTTCTGTGGGCTTACGCCGATGGCTGTGATCGTGGCGGAGCCGTCGGTGAGCATAGAAGGGGGGTTGGCAGAACAACTAACCGTCGGCGGTTCAAACGCCTTCACCGAATACGGAGTTGTGCAATCCCCGGTCTCGCCCGGCTTGTCTCCCTCTGAGACATGGCCCTTGAGCGTATAGGAGCCGGCAGCAAGATTTGCCGTGTCGATCTTGGCGGTGTTCGAAACTCCAGCTACCGTTCCGCCATCCACAGACCACGTATAGACCGGCGTCCTCGCGGGATTAAGATTCTGAGCCGTGCCGGACACCGCAATCGTCTCTCCAGGGAATACAGCAGATGGGTTGACCGAGCAAGAATAAGCCACCGGCAGCGTTGGAAGTGGAGGCGGGCCTCCGCCGAACCGAAAGACAATTCCCGAAGAGAGTCGGATGTCATTCTGTGTCGCCGTTGCTCCAATGGTGTGATTTTCGAACCTCGTCCCAAGGTATTCGGCTTGAATGATCCGGAGAGCAAAATGCCGGTGTATTTTGATGTCCAGTCCGCCACCAGCGGCCATCGAGAACGTATCTTCGGCAGGTAGCAGCGTGCAGGCAGCGCCGGAGCAACTGGAGAGCGTCACCTCGCTTGCGTGCACGCCTCCAAATAGAACCTGAACAAAGGGGGTAATTCTGTCGTACTTCCTGAAAGAGAACCGCGGACCAAAGAGATAAGTGAAGACAGTCCCGCTGGAGTCTGGCGTGGTGGACGGATTCGCGCCGAGAAGATTGAGTTCCGTGTCATTGAAACCGCCAAAGTCCCCAACGATTCCCAGGTACCGGTTCAGGTTGAAAGCGATGGATGTGCTGCCGCCATTGAGCCAAGCCAGCCGGTTCCCGGAACTCGGCGACGGCACCGCTCTTAGATACGAGTACCCCAGAAACAGTTCAATCTTGGGAGGACCATATTGCATACCTCCCGAAGGGGGCATCGGGGCTTCAAACAAAGCCGCAGTTACGGGAGCAGAGGTCACAGGCCCAGCCGGGTCGGCGCTGGACGCGACAGTCTTGTCCTCATTGGCAACTGCCGACGGTTGCGACGTCGCGCCCATTAAGAACGTGGGCATGAGAAGAAAAGTAAATGCCGCTGTAGCAATCATCCTTGCACTCGATCTCATTATTGCCTCCCGAACTGCTCGCCGCGATTGTGATTCACTCTCATCGCTGGATAAACTAACCGCGGATACAACCTATCGAACACCGCTTAGGCCGAAGCTTGCTGTGACCACCCGAGAGCGGCCGCAGCAAGGCCTTACGGTACGTTGATAACGGTGTTTACGATTGTGACCGACGCATCCAAGTCCAGCAGTCTGCCGTTGATCGTCGTTATCGCGGCAACACCAGCGGTTGAAACCGAGATCCCAGCCTTTGAGATGATGGTTCCCTGCATCGTCCCGCCGCCCAGAACCCCGTTGATCGCCGTAGCGCTTCCGACCTGCCAGAAGACATTTTTGGCCTGGGCTCCGTTGACCAGCAGGACACTGCGATGCGCCGACGGCGTGCCCACAGTGAGCGAGGTTCCCATCTGAAAGACCCAGGAAGCATTGGGATCTCCCTTAGCGTCGAGAGTAAGATCGCCAAGTGTTATTCCATAGCTGTCGGCTGCGGACTTATAAACGCCGGGAGCCAGGGTTCGATTGCCCAACTCTCCGGCGGTTCCCCCCCCGCATCCGGGGCAGACCGACACATCCAGCCCGTTCGGGATAGCAGCAAGGGTGTTGTAAGCTGTCAGAGCTTCCAATGCTGCTTCAGTTGCGATGGCGAATGTCACAGCGGTCCCTTCGTTGGGACACCCGACAGTAGGAGGTGGCGGAGCTGTATCGATCGTTCCATTTACCAACGCAATATTGAGCGGCGTCTCGGTGTACGTGCATTCCGCCACGCTGCCGACCATGACGCTGGTATCGTGGAATCCGGTGATAAGCGTAGAAACACCGGTTGTTCCGATATCTCCATTGATGACTGACTGGGTTCCCTGGTTGGTCAACCCGGCACCACCGCCAAAGCCGCCAAACAACGAAATCGTTGGTCCTAACACGACTGGCGGTACAACCACCGCAGTACCTGTTGTAAAGGTCCAAGGATTCGGAGCGCCCGTGGTCCCGAGCGCAACTCCTGCCAGGTTTGTTACTCCGTTGCTCACCGTTGCCGTATAGATTGTGCTCGCGATCAGCGGAGCCGTCGGCGTGAAAGTGGCAATGAAATTGATAGCGTCATAGGACACTGTTCCAGCGATAGCAGTTCCACCCGGTCCCGTAAGCGTGAATGTCCCTGTAGTGATAGTCAGCGGATTCATCGCCTCGCTGAAGATCGCGCTTACCGCCTGATTCAGCGGTACGTCGGCAGCGGTGTTCACTGGGACCGTCGAGACCAGTTGAGGTGGGGTCGTGTCCACGGTTGTGCCCGTTGTAAAGGTCCAGACGTAGTTGGTAGCCAGCGGATTTCCGGTGAGATTCGTCGCCCCGGTTGTAATCGTTGCTGTAAACAGGGTGCTCGGCGCCAGATTCGCAGTAGGCGTGAAAGTCAGCGTATTCCCAATCGCCGCGTAAGCAACCAGGCCGGCCACGGCAGTGGTGCCCGGTCCCATCAACGTAAAGGTTGTCGAGTTGATCGTGGCAGGGTTCATCGCCTCACTGAAGGTGGCGCTGACAATTTGATTGAGCGGCACCGACGTTGCTCCATCTGCGGGGACCGTCGAATTCACCGCTGGCGGCGTGCCAATGACTGCGGCAGCAGTGGTGAAGATCCAGACATAGTTATTCGCGAGCGCTGTACCTTGCAGGTCCGTAGCTCCAGTGGTGATCGTAGCTGTATATACCGTGCTTGATGCCAGGTTGGCAGCGGGTGTAAACGTCGCCACCGAACCGGCTGCGACATAAGTAACGGCACCTGTCACGCTGGCTCCGCCCGGTCCTCTCAAAGTAAAGGTTGCAGTGTCGATCGTGGACGGAGTCATTGCCACACTGAAGGTCGCACTGAGAGCCTGGTTGATCGGAACAGCAGTTGCCAGATTGACGGGTACGGTGGAGATAACGATTGGAGGAGTAGGAGCAGGAACCGTTCTGAAGGTCCATACAAAATTGGCGGCGAGGGGAGTGCCTGCCAGATCCTGGGCCCCGGTGGTAATCGTAGCGGTGTAAACGGTGTTCACTGCAAGGTTGGCTGTCGGCGTGAAAGTTGCGACAGCGCCCGAGCAGCTTACTGTGCCTGCCACCGTTGTCGCGCCAGGACCGGTGACTGTAAAGGCTGCCGCAGGAGACGCGAGCGTCGCGCAGCTCATTGCTTCATTGAAGGTCGCACTGAGCACCTGATTGATAGGTACGCCAGTCGCTCCATTCACTGGAACGGTGGCCGTCACCACTGGCGGCGGGGTAATCGTAGTAAAGGTCCATACATAACTGGCAAGCAAGGGAGTGCCGCCCACATCTTTGGCACCGGTAGTAATCGTTCCCGTATAGACCGTTCCGTTTGCGAGAACAGCCGCAGGCGTAAATGTCGCAGTGACTCCGCTGTAAGTCACAGCTCCAGCGACCGCTCCGCCTGGTCCCGTCACAGTAAAAGTTGTAGTAGTAAGCGAAGCTGCATTCATCGCCATGCTGAAGGTTGCGCTGATCGGGGTACTGACTGAGACATTTGTAGCGCCATTGGCGGGGATTGTAGATACTACGGCTGGAACTGTCACCACTTCCTGGCCGCATCCAGTTACAAAGACGACGAATAGAGCCGCCAGCCAATACGTGATTCCAAACCTGTATTTGCGCATTTTATCCCTCTTGTTTAACCGTGGTGGCATAGTGCCTGACAATCATCTGCCAGGTAGCTCAGTTTGAAATGACACTGAGTAACCGCCCAAAGGTAACAAGTCCGCGTTTTGCAGGTCTGAGCGAAATAGCTCGTTTTTCCAGAGGTCTAACAATGAGTTATTTTGAGCCCCGAAATGACATTGAGCATTTTTCAAGGATTAGGGGCGTAAATGCACCAGGTTCGGATGTTTGCAGTCCAGTTGAATAGCCGGCAAGTCGTCAGTTATATTTACGCTAATAACGCATGAACAAATAGATACATTGAAGAACAGGGGCACTCTTTCACGCGCCACGACGGCCATGGGGAGAGCGTTATCGCCCGATGGGCCAAAATCTAGCAATGTTCAGCCGGCTTCGCAGAATCGGTACCGGAAAACACCGTTGTCGTCATTAGCACGGCTCCTCACGTCATTCAGTTTTTGTAGAGGTTGCGTTCTCCTGCCATACTGGTGTTATGGCACGGATTGCAATTGTCGGAGTCGGCGCTATCGGAGCTGTCATCGCGGCGTTACTACAGTCCATCGAACAGCACGAACTTCTATTATGCACCCGACGTCCTTTGCCGCACCTCAATGTTGAGACTCCTGAAGGTAATGTCCACATCAACTACACGAACATTACCGCCCCTTCACAGGTGGAGTCAGTAGATTGGGTCATAGTTGCCACCAAGACGTACGATGCTCCTGGCGCCGGTGCATGGGTCGAACATCTCTGCAAACAAGGTGCTCCCGTCGCGGTAATTCAGAATGGGGTTGAGCATCGCGAACGCTTTGCCCCCTATGTGTCAGTAGAGCAGATCGTCCCTGTCATTATCGATTGCCCGGCTGAGCGACGAGCACCTGAGAGCGTACATCAGCGCGGGCCCGCTGAGCTTTTCATACAGTCAGACGTACTCGGCCGTTCTTTCGCTGCCCTGTTTCATAGTTCAGCCGTGCAGATCACCCTGACCGCTGACTTTCTCTCCGCAGCTTGGCGCAAACTTTGTATCAACTCCGCCGGTTCGATCTCTGCGCTTTTGGGCAAACCTGCTGGTGTCTTTCAGAATGAGGCGATCGGTCGGGCAACACTCGATGTCGTGCGTGAGTGTGCTGCCGTCGGCCGCGCTATGGGAGCAATCCTCGATGAGGATCTTCCGCAGAAAGTGCTCGCTCAATACCGCAATTACCCTGCCGACTCGGTGAACTCGCTTTTGGCCGACCGCCTTGCTGGTCGCCCGATGGAAACCGACGCTCGCATCGGCGCGATCGTTCGCTTTGGACAGCAGCACAACATAGCGACACCACTAAATGGCCTATTGCTCTCTCTTCTTGAAGCTATATAGAAGGAACCGAGAGTCCGCGAAGTTTCAGAACCTAAAGATTGCTCCTCATAAACGGCCTAGGTTCGAGATTGAGGCTTGGATCATGCTATTTGCCACGGCTGTTGGAGGCCGTTTCAATGGCAAAGAGCAAGATGAAGCGTAAGCGAGCACCAAAATCCATTCTTAAGCTTCCCGATCTTGAACACTCGAAGAGTGCCGTCCTGAACAGCCTGACTTCACCCAGTTCTCAGCGGACCTACGATCATGCAATCAGAGAATTCATCGAGTGGTACTGTTCGGAACCAAGGCTAGCCTTCAACAAGACCGTGGTTAGCCGGTACCGGATCTCACTCGAACAGCAGCATTATGCATCTACCACAATCAATCTGCGGCTCGCGGCAGTGCGAAGACTCGCGTACGAGGCAGCTGATTGCGGGCTTCTTAGCGCCGACCTGGCTGCTGGAATTCGACGCGTGAAGGGCGCCAAACGACTGGGTATGCCGGTTGGCAATTGGCTTTCCGCGGAGCAGGGAAAGCGTCTTCTGCGGACGGTAGACGTTGGCAGTCTCCGTGGCAAGCGAGACTACGCCACGCTCCCATTCTCTTGGGATGCGGTTTGCGGCGCGCCGAACTGACGGCGTTGAGAGTTGAAGATATCCAGCAAAGAGAGGAGCACTGGGTCATAGCCGATCTTATTGGCAAGGGCGGCCATATACGCACCATCCCGGTTCCGAACTGGGTTAAAGCGGGAATTGAGGCGTGGACGGCGGCCTCCGGAATCGCGGGTGGCATTCTGCTTCGGTCAATCAACAAAGCTGGCCGAGTCTGGGGTTGCGGCTTCAGTCCCAAGGTCATCTGGGGCGTGGTGAAGGAGAAAGCAAACGTCTGTGAGATTCCTGCTCTGGCGCCCCACGACCTCCGCCGGACCTGCGCCCGTCTCTGTCATCAGGCAGGCGGTGAGTTGGAGCAAATCCAGTTCCTATTGAGACATGTCTCTGTGCAAACAACCGAGCGATACCTCGGATGCAAACAACGCTTCCACAACGCGGTCAATGATCGGATCGGGATCGAACCGGACCCGCCGGGATAGTCATCGAATTCGCCTCACTCGCCGACATTGCTGTACCGACAGCCCATGAAGAAGACGCTCACTATGTGCCCCGAAGCTGCAGCGCGCGACGGACGCAGGCATTCTCTCTACACAGGTGCTATAGTTTCTTCCATAGCTCCACGATGGGGTCATGCATACGATGAATCGGAGGATGTTTCTCATGGGAGGGGCTGCTGCTTCGGCTCTTCTGTCCGGCACGCGATATCTATTCGCTAATCCGCTTGGTCTGCCGATCGGCTGTCAGACCTATCCTGTGCGCAAGTCGATCCGTACCGACTTCGCGGGTACCATGAAGGGATTACGTGCAGCCGGGTTCACTCAGATTGAGCTGTGCTCGCCATACGGTTACGATGAGTTTTCCAGCCTCCAGAAATACAAGCCACAGGAATTGCGGCGCATGCTGGAAGACTGGGGACTCGGCTGTATCTCCGCGCACTGGTCGGCAAATGAGCTCTTTCAAAGGGCGGATCAGAGCATCGCCTATGCGAAGGAGTTCGGTATGACGCAGATGGCGATTGCCGCGCTCGGGCCTTGGAGCCCGAGGACGACGGAGACAGTCAACGATGTGAAGCGCTACGTCGAGCCTTTCAACGCCTTCGCCGAAAAGGCTCACGCCGCAGACATCATCGCATTGCTGCACAATGAAGGCTTCGTCTCCGAACACATTGATGGCAAGCCGGTCTACGACATGATGATCACCGACCTCAATCCCGCCACCACCAAGTTGCAGTTTCAGGTCTCTACCTTGCAGCAGGGCTACGATCCAGTGACCTACTTCGAGAAGTACCCCGGCCGCTTTCTCTCCATGCATTGTCAGGACTGGGTGAAGGACCCCTCCACCAAGTCCGGCTTCCGCCAAGTTCCGTTGGGCAAGGGCGTCGTGGATTGGAAGGGAGTATTTGCGGCCGCAAAAACAGGTGGCGTAAAGAACTACTTCGTTGAACTTGAAGAGGATCCATCGCTGATGCCGCTGAGTGTGCCTTACCTGAAGTCTCTGAACGTGTGAGGCGAGCGGGATCTCTCGATCGGAAACCGAAGTTCACGAAAGGAAATGCGAGAATTCAACAATTTGAGCGACAATAAGCCGACTTTTCATTAGTAATCCGGCGTCGTTGAGCGCACAACATAGAGATGACGCGCGCCCGAATGACGTTCAACCTCTCGCTTTCAGAAACATTTCAGATCCCAGATGAGCGTCTTCGCGAACTGATTTGCGGAGATCGCCACGGCGCATGAAGCCGCAGCACCGCCCGGAATGCCCGCCGTAACGGTCCAAGTGCCTGGCGCCATATTTCCGAACAGGTGAGTGGCGATGCAGCCGGATGTCTGCTGTCCCGACACGGTTACCGGGCTCGCGAGTCCAGAAAACGAGAGTTGACTCTGCAACGCCGTCGTTCCGACATTGCCGGAGACATGTTGCGGCTGGACGGCGACCCCTACCGGTCCTCCCTGACATGTTTCGCCCTGTCCCGCAGTAAAGCCGAAGCTAACCGTCAAGGCTCCCACTTGCGGGGTAGGAGGAGGCGGCTGCGTTGTCAAAACGAATGGTGTTGTTTCGCCGCAGACGCTGTTCACTTGTGAAACGTTAAAAGTGCCACTCACCAACGCTGTCGCGGTAAGCAAGGTAGGGCTCACCGAAGTCCATTCTGCTGGAGACAGGATGGGGTCCGCGTCCGGCCCCCCTCCCCTGTCAGTTGAATACTGCCCCACACGGGTGACCCAGACGAGATTCGTTCCCGTGAGGGTAACCTTGGTATCCACTGGACCGGACGTCGGGGAGATCGAGGTGATGGTGCAATGAGGGATCGCGTCCAAACCCGCGAATCCTGGGTGCTGTTGGTCCGCATAGCCGTTCGCATAGATGGCGAGGATCTTCCACCAGTTAAAGACGTTGGGGTTGAGACCCGTCACATCAATCGACCATCCGAGTGTCCCTTGGTGCAACGCCGGGTCCATGGGGCTCGCAATCGACGAGTAGCCGTTCTGGGGGGTATAGGTTCCCACTGTAAAGGTTTCGCCCACGTTTGGAAGACCTGAGCCCCATACGACATAGGCGATCACTGCGGTCGCTGGAGCCCAGCTTACGGTTGCGCTCGTTGGGTCATTGCCGCGCGTTGCCTGGCCCGAAGGGTTCGCCAGGGTGAACGGGCCCAGCAGGTAGCTGGTCGTTCCATGACAGCCGATAGCTTTTCCGTTAGCGGGCGGTTGCATCGCAGTCACGCTGTACTTGTACGCCACACTCGGATCCGGCGGCACATCCCAGACACCCACCCCCGAAGCATCCAGCGTCAGTCGGACCGGCGTCTGGTTAGGGGCGGCTCGATCTATTATGTACGAGACGGCGCCTGGGACCGGATCCCACCAGAAGTGAACCTCATTCCCGTGCGATGAGAACGTGGTCGAGGGCCATGGCCCGGTATTGCAACTCGGCGTGGGTCGCCCCACAGGTTTTTTAATCGGAAGTGGCGTCTTGGGTACGGTGTGCGGCGGTCCAGTCTGTGCAACACCCGGGTTGCACAATGAGAATGCAATCGCCAGGAACAGTAAATGTTTGATTTGAGACATGGTTGTTACTCCTAAAGACCAGGGATCCGGCTATTTGCTGCACCCAAACATGCGCCTCTCTTGCCTACGGTTCAGCGCGTTGAATCGGTCCAAAACGAAGTGAGGTTCCCAGAAGCGATGCCACTTCAAAAAGTTCGTTTGCGGAGTAGCTTTCCCGACTGGAAATGAGACAAAGTCGCGCGTCCAGGAGCCGAGCAAATCGATGCATCGGACGATCCAGGGCTCTCATGTTCTTGTTTCCAAGCTGCTCACCTCGCCAGACAAAGAACTTAATTGGCCCGAAAGTTCGTCGACTTGGCCCTGAAGTTCGCCGAGCCCCGCATTCAATTGCGCGCTGACGCCAGTAATGTCTGCGCTAAGTGCACCAGAGTTCGCGGTAAGCGCTTGAATTTGAGCCTCGAGAGCGTCAATTCGCTGTTGCAACTGGTCAATGGTAGGGCTCTGAATCGTCCCGGCTGAAAGCAGGCCATCGGCCCGGACACTGAACCTGACCAGCCCATTTGGCGGTGCAGCTCCTATGTCGCTCGCGATGATGAAGTAACTTTGGCTCAGGTTAGCCGGCACTGCGAAGCTGGCGGCATTTACTGTCAGAACATTGAATGGCTGCGGAGAATTCGGGCCGGTAATCTTGATTATCCCCTCAGCCTCGATTGATTTGCTGCTGACGAGGCCATCGGACGCCCGCACGCTGAAAATGCCGATGGGAGGCGGCGGAGGTGT
Source organism: Acidicapsa acidisoli (assembly GCF_025685625.1). NCBI lineage: Bacteria > Pseudomonadati > Acidobacteriota > Terriglobia > Terriglobales > Acidobacteriaceae > Acidicapsa > Acidicapsa acidisoli. The sequence goes on from NZ_JAGSYI010000002.1 coordinate 1,809,521, forward strand.
CTGGGGACCACCAACTACCGGCCGATGAAAAGCCGTTTCCCGAATGGCAATATAGTTACTTTGTTCGAGGGCTCCCGATGGAATGATTCCGGCCCTGACGTTGATCGTGAGCGCGTCAAATGCTGTCGGTGGGGTTGAAGTTTCGATGTCCAGTGTTCCTTGAATGACTTGATTAGGCATATCACCTCCGCTTGGTTGACGAAGTTATGACGGTGGCTCGTTCAGTGGCTTTGAACAGGTCCGCTGTCGACGTGCTGCTAGATCCGTAGGAAAAAGTCCGGAGCGGGCAGCTGATTGCGGTCGAAACCGAGGATGAGCTGTCCGAAGCGGCTAACCACTCCGTTCATTTCAGGCAAGGTAGCTGATGCGGGCATTCACGTCAATGAATCGGCCACGAGGCTCCATGAGGCTTCAATGAGGGTCTTATGAGGGAAGCTAAAGCGAGATATTGTGCGGGTTATTCGACTTCAGATATACTCGTGCCTCCCAGCCTCATGCGCGAGGTTCCCCCGTGGCGACCCAGTCAAATACTCCTCCAGACCGCCTCAGTTTCAAGGAGTTTGATTTCGACTGCAGCACCCGCGAGCTAAAGAAGGATGGCCAGAAGGTCCGGCTCGAGCCTCAGCCAGCAAAGGTGCTGACGGTGCTACTTCGCAACGCCGGAGAGATCGTCACACGCCAGGAATTGATCCGGGAGGTCTGGGGATTTGAAACTTTCGTCGATTTCGACCAAGGGCTGAACTACGCGATTCGACGCATTCGCGCCGCACTGGACGATGATGCTGACCTCCCTCGTTTTCTGGAGATGGTTCCAAAACGAGGGTATCGTTTTGTTGCAGCAGTCAGCAGGGTTCCCGGGCATAACCCACCAGAGATGCCCTTGCCCTACGAAAAGAAACCAGGGCGGCGTATCGCAGTCGCGATCAGCGCAATCATCGCGTTAGCGCTGATAGCGGCAGCTGTAGCCGTGATCTACAATCGGCGGGTGCCGGCGACCCAAAATAAGATCAACTCCCTAGCGGTCCTTCCTCTCCGCAACCTCTCTAAAGATTCCGACCAGGAATACTTCAGCGACGGAATGACTGAGGAGCTGATTACTGATCTGTCGAAAGTGACCGGGGTGCGTGTGATTTCCCATACCTCAGTGGAACGGTATAAGAATACAAAGCGTCCGCTGGCCGAGATTGCGCGGGAGTTGGGGGTCGATGCCATCGTCGAAGGCGCGGTTATGCGCTCGGGGGAGCACGTCCGAATCACAGCTCAGCTCATTGACGCACAACACGATCAGCACGTCTGGGCCGAAAGTTATGAAGGCGATCTTCGAAATGTCCTCGGGCTTCAGGATGAGGTGGCTAGGAAAATCGCGAATGAGATCGGAATCAAATTGAGCGATGCCGGCGCGATCGGAACCGGCGTGCCGAAGCCCACGGTTGATCCTGTCGCCTATGAATCGTACTTAAAAGGGCGCTCTTACTTCGACCACATGAGCTGCCATGATTTTGAAGACGCTCTCGCCTATTTTCAATTAGCAGTTCATAAAGATCCGAAGTTCGCGGCGGCATACTCCGGTATGGCTGACGCGTACTTTACGCTTGGCGACTGGCGTTGCGTTCATGAGGAACATTTTGACGAGGCAGAAATTGCAGCTACGAGGGCAATCGAGCTTGAGCCGGGCAACGCTCACGGTTATGCAGTACTCGCAGAGGTCGGCTTTTCTCGCGACTGGAACTGGATTGGACCGGTGAAGCAGTTTACAACCGCGATCGATCTGGATCCCAATGACCCCAACATCCACGCTTACTATGGGATGTTCCTGGTTGCTATGGGAAAGGCGGAGGAAGGTATAGCCGAGGAGCGGAAGGCTCAGGAGTTAGATCCATTCTCCGACCGGACAAATCTTATGTACACGTGGACCTTGTATTTGGCACATCGTTTCGACGACGCGATTGCGCAGGCAAATCATGCCCTGTCCATTTCCCAGTCCTATGGCGAATATTATTGGCTGGGACAGTGCTATGAGAATAAAGGTATGCCTGATCAAGCGATTGCGTTTTATCTGAAGACCATGTCCGGAGTGCCGGAAGAGAATTCGATTCGACTCGCCGCATACCGAAAAGGCGGCCTTGCAGAATACTGGAGAGAGGACGAGCTGATCCGGAACAGGAATAACCAAAAGGTCGATCCTATTCGCCAAGCCATGTACTACGCCCATACGGGAGAGAGAGGAAAGGCCATTGAACAACTCCAACTGGCCTACCGCCAACACACCAATGGGCTACAGTTTCTGAAAACCGAGCCCGTCTATGACGGCCTCCGCGACGATCCTCGGTTCAAAGAACTCCTCGTGAAGTTGGGGTTATAAGAATGCCGAGAACATGGCGGAGGATATTGCTATCGATTGTCTCGTTTCCTACTACAGTGATCGCGCTCATATCCTCGATGCGTTTGGCCGGCGTTTCGCACTCTCGGCGAAGAATTCGGAGCCCGCAATCTCCTGGAGGAAGTACCCGGGAGCCAATCGAAAACGGCGCATCGAGGTGTAGCTCCTTGAATTCCGAACCGCTGGGAACAAAGAACTTTGACAAATGAGCAATTCCACAAAAATGAGCAATTCCACATTTGGCATCACGAGATGTGTAGGCGTCAACTGGCCATGTGGTGTCGGCGATAATCCAAAAGTTCGGCCTTAAGGGGCGAAAGACAGCTTAACAGTTAACCTAAGATCAGTTGGGATTGCGTCCCGAGATAGGTAATGGAAAACGCGCTTCCCGTCACTTGGACGTGTAGTCGCTAATCGGACAAATGGCCTGACCTGTTTCGAGTTTGCCACCCCAAGTGGCGAATAATAAAGGACGTTATCATTAGGGAAATCGGCTTGCCGGGATCTTATAACCATTAGATCCGGAAAATCAGACCTTGCGGCGATAGAAGCTATTTTCCGGTCTGTGAGAGGCCAGCGTACCCAGGAATCAGGAACAGAGCAATGCCAATGACTCGCGGAATAGGGGAGATGCATTGAATGTATACTTTTGGTTCTGCTCTGTTGGCCAGTAACCACGATGCCGATACACGTACCAGAAGCCGGCACCGGCAGTCTCAGGCACAAGGCATGAGCTGAAGGCGGAAGATGGCGAGTAATGTTCAGCAATACATTGATGCGGTCGCGCAACTGGACGCCTGTGGCGAGAATTCGCTGGTCAGCGTGATTCTCTTCGGTAGCGCAGCGAGCGGCTTCTTCTCGGAGTCATCCGATGTGGATCTCATCCTTGTGCTGCCCAACGAAGCGGCTCTGGATGATCGACGTCGCCTTCGCGAGGCGGTATCGGACCTCGAAATCACGCACGGCCTTCGATTGCCTGCGAGCCGACGAAAAAACCTGCTCGAAATGTTCGCTGAACACGCCGGGGGAGAGGCACACTCCTGCTTTCTTTGCACCCGAGACGACCTGATGTCGGGAGACGCAGCGAGAGTCTTCGGCTTGCGAGCAGTCGAAAAACTGCTCGTCGACCGTATCGTTCTTGCCAGCGTGATCGTTTCGGCTAAGACTGCCTGGGGCGAGGAGTTACTGTCCCTCATACCCCTGCCTCCCCTTCGGCGCCTTGACGTTTTCAAAGCACTTTGGGGATTGGCTGGCCTGACCCTATTAAGCGTCGTCGCCTTTCCGGTGCTCTACGACGCGACGAGGTACGGGATGAGTGCACTCAAGCACTCGCTACACAGCTGCTATTTCTGCTATCACCTGAAGACGGCTCCCCTCAACGAAGAAGTTGAGTTCTTCAACTCTCGTCTGGGTCGAAGCAAGACACTGCAGGACTTGTTGAACCAGCGGCGAAAGTATCATCGATCATTCCGTTTCGTGCTGCGCTGTGTACCGGTTCTCTTCCGACTCCACCTGCAGACCGCGTTGGATAACCGGTTCCCACGCGAGGTGGCCAGGAGAGATATACCAGGTTATGGATCTCATCCCCCAGCTCTGACTTAGTCGGCAGTTGGATCTTTCTCTCACTGCTTCGAAATCTATGGAATCGTAGCTTGATCAGATACGGCAACGATTTCGCGACTCCCGGGGATAGGCTACGAATGCGAAGAGTTTCCGCGCGATCCAGCAGTGTCGAAGGCTTCGGAGTCCTAGACGCGCGAAGAGTGCGGTATGCCCAGAAGATAGGTAAGGTGCGCGGCCGTTCCCTGAATTCCAACGCGATCCGCTTTCCAGTCATAATCAACGAAACCTTGCGTCATGGCCAACATCTCCGTGACCGTATACGCGCGGCATGCGGATATGAGGCCGTCCCACCAGCAAGCGAGTGGGACCAAAGGAATTAGATAAGTCCACACCAGGCGTTGCAATCGAAATGGCCTTATGAAAGGCGTGGCCAATGCAACAAAAATAGGCGTGAAGAAGAACGGAACCATCATGAGCAAGCTGCGTTCCGGAATTTCAAATATGCCAATTGGTTGCCGCGCTTGAACTGCGCTTTCGAGCACCAGCCGGGCCAACCTCGGCGCAAAGTGATGGAACGCGTTGAACATGGTACGCAGCCCGATCAGGTCCTTTGGCACGTTTGTGGCATCGACCGGACCAGCAATGTATTGAATGTCTGACGGGTACAGTGAGGAAAGACGTTGAAACGCAGTAACATTTGGGAATTTGTCCGTCAATTTGAAATGAACATAGATTTCGTTCGCTGCTAGAGCTTCGTAAATGGCCAGCACGGGGCCGCCTCCGCCCGAGCATAGATCCACTACGCATGACGTTCTCGAATTCTCGAGCATCCCCCACAGAAGGGGAACTACTGGCTTGTGCAGAGCGAAGCGGGTCTCCATAAAGTGGAGATAATCTGTCGCAAGATCCCGGATCGTATGCGGAAACCACGTCAGATCTTCAAGCTCGAATAGTTGTAACCTCGGTAGGGGCATGCCTTTCTCTGGTCCTCGAAGCTTTGATACCGCATTGGCGCCGCATAACGAAAGTGTCACCTACTCGCTACCGTAATGACGTCCGCGCCGACGATCAAGCGCTTTCCCAAGGTCGGCGCGCCAGCCGATCTGCCGTGGCAGGTCCGGCCACAAGCCGCATCGTGCCGTGTCCGAGGATCCCAAGGAGGACATAGGCCGCGGCGATCGCCAGCATAGATGCAATTCCGGGTGCGTAGGAACCCCACTCCGGGAACCTCGCCATAAACCAGGAGTCCCGAAAGGGTCCACTGCACTGATGACCAGGAGAACGGCCAGACCCCGCCTCCCAAATCGGCGGGCAACTCTCCATGTGAGAAGAAAGACGAATGCGCAAAGGACTACGTTGACCCAAAGGAGCAGGAGAAAATACGGCTCCCGCGTGATCGCGATGTGCCACCATCCGGCTCGCTCCGCGAAGACAACGATGCCGAATGCAACCGGGCCGCAAACTGCCGCGCCTGCCAATGCGCCCACAATCCGTCGCGGAGTCGCTCGGGTGAGAACAGCGACAGCAGCCGTGAGGACTAGGTACAGGCAGGTAAAGCCGTAGAGTTGCTGCTCAGTCACGGGGTGTTTATATCACGTGCTTGCAGCACCCGGAAATCCTATAGAACCTGTTGAAATGGTAACGCTGGTTGCGTGCAACCAGAGAACGGGCAAAATGGGAGTTGGTAGGTCAAATGGTGACTTACGTCCAGGTGGACTGGATTTGTAATACACTGACCGACTTATGATTCCAAACATCAGTACCAAGTGCGGCGCTTTGGTTCAACGCGCCGCACTTCGCATCTGTGGTCTCTCATTCCGGCGATGCCCGGAAGGCATGCAGTTGCGAACAATCGGGTAACACGCACGCCTGGCCAACAATCTCTCCGGAATTGTTGATCGAGTCGGCGGTTAGAAGGTACAAGGGCGAGTCTGACGGGATGAGGGTGTTGAGGTCCTTGATCTGCCTGTGAATCCAGACGACGGCGTGCGAACCATTGCCATCGACAGCGAAGCCATCCACATCGCCACGGTCATTGATGTTCCGGCAGCAGCCAGCTATAGTCGCGAAAGCACCTTGCAGAGGCTCCAGATCTTGCATGCCAGTATCCCGTGTCCACAAGAAGGTGTGAATGGTGCCGTCGGTGAACTGAGAGGTGCCGACGACTTCTCCACGATTATTGATGCTGGACGCGACGTTGAAGGCGGTGTGAGTCGCATCGCCCAAGGTGCCAAGGTAGGTCGGCGAGCCATCCCTCTCCCACAACACTGCATGAAGCCCGGTCACGTTAGCGGGCGGAAGCCCTTGTGTTGCGCAGGTGCCCGAAGAGCCAACGGTCTGGCCGAGGTCATTCATCCCCATCGCAAAGGCAACGGTATCGCCCTTGGTTGTGAGCGGGGACAACTCCCTGACTTCGCCATTCGGTTCCCACATCACTGCTTCAAAGCGGAAAACCTGAAATGGAGTTGCGCTGGCGCAGGTAGAATCGCGAACACCGTTTTCAGCAAAGCCCACAAGTTGGCCGAGATCGTTAATGCCGAATGCATTGGCGTTGCGGCCTCCTCCGGGAAGATTGCGAAGCGCAATGAGTTTCCCATTGCGCGACACGGCGCCGCGGCATTGCAAATGGGTGCCATAGGCGCAGAAGTCTTCTCCATCGGGATCTGGCGTGGAGATTTCTGAACCAACGGCAGACTCACGGAAGAGGTTAGGCCCGTCGGCTCCACTGTTGCACTTCGGACATGCTGAGCCGCCCAGAGTCCCAAGATCCTTCAAGGGGCCGTGGCCATACCAGGCGAAGGCATGCTGCGGGCCATCAACGACAAGATTCGACGAACCGGCCACCCAACCTACATTGTTCATGTCAAAAGCAGAAGAATTGTTTCCGGCCGCGAGCGTGCCGAGGTCGGTGACGGTGTAGTGGGGAAAGCGAACGTGATGGTCAGACGTCTGCGCGATGACAGGCAGCGACATCGCCAGAAGAGGGAATGAGGCAGCTATCGAAATTGTGAACAGCGATTTGAGGTTCATATGTCTCCTTCGTTTTTTCGCAGCCGTGGAAGCCGCAGTCAGTTGGGTTTGGTCTTCTGCACCATAGCGACCAGTGAATTCAGACAGATCTGGGCTGAGCCACCGGTCGTCTCCAGCCGATGAAGCTCCTTCGAATTGAGCCATTCCTGGAGTGCTGGTTGGTCCAGGTTCGAGATCACCCCGGTACATTCCATAGCGATCCACTCCACCTCGGCCGCGCAAATCGAACACCATCCACGCAGGGAACTCCGTCCATGCAGGATCAACAACGAATCGGTTTCAATGGTGATCTTGGTCTGCTTGGCCAAAGCGCCCTCTTTTCCAAGTGGAGCGAAATATGGAACGAGCGCAGATTGCCGCTTTGGTGCCTGAAAAGTCCTTCCATCCGGCTTGAAATCTTCTGATAATTTCTCGCATCGATGTAAGCGGCTGAAGATAGGAGGCTTACGGGCATAGGGATCCAATGTCGAAATCTCAGCCTGCTTTGAATTGCTGGTAAGATTCGAGGACCGAGGAGGTGGGTGTTTCCAATGGCTGCCAGCCAAAATCAGAAGGAACTTTACGAGTTCGGACCTTTTCGAATTGATCCCGAAAAAGAGACCGTGATCCGGGCCGGCGAAATTGTTTCTATTACGCCGAAGAACTTCCAGATCCTTCTGGTGCTGATTCGCAGCAACAAACAGATCGTTACCAAGGACGATCTGATGAAGACTGTTTGGCCTGACACGTTTGTTGAAGAGGCCAATCTCAGCCGCAACATCTTTATGCTCCGCAAGGCGCTGGGGGAAACGGCGCAGGATCACCGCTACATCGTTACTGTGCCCGGGCAGGGTTACCGCCTAGCTGAAGATGTGCGACTGGTTCCCGAGCAGGAACTTACCGTCGTCGCGGCGAGCCGTTCCCGATTAGAAGTGGAAGTCAAGGAGACGAAACCGTGGTGGTGGATTGCGGTGGCGGCGGTTCTGCTCCTAGCACTCGCAGTTGGCGTTTCGCGATACATCTTCCGAGGCAAAGCCGTTCTCGGACCAACAGACACCGTCGTGCTGGCGGATTTTGTCAACTCCACCGGCGACCCCGTATTTGATGGAACGCTCCGTCGCGGGCTCGCGATACAACTGGAACAGTCACCTTTTCTTAGTCTCATCTCAGATCAGCGGATTCAGCACACACTTGGCCTCATGGGACACTCTGCGAATACGAAGCTCACTTCGGAGGTCGCTCGCGGAATTTGCGAACGGACCGGCAGCGCTGCCCTTCTGGAAGGATCGATTGCGCCGCTCGGAAACCAGTATGTGTTGGAACTGCAGGCGAAGAACTGCCGTAACGGCGAGGTCCTCGATCAGGAGCAAATACAGGCGGCCAAAAAAGAAGATGTACTGAATGCACTGGATCAGATGGCTATCCGGTTCAGAAAGCGCGTGGGTGAATCTCTGGCCACAATTCAGGAACGAAGCACTCCGCTGGCTGAGGCAACCACGCCCTCGCTTGAAGCGCTTGAAGCCTATAGCACTGGCTGGAAGCTCCACACCACAACAGGGTCCGTCGCTGCATTGCCATTCTTGAAGCGTGCTGTGGAGATCGATCCGAGATTCGCACTTGCTCACTCCACACTGGGCCGCGAATATGCCAACCTTGACGAGTTTGGTCTCTCTCTGGAGAGCACCACAAGGGCCTGGCGGTTACGGGAACGCGCTAGTGATCGTGAGAAGTTTTTCATTGACGCTAATTACCAGATTCTGGCGACGGGGAACCTTGAACAGGCGCGCCAAACCTGTGAGGCTTGGGCACGAGCGTATCCACGAGATGCTGTGGCCCGCACGATGTTGTCGGGTCTCCCAAACAAAGCCGCAGCGCGTTACGAGCAGGCAATCGTATCCGCGCGGCAAGCAATCGAGCTTGATCCCGACTTCGCGATCGCATACTACAACCTGGCCGTGAACAACGCCTATCTGGGGCGCTTTGATGAAGCCGAGAATGTTCTTCGACGTGCAGCCGGCCGAGGACTCGAAATTGACGAGTACCTGATGTTGTATTACGACCTGGCGTTCCTCAAAGGAGACATTGCGGACATGGCGCAGGCGGCAACCAGGGCGCGAGATAGATCCGGAGCCGAAACCTGGATTGCGGACAAAGAAGCATCGGCTCTCGCCTACTCTGGCCACCTGCGCCAAGCCAGAGTCTTGACTCAACGTGCAATCGATCAAGGAATGCAGGCACAACAGCCGGAGCGAACCTCGCTGTGGGAGGCAGGGGAATCGGTGCGAGAAGCTTTTTTCGGAAACGCCGTTGAAGCCCGAAAGAGAGCGAATGGCGCACTGAAGCTTTCTAACAACTCCGAAGTGGAGTATGGCGCTGCCCTGGCGTTGGCGGTCGTTGGAGATGCACGCGCTCAAGCGCTAGCCGATGACCTCGAAAAACGATTTCCGGAGAACACTATCGTGCAGTTCAGCTACCTGCCAGTGATTCGAGCGCGCATTGCTCTGAATAACAACGACGCTTCAAAAGCATTCGAGATTCTGCAAGTTGCTGCTCCCTACGAATTCGGCTCTCCTCACGAACTCATCGGAGCCCTGTATCCCGTTTATGTGCGGGGCGAGGCTCATTTGGCAGCGCCACAGGGTAGTGAGGCGGTCGTCGAATTTCAAAAGATTCTCGACCATCGCGGAATCGTCGTAAGTGATCCGGTCGGAGCATTGGTGCACTTGCAGCTTGGGAGAGCCTATGCGATGTCGGGAGATACTATGAAAGGCAAAGCTTCCTATGAGGACTTTTTCAGGCTTTGGAAGGATGCTGACCGCAACATTCCAATCCTGGTCCGAGCCAAATCTGAATACGCCAATCTGAATCACTAGCGGTCGGTTCTCATTGCTTCGTTTTGCAGCTCAGGCAATACGGAGCCGTGCATCTGTCGATAAACGGGCTCGTGTTCACTGACTGCCAGCGGGGACTGTCCACTTGAGCGAATAGTCGGCATCTCGTACAGTTGGGAGCCATGAACTACGTCACAAGCACTTTAAGGGATAGCCGGTTATACGGCCAGGTGCTGAAGACATTGAACAACTTGGATAGCTCAATGAGCGCCATGACCTATCGCCTGTCGGAACTGGCTCGGTAACTCAAGCCGACTAATGCGCCCCGAAAATGAATCGCGCGCCATACTGCATCTGGCGCGGGTTATTAGCTGTGTTCCGCTCCAGGAAGTCCGGCGAACTGATTGTGGCATTTGGCGCCTGAAAGCTCGGCGTATTGGTAATGTCGTACATTTCCCAAAACAACTCGAGGCGGTATCGCTCCCCCATGTTGAAGCCTTTGGTGAAGCGAACATCAATCTTCTTGATGCCATCATGCTGGTTGAGCTCTGCCATCGTCACAGGGGCAAAGCAGGCGCCGGAAGGTTCTGAACCGGGGTTTGCGCAGCCTGAGGGATTCAAAGCCGGAATCACCAACCCTGAAGGCAATGTCGCCGATTGGTAAGAAGTACGGGCCGCATTGATGATCGCCAGGTCGGAGGAATGCCCACGGCCTCCGATATCCTTGGCAAGACCAGCGGGTCGATCCTGGGTGTTTCCATCCCCGTCAAAATCCTTACCGTAGGTGATGTTCCACGGTGTGCCGGTCATTAGGGTCACGATGCTTGAAAGCTTGAAGTTCCATGGCAGACTCACAAGAGGCGAAACCGTCAGATTGCTCCGCCGGTCCTCCTCGTCAAAGCCGCGATCATTGTTCCCGTATTCGTGGAACGGGTCGGAGATGGCGGAGGTGTTGTCGTCCAGCCCGTCAGAGATGCTTTTCGACCAGGTGTAGGAGGCTAGCACCGATGCCTTCTTGAACCGCGACTTCAGCTGCACATCCAGAGCCGAATAGTAGGCGCTCGTCGTGCCGTTGAATGACGTGACAGAACCGAATCGCGGCAGCGGCCGGGGATGGATTGAGACTGGTCCGACCGCTGGCAGGTTTGCATCATGCCCTGTCTGCAGGTAGGTTTGAATCTGCCGGATGCCATCGACCGTCAGCACTGTGTCTTTTGCGAGGGCTTTTTCGACGCCAAGACTTGATTCATAGACATAGGGGATATTGAGATGGTCTCCGACGAGGTAGAGCGCACGGTTGCCGTTCTGCAGCGCATATTGCTCGACAGAGATGCCGCCCAATACCGCTGTCTGGCTGGGGTAGCCGGCAAGCAGTGTGGGATTGGTGACGATGACTTCGAAGTTTGTATCCTGAGCCTGCATCTGCGCATCGAAGAACGGACGATTACGAGCGACCATGCCGCCAAATCCAGCGCGCAGGATTGTGCGTCCCTTTCCAGTCAGGTCCCACGCCAGGCCAAGCCGTGGCTGAATGCCGTCTAAGTAGTTTCCGCGCGACTTCGACACGAAGTTGTCCACGCCGGAAAACTGGGGATTATCAATGAGTTCGTTGACAAATCGATCGTCGCGCAGGTTGGTCTCGGCGTCGTAGCGCACACCGGCATTGAGGGTTAAGCGCCCCGATAGTTCGATGTTGTCTTGCACGAAGTAGCTCAGCTCGGCATTCCTGTAAAGGACGGTGGACGGACCGGAACCAGCCTCGTACTGGATCGGATATGTTGCCGGGTCGCCGGCGACAAACGGGCTATTGGTGTTGAATGTCCAGACACCGGATCCGTAGAAGTTTGCCTCCTGGTAGAGGCGCTCATAGGCCATCCGAGCTCCCACTTTGATTGAGTTGCGTCCCTTGATTGAGTAAAGCGTGTCGTTGAACGCACCGCGGTGGCGCGGGTACCCTTGAGGCAGATTAGGCGCCGAGCCAGAGGTAAACGACGGACGGATAATTTCCGGGCCGCTTACTGTTTGATAGTGAGTCGTATTTTGATCCAGGTATTCAAGCTGGCCACTGTTGATCGTCGAGCGCGAGAAGACGTGCGCCCAGCTGAGAATGCCGTCATGAAACAAAACAGGATTGTAGTTCTCGTAAAGAGAATACGAAGAAATAATCGACTGATCTTCCAACAAATAACGGAGACTGAAGTTGTCTCTCGCACCTTTTTCCATATCCAGCTTGGCTTGAACCGACTTTTCATCGGTTAGCCCGGTGTAGACCCCGTTGTAAGTAGCTGCAAAAGGGTTGGAAGCCGGTAGCGATTCGATGACAGGACTGTTCTGCTTTAGATACTCGTCAGACGCAAAGAAATGCATCTTGTCTTTGATAATCGGTCCGCCAAAGGTTGCACTCGTGATGGTTTCAGTGAACGGAGATTGAGCTGTGTGCACGAAAAAATTACGGGCGTTGAGCGATTGGTCCTGACCGAAATAAGTGAACATGCCCGCATAGCTGTTCGTTCCGGAGCGGGTCACTGCATCTACCACCGCAGTCCCGGCGCGTCCGTACTGCGCGTCGTACTGGTTGTGATTTACGCGAAATTCCTGCACGGCATCCTGGTCGACGTCCACAATGGCAATGCCATAAATGGGATGGTCAACATCAGCGCCGTCGATCAGTACGGAATATCCGCTACGTACATTCGCTCCGCCAAACGCTGTCTGAATCCCGAAGCGCGCGTCCGCGGGCAGAGAGGGAGCGCCACCTGGCGACAACTGTGCCAACCCAATAAAGCCACGGTTGATCACCGGCAGTTGATCGAGTTGCTGGCGCTCCACGACGCTAGACACGTCCGCGCTCGTCGCTTCAATCTCCGGTCCCGCGTTCTGCAGGACTTCCACGGTCTGGGGCGCTGTAGCTGCCTTCATCGCGAATCGCACCGCAGCAACCTGCCCGACTGTCAGTGTGAGAGTCTGTTCCTGAGTCCCAAATCCATTGATCGAACCCGAAACCTTGTAACGCCCCGGCGGCAGAGCCGGGGCGACGGCTAGGCCCGCGCTATCGGATGTTAAAGACTTGACGTCCCCTGTGTCCACGTCGGTGACCACGACTGAAACGCCCACCAGGATAGCGCCGGAGCCGTCGGTAGTATCCACACTGATTTCTCCTGTCTGGGACCAGCCGTTCCCAGGCAGCGCCAGGAGTCCAAAAACAGGGAGGAGAAACCAGGCAGCCGGGGCTATTGATCTATTACCCATTGCTACGCCTCCCGTGGCTGCTAGAAGCTTGAGGTCAATTTTCGGTCCACACCGCTTCGAAAAGAGGATCTAAGCCTTAATCAACGGAAAACAGCGCGTTCTGATGCTGGGCGCTTCTGTGGGGCGGCCAGAGACGCTTTTCAACCGCTACGGAGGAATTCATCAATCACCGTCGTTTCGGTTATGCCAATGCTACCAAAGCAGACCGAGCGTTTCCGTCCGCCGATTTCGCGGGAAGAAACTGTCTATCGCGAGCGACCACGGGAGCAGCGCTCGATAGCTGCGCGCGACTTCCCGGCGTGCGAGCGGCGATGCTAACTTAAGGGTACCGGGCCTCGATGCCAGCAGGCGTCAGCCGGCCAGTGGCCTCCGCCCCGTCTGTGCGAATCGCCGTGCATTCCCGGCCGATGCCACGAATCGACGATGAGGTGCGCGAGTGGAACCGTCTTCTCGATTGAGCTTGGATGGATTGGGCGCTGCCGACTCTCAAATTTCCCTGGCCAATCTGCCACCGACACCTCGGCAGACACGGTCAGCGCGCGTCAGCGCCGCAGTTTTAATCATTGGATTAGTAGTTCTCGCTCCTTTCGCCGCCAGGCCGCTGCCCGGGATCATCGGTTTCATTCCAGTCCTGGATACGATTATTTTTGTCACTGACCTCATTACGGCTGGCCTTCTTTGGGCGCAGTTCTCGATCACTCGTTCGAGAGCGATCTGGGCGCTCGCATGCGGTTATCTCTATTCGGCGGCGATTGTCGTCGCACACGCACTTACTGTCCCGGGCGCTTTTTCGCCGAGGATAAATTTCGGCGTAAGTCACCACATCAATTTTAGAATTTATCTGCTTTGGCATCTTGGCCTTCCCGTGGCCATGCTTGCTTACGTATGGCTCAGAGACAAAGGCCCCGCGAAGGTGCGTGCGCATATCCGAAGGGAGATTGCGGCCACCATTGTCGGCGTGAGCGTTGTCGCTCTGGTCAGTTGCATCGCGTGGCTCGCCTTACTGCCGCCCGTGGATCCGGTAGCGGGCAGGTGGCTCACTGTTATCGCAATCTTGATATGCGCGGCTGCGCTTTCCGTGGTGTGGCTTTTCAAGCGCTCAGTACTCGATCAATGGCTCATCATTGTCGCACTTGCCACAATTATCGAACTGGCGATCACAGCGCTGATCGGTGGACTCGTGCATGCAGACCTCCTGGGCGCTATTGATCAGCCGCGCATGGCCACTCTCGGTTTTTATGCCGGCCGCCCGTTTTCGCTCGTCACCTCAACATTCGTTATGATCGCTCTGCTGGCAGAAACGTCCAAACTATACGCCGGGGTTGCCCGCGCGAATACGCTGGCAAGCGCTGCAAAAGCCGCTCAGTCTCTATCCGGCGAGATTAAGTTGCCCAAGTTGATCGAGCGGCTTATGGCGATCACGCTCGAGAGCGCGGGAGCTGATCGTGGTCTTTTGATTCTGCCGTCAGGGAGTGAATCCGTGGTTTGCGCCGAGGCGCGCGCGACGGATGATCTGGCCGAAGTTTCGATGTGCCGTGAGCCGGTTACGACCTATGATCTACCACAGTCTGTTATCCGGAATGCGATACGCAACCAGGAGCCTGTACTTCTGGATGATGCCTCGGCGGACAAAATGTATTCCAAAGACGAGTATGTCCGGAGAAAGCGCTCACGGTCTGTATTGTGCCTGCCAATCGTCAAGCAGGCGCATCTGGTTGCCGTGCTTCATTTGGAGAATAACCTGGCTCCGTTCGTCTTCACACCCGATCGGGTTGCGGCGCTGCAGTTGCTGGCTTCGCAAGCTGCAATTTCGCTGGAGAATGCGGCCCTCTATGCCGACCTGCAACTCCAGGTTGGGATATTGCAGAGTCTTCCGGTATCCGCCTGGACGCTCAAACCTGACGGGACGCCGGATTTCGTAAATCAAGTTTGGCTCGATTTCGCTGGCCATACCCTTGACTTTGTCCGGTCGGGTCCCGAGGCTTGGATGGGCGCGGTCCACCCTGAGGATCGCGATTTAGCAGCCAGGAACTTTTGGGAGGGCGTGCGTTCGGGGCACGATTTTGCGATGGAAACCCGAAATCTCCGCGCTCAGGACAAGGTATATCGCTGGCATCTCAATCAAGCTGTAGCCGTACGAGATTCCGAAGGAAAGGTCCTCAAGTTCGTCGGTACGACGACCGACATCGATGACCGGAAACGAACTGAAGAAGCGTTACGTCAGGCGCAGGGCGACCTCGCACGCATCAACCGAGCCACGACCATGGGCGAGTTAGCGGCGTCACTGGCTCATGAAATCAGTCAGCCGATCAGTGGCGCCATCATCACTGCCAACGTCGGTCTGCGAAAGCTCGGGAGCCATAATCCCAATCTCGATGACTTGCGCGTAGCTTTTTCCAGAATCTTAAGAGATGCACAACGTGCTACCGAGATTATCAGCAGGATCCGTTCTCAATTTGAGAAGGGTGCCCCGAATCAAGAGAGAGTCATCGTGAACGAGATTATTCCAGATACAATTGCCCTCCTGCGTGACCAAACCATTCGACACAACATATCGGTCCGAACCGAACTCGCACCCGACCTACCTCAGATCATCGGAGATCGCGTGCAATTGCAACAGGTCGCGATGAATCTGATTATCAACAGCATTGATGCGATGAAGGACGTTGATGGAATTCGGGAGATGATCATCCGGTCGCAGCGCGCCGAAGATAAGCAGATTCTTGTTTCAATTAGCGACACTGGTGTGGGGATCCCGCCGCAGATCTTGGAACAGATCTTCGATCCGTTCTTCACAACGAAAGCTCACGGCACCGGCATGGGGCTTCGCATCAGCCGGTCGATCGTAGAGTCGCATGGCGGGCGTTTGTGGGTCGAAAGCGTTCCTGGACGCGGCGCAACCTTTCACTTGTGCCTGCCCGCCGAGATTTGAAGCCATGGATAAGTCCAGTCTGCGTTTTTGGCAAGAATCGTAATTGTCTTTAGCATGAGTTAACAACGGCTTTCTGTTTTGCCCCGGCTCATTATTGAAGCCCGGACAAATTAGGTTAGCGCGTATGTCAATGAGCGCACAATCGCCATGCGGTTAGCAACGACAGCACGTGAGCCACTTGGACGTGTAGTCGGCTTCTCGGACAAGTGCCCTGCTACGTCGGAAGTGATGGGCTCAAGATACGCTTGATAGACTTCCGCCATGAGTATCAAACAGATAATCGCGGAACTCGATATTGAAATAGCACGTCTCGAACAGACCAAGAATGTTCTGGCGGGCGCAACGGTGAAATGCGGACCAGGTAGACCAAAGCTAAGTACCGATACCGGCATTAAGAAAAAGCGCAAAATGCCGGCTGAGGGTCGCGCAAGGATTGTCGCAGCAGTTAAAGCACGGTGGGCGAAGGCAGAGAAGACGTCAAAATAGTATCGCTTGATCGAACTGTATTAGACTGCCTGATTGTCGAAATGTGCAGAACTTAGTGAGACACGGATAGGGCAAAAAACCTGCTCAGTCCTAATGGAAATCATGCGAAGTCGTTGCAAGCTCGCTATCTGAAAGCAACATGAGATCGGAGGCCAGGATATGAATCACGCCGACCTCGTTTTGCATGCGATGCGATCGGTTAGATCGAGGTCTTATTCATGTCCTTAGTGAGCCCCAAAAGGGCGACGAAGTGTGCGACAACAGAATTCCGGATGCAAAACATCAGCGGGTCGACTTGCATATAGCGTCACTAAATGCAACTTGACTTGCGTTTAGTTCACGCGCCCCCAATCCTCAGTCCAAGGCGCCTATGGGCTTCATGGCGTACCCCAATAATCGAATCGGGGCCTGGTCAGCAGTTTGGAGAAATCGAATTTAGATGAAAGACCGCAAACTCTACATCGTTGGAAATGGATTCGAGGCTCATCTATTCGATCCCGAAATGTGCGGTGGGTGACTCTTCGCCCCGCAGGTCCTCGGCGGAAAGAATTTCGAGAGAGATACAATACGGACACATTTTGGATATCCGCTCGACCTCCTTCGCACATTTGGATTCTTCAAAGTCTTGATCGCATACTTTACCTGCTTCCAGTGACCTCTTTCATTGTGGCTATTCTCGCGACAGGTTGGATGGGGGAGCCGTTGCGGCATGTCCGCGTGAAAGACAAGTTCTTTATCTAGGCAGCTGTTCCAATCATTATCTAGGTTGGCTTTGGACTACATCATCAGAGTCCGATGCATCGTTTCCTCGGTTTTTGATTAGTACGGTGTAGAGCACACGGCGGAGCGCGAGGGCATCAGCAGCCAGCGTCGTCGTTAAAGCGTTAACCCCGAATGGTTATGGTGCCTTGGGCTACAGTTGTTCTTCATACGAACGCGCTGACAGTCCCACCAAGACGTGCCTCTCGCCGTCCAAGATCCTGGCTCGGCACTCCGAAAGAAGGTCGCCTGTCACGCTGCGTTCGTCATGTATGAAGGTTCAAGTACACTTCAGCGTACTCGGATGGCGAATTCCGGTTGCGAGGTGTGGGAATGTTTCTAGAAGGGGGCAGGTTCCGAGCGCGAGGCCATTTTGTGACCGGATTGTGCCAAGATCTGAAAATGATGCGAATCATGACAGATTTGAGCTTCGCAGAATCAATAGGTTGCTTAGATTGAGGTGGTGGTGTCGGGCCGCCTCCACCAATACCAAGTTACTTAAAATAAGATATTCACAGCGCCGAAGGCGCGAGTCGCAATCGGGCGAGATTGATCCTCCAACCGATCGACTCATCGAAGTACGATGGTTGGACTGAATTCATGGCATTCGCGACACTTGTGATAGCCTGTTTTCCGTGAGTTTTCGAGACTGAAGGGATCTTGATGTTCGATCCCTCGACCACCCGAACCGAGCGTAGCCACGTTCGCGGCTCTTCTTTTGTCACACACAGGAACCGTGGCGCTATTCGTGGATGGGAAGACGCGAATGTCCCCCGAAAAGACGACTGACACCGAGATCTCGCAAGTTATAACGCTCTCCGGCACAGCGGGGCAATCGCGGGAACGAGTCTTTCTTGGCACCTCTGGTTGGGCGTATACGAGTTGGAGGCCCGGATTCTATCCTGAAGCGCTTCCTCAAAAGAAGTTCCTGGAATATTACGCAACTCAATTGAACTCGGTTGAGGTGAACTACACCTTCCGCCAGTTGCCGACCGAGGGGACGCTGACGGGCTGGCTGGCGGCGACCGGCGACCACTTTCGCTTTTCGTTTAAAGCGCCGCAGCGAATCACTCACATCCTTCGACTCAGCGACTGTTCAGACGCAGTCGCCGCGTTGTCGCGTGCACTCGCCCCGGTCGCGGCTGCTGGACGCATGGGTGTGCTGCTCTTCCAGCTTCCGCCTAATTTCAAGGCCGACGTACTTCGTCTCGACTCCTTCCTTGTGGATGCGAATCCGTATGGTTTGCGGATGGCTTTCGAGTTTCGGCACAGCACTTGGTTTTGCGACGAAGTGTATGCTGTGCTGCGGCATCATCGGGCCGCGCTCTGTGTTGCCGAGAGCGAAGATCTGGTGACTCCGGATATTGTGACCGCTTCCTTCATGTGCTATCGATTGCGTAAGAGCGGATACTCCGCAGAGCAGCTCGACGCGCTTCAGAATACCCTGCGCAGGCGGCGTTCCGAGGGCGAGGTATTTGCCTATTTTAAGCACGAGGAGCAGCCGACCGGGGCTATCTGCGCGGTGAATACACTCCGAAGACTCCAGCTTCCATGAGCAGCCTTGGTAGCGGCTATACAAGCAAACGTAGCCACTGCGACGTGCTGAATGTATGGCAATCCAAAAGCAGCTAAGCCCATTGATAATGGTTAGACTCGGCACTGCAATGCAATCTACAAGCCGGGTAAGTCATCCGGTTTTGTAGGATAGACTCTGGATAAATGACGCAGATGATCTCCCCATCCAAATGCGAGATCAGCGGAGATGTCTCCGTCCTGCAGCGGAGCGCTGGGAGACGGTACGAAGCGGTGCTGTGCCTTAGCGAAATCCTCTCCCAGTGCCGCGAACCCGAGGATCTTACGAAGATCCTCTCTGATCAGCTGCGAGAATTTCTCGAGTTCCTGCAGTTCTACATCATTGTCTACAAAGAGAACTCGACGGAAGTCGAATGGATGGTGGTCGGCCAAGAAAAGAGCCTCGTAGCCGGCTATGCGGATGTACCCGTCGAACAGCGGCCGTCATGGCAGGCATACACTACCCAGGAGCCGTTTCATATTCGCGACTGGAACACGGATGAAAGAGTACCGGCACGCCTCAAGGATGGAATTTCCGCTCAAGGACTCGACGTCGGCCCGCTTGTTTTTGTTCCCCTCACTACGCCGCATCGTCGTCTGGGCGCGTTGGGCATGTCCGGCTCTCCTGGAACCGAATACAGCAGCGATGACATTGGCTTCTTGCGACTCATTGGCCGAGTCGTCGCATTCGCGATTGACGACAATTTCAATCTTCGCCAGGCGCAGGCGGCTCGCGCGGAATTAGAGCGTCAGAATGAAAAGCTCCAGCGCAGTGAACGCGAGCTGCGCGATGTTATCGAATCGATTCCATCCATGGCGTGGTCAGCCTCGGCAGACGGAGCGGCTGAATTCTTCAATC
The DNA here is from genome assembly GCF_025685625.1 of Acidicapsa acidisoli. Taxonomy (NCBI): domain Bacteria; kingdom Pseudomonadati; phylum Acidobacteriota; class Terriglobia; order Terriglobales; family Acidobacteriaceae; genus Acidicapsa; species Acidicapsa acidisoli. The sequence goes on from NZ_JAGSYI010000002.1 coordinate 1,829,161, forward strand.
GACGCTGGTTAGATTACGCTGGGCTTACGGCGGAGCAGGCACAGGGTTGGGGCTGGACAACTGCGGTCCACCCTGACGATCTAAAAATTCTGGTGGAGTACTGGCAGGGGATGTTGGTTTCCGGCAAACCGGGTGAGATCGAAGGGCGTCTGCGCCGTTTCGACGGAGTATACCGGTGGTTCTATTTCCGCGCGACTCCGGCCTTCGACGAAAGCGGAAAGGTTGTCAAATGGTACGGAACGAATACCGATATTGAGCTACGAAAAAAAGCTGAGCAGAATCTCGCCGTCCAGAACACTCGACTTCAACTCCTTCTGAAGCTCACCAACCAGATCACTTCCGATTTGGAGCTTCGGAAAGTGCTGCGTGCAATCTCTGCCAGTATTCGGGAACTGATGCATTGTGATCTAGTACACATCTCGTTGCCTGATGCAGCATCGGGAAAATTCCGGGTGCACGCATTGGATTTTCCGGACGGCAGAGGCTTTGTTAAAGAAGAACTACTCATCACTCCGGCGGGCGTCGCCAAACGAGCTCTTGAAACCCTGGAGCCAGCGGTTAGACGCATAGGCAATCGCGAGGATTTTCCTCCCGATTATTACGAGTTACTGCTCGCTGAGGGAGTGAAGAGTCAATGTGTGATACCTCTCGTGAATCAGGGGCGAGTAGTCGGAGTCCTGGCAATTGCCCGGACCACAGACAACGGATTTACGCCTGAGGATATCGACTTCCTTAAAGACGCGTCCGGGCAAATAGCGATTGCCATTGAGAATTGCCTCGCGTTTCGCGAAGTTACCGAACTCAAAGAAAAACTTGCTCAGGAAAAGCTCTATCTTGAATCAGAGATCCGGGGCGACATGGAGTTCGGGCAGATTGTGGGGCACAGCCCGGCGCTGAAGCGCGTTCTGCAATTGGTCGAAACCGTCGCAGCCGTCGATTCAACCGTCCTGGTACTCGGTGAAACGGGCACGGGCAAAGAGTTGATTGCCCGTGCGATTCACGATAGCAGCCGCCGGAAGGATCGCACCTTTGTGAAGGTGAACTGTGCCGCCATTCCGACGGGCCTGCTAGAGAGCGAGTTGTTTGGTCATGAAAAGGGAGCCTTCACGGGCGCGATTATTCAAAAGATCGGCAGGCTGGAACTTGCCGATCAAGGCACCCTGTTCCTGGACGAAGTTGGCGATATTCCGCTTGAAATCCAACCCAAGCTATTGCGGGCGTTGCAGGAGCGGGAATTCGAACGGCTCGGAAGCACGCGCACCCGCAGGGTGAACATTCGACTCATCGCCGCCACCAACCGCGATCTCGAAAAAATGATGGCTGAGCATGAATTCCGCAGCGATCTGTACTACCGCCTGAACGTGTTTCCGATCCGAATACCGCCGCTGCGGGAGCGCAAGGAAGACATTCCTCTACTCGTGAGCTATTTCGTTGAGAAATTCTCCAAACAGATGCAGAAGAAAATCGACAGCATTCCTACGGCTGTAATGAAGAGCCTGAAGATATGGGAGTGGCCCGGAAACATCCGCGAACTTGAGAACCTCGTCGAACGCGCGGTAATCCTTACGCGCGGCAGATCGCTGGAGGCTCCGTTATCGGAGCTACGCAAAGTGGCGGTTGATAATGGTGAGCGCACCCCGGCAGATCAAGACAACATTGCCCGCATTGTGAAAGAGACCATCAAAGCACTACATGCGAACAGCGCCGTGGCGGATCAGGATACGAAGAAGCAGAGAGACGCGATCGTGCGCGCGCTCACTGAATCGAATGGGCGCGTGGGTGGCACCGATGGAGCCGCCGCGTACATGGGCCTCAACCGCACTACTCTCCTCGCCCGAATGAAAAAACTCGGCATCGATGCCCGGGACTATGCCTGATGCACTCAGCATAAGTGTCAAAGCTGCTTTGACAGTCTCAACTCTCGTCAGCCGAGCCCTATTCCGTACTGAAAACAAAAGTACTTACCGCTCCGAGCGTTTGGCAGCCGCCTTGCTTCCTGACGCCTTAGGGACAGGTGCGCATGTTGAAGATATCGCTTGTCGATGGCCAACGCGAACGCAAGCTCATTGTGGAGGGCACACTAGTACCCCCCTGGGTCAGTGAACTCGAAATCGCCTGCGAAAAAGCAGGAGATGATCTTGATGGCCGCAAACTCGTCGTTGACCTGAGAGGCCTGACGCGAATCGCTCCGGAGGGAGAGCGTGTGCTCTTGCAATTGATAAAAAACAAGATCAAGCTCCAATGCGGCGTCTTTGTGAAGGAGCTTCTGAGACAACTTGTTCGCAGCACTCATCAGAACGCATCGGCCGCGACAGATGTCCTAAATGATGTGGATTCGGAAGGATGAGTGTAAGGTCAGCCCGAGATGGGCCTGGAGCGACTGTCAACGCCCTCGATAACAGCCTTGACACCTTCCTCCTTGTCTCGATGCTTCGAATGCGTCACCACCCTGTTTTCAATCGCTTACCGGAAGCTGAGAGTTGGCACGCTGATTGCATTCCTGCCAGCGCAGGCCAACTGCCACAACCATGGGAGGTAGTAATGAGCACCACAACCGAGACGACTCTTCACATTCCTAATCCTGCAAGCCATGCTGCGCAGAAGCCTCGCGCAGCGCTGAATCACGTAGGCGCCAAGCGGCTCGCGGGCAAAATCGCGGTCATCACTGGCGGCTCGACTGGGATGGGTCTGGCCACAGCAAAGCGATTTGTACTGGAAGGGGCGGATCACGTCTTCATCACGGGCCGTCGCAAGGATGCGTTGGAATCTGCCATTGCTGAAATCGGCGAAAAGGTGACGGCCGTCCCAGGCGACGTCGCCAGCCTGAGCGACCTTGACCGAGTGTACGAGTTAGTCGATGGATATGGTCGAAAAATCGACGTGGTCTTCGCGAACGCTGGGATTTCACAAGTGGCACCGTTGGGAACTGTCGACGAGAAATTCTTCGACCTTCACTTTGATGCGAATGTGAAGGGACTGTTTTTCACGGTGCAGAAGGCGCTTCCTCTGCTAAAGGATGGCGCGTCGATCATCCTGAACGCATCGATTGCCACCATCAAGGGCTTTCCCGGCATCAGCGTGTATAGCGCCACAAAGGCCGCTGTCCGATCCTTCGCACGCACATGGACCAATGAACTCCGCGAACGCCATATCCGCGTGAACGCGATTAGCCCGGGCCATATCGATACGCCGATATTCGAAAGCTGGCAGACCGGCGAGGCGCTCACTCAGATGAAAGAAGAGCTCGCAAAGAACGTTCCATTAGGACGACTCGGAGATCCGGATGAAATTGCCAAGGCCGTCGCATTTCTCGCATCGGACGAAGCAAGTTACATCTCTGGCATCGAGCTCTTCGTCGATGGCGGCGTGGCGCAAATCTAATCAGCCGCATGCTTTCATTCCAGTCCGATCCTGAGTCTTCCGAGACTATAGGACAGAGGCGGAGGATTCAAGCTCAACAATCAAAAACCGAAGATGGAGAATCCTATGCAAACCGCTCAAGCGGATTACTTCACCGCATATCACAATCTGAAGCTGACTCGCGATGCCGATGGCGTGCTGGTTGTCGAGTTCCATAGCAACGGAGGGCCGTGCATTATGAACGCGCAGGGTCACACGGAGTTTGTCGATGCGTTTTACCGGATCGGACAAGACCGCGCCAACAAGATCGTTATCCTCACCGGCGCGGGAGGGGACTTCATTATCGATGTTGACTGGTCATCGTTCGGCGACGTTTCTGATCCCGGCGTCTGGAGCCAGGTTCACGACGAGGGCGTTCAGGTTCTGGAAAACATCGCTAACATACGTGTGCCGGTGATCGCGGCGATCGAGGGACGCGCCTACGTGCACTCCGATTATGTACTGCTCGCCAATGTCATTGTTGCGGGCGATGGTGCGACCTTTCAGGATGTTGCGCACTACGCCGTAGGGGTTGCGCCTGGGGACGGCATCTTTACGACGTGGAGTTATCGCGCCGGCGCAGGAAGAGCCGAAGCGTTCCTTCTAAATCCGCAACCATTGAAGGCGCGCACCGCACAGGAATGGGGAGTCGTGGCTGAGGTTGTGCCGAACGGTAAGACTCTCGCCAGGGCACGCGAATTGGCCGCGCTCTATTTGAAGGCCCCAGAGGTAACTCGGCGTAACACGCGGGTTCACTTTATCCAGCCCCTGAAAGAGCGCGTTGCGCGGGAAGTCGGGTATGGGCTATCGCTTGAAGGAGCGTCAGCGGCCGACCTAGTGAAGTCGATGCATTCAAACACGGAACCCGAAGCTGCGACGGCAGGTGTTGCATAAGTGCGTCTGAAACGACTACTCTGGCCCGGCGGCGCAGTGGATCGCGGCGCCGACTGGAGGATTCTGCGTTTATTGAATCATCACAAACAAACCTTTCTCCGGAGGAATTGCATGAACAACACCAAGAACGAAACCACGAGTGATACCAGGGTCACTTCATCCGGACAATTGCCGAAGGAGCCGCTCGTCGAAGAGCTTGATCTCCTCATTCTAGGCGGTGGCACCGGATCAACAATCGCCGCGTGGACGTTTGCCGCGGAAGGCAAGCGTGTCGCCGCCATCGACCGCAAATACATCGGTGGATCCTGTCCAAACATCGCGTGCCTTCCAAGCAAGAACATCATCCACAGTGCCAAAGTCGCGTCATATTTCCGCCACAGCAACGAGTTTGGAATCACTCATAACGGCTTCACAATCGATATGTCAGGAGTTCGTGAACGCAAGCGCAAGATGGTGCGCAGCTTGAACGAAATGTATTTGAGCAATTATGAGAAGACAGGCGCGGAGTTCATTCCAGGAACGGGGCGATTCATTGCTCCCAAAACGGTGGAGGTCGTCCTCGCCGACGGGACCATCCGTCGACTCCGCGGCATGAACGTAATCGTCAGCACCGGGACGCGCGCCAAGCTCGAAGCTATTCCTGGTCTCGCTGAAGCGCAACCGCTGACGCACATTGAGGCTCTGGAACTCGACCAGATTCCCGAACACCTGGTTGTCGTTGGCAGCGGCTATGTCGGAGTTGAGTTTGCGCAGGCGATGCGCCGTTTCGGCAGCCGTGTGACGGTAATCGGACGCAGGCCACGCTTGATGCCCCAGGAAGACGAAGACGTGAGTGAAGCTCTTCGCGGTCTACTGGAAGACGAGGGCATCGACGTTCTTCTGAATACGCGGATCAAGCGCGTATCAGGAATATCAGGAGACTCGGTGAGAGTTCTCATCGAGCAAAACGGAACGGAAAAGATTCTCGACGCGAGCCATCTGCTAGTAGCTGCGGGACGCACTCCGAATACCGAGGGGCTTGGACTCGAGTTGGCCGGTGTGGAACTGACGGATCGCGGATATATCAAGGTCAACGAACGGCTACAGACAACCGCGCCGGGCGTTTGGGCCATTGGCGAAGTTGCAGGCAGCCCGCAGTTCACACACATCAGCGTCGACGATTTCCGGGTCGTACATAACAACCTCAATGGAGTTCACCATGTGACCACCGGAAGACAGGTTCCTTATTGCCTGTTCACGGACCCTGAATTGGCCCGCATTGGATTGAATGAGAATGAGGCCAGAGCTCAAGGCACTGCGTATCGCTTGTTCAAAGTTCCAATGGAATCCAATCTGCGAGCGCGCACCCTCTCGGAAACGCGCGGGTTCGTGAAGGCGCTGGTCGAAGCTGATAGCGATCGCATCCTCGGCTTCACGGCATTCGGTGTCGGAGCTGCGGAGATTATGTCATCCGTCCAGATCGCGATGAATGCCGGAGTGCTCTATACGGCCTTGCGCGACGCCATCCTGACACACCCAACATTGGTCGAGGGGCTGATACCACTGTTCTCTTCCACGCCATCAATTCCAAGAATGGAATCGGAAGTGACGACCTCGCAGGCACTGACAGCAACACGCTAAAGACCAACCGCGCCCATCTGGGCCGCATCTTGCCTGGCCCCTTGCCTGAACCCACTCGCGTTCCCTTACATCCCGTCACGTTCACAGGTTTCAGGCAAGCAATCTCGTAACTCAGACAGCTGACACTGCGATCTTGCAGCGTCTTTGAAGGCTTGTCCGCGATGTAGAGGCTCCTCCAGAGCCCCGTACGCAACTAATCGCACAAAAAGCAAGTCTGGTGAGTGCGGTTTGCTTGAAGCATTCTTCCGATGGCTCCGGTTGTCGGAGAGCGAAAAATCGCAGATGCGGTCATCGGCGAAAGGCACTTCTGCGTGCAACGCGATCGCTTATTGCAACCTGACTTCGAGCGCTAGGAGCCGTTGTCACTATTGTTTCAACCGCAGCGATAGCTCGATGGACCACCAGATTCGTACCGCATGTTGGAGGTTTTTGGAGTACTCCCTCTTTTAGGCCACATGAATTTCCCATGACGATCTTGTAATCCGACAAAATCTGTCGTATATAGGTATAGGACTAATTTAGTCCGATATCAGAAGTTGCGACTCAGTCGCAACTGGAGACGCCCTTTGCTTCTACGTTGCCAGCTATTGAGTGAAGTGGAAGCCAGAGGGGTACGGCTGACTGCGCAGCGCCGCGCACTGATTGAAACCATCCAGGAGGCGACGACTCATCTGGACGCGGCAAGCCTGCTGGAGCTGGCGCACAAACGAGATCCGAACATCAACCGGGCTACGGTCTACAGAACCATCGAACTACTCAAGCAGTTGGGCTTAATCGACGAACTGGACCTCATGCATCTCAACGGCGAAAAGCATTATTACGAGGTCAAGACGGAGAAGGAGCATCTGCATCTGGCCTGCTTTAAGTGTGGAGAGATTGTAGAGTTTGCGACTCCCGCATTTGAGCGGTTGAAGCATGAGATTGCAGCGAAGAACCAGTTCGAGATTCAGGCAATACGGCTTGAAGTTGGAGGACTTTGCGGCCTGTGCGCTGCAAAGAAACAGAAGCAATTGCAATAGCAGATGGAACCAGGCCCTCGCGGGTATCTCTTGGCGGAGACCACGGGGACCTGAGAACCACAGCCAAATAGTCTGCGGGCTGCCCTCACTATAGGGTTCCTGCCGCAGAGATTCAACTCCATTTTGGGCCGGCAACTCATGCCGCTGACTCGAACGATGAATGGTGTTTCTTGTGAGGCAATGATGAAGGGTATAGCACTCTCTGTGTCTTGGCGAATTCGTGTCCTTCCCTTGGTTCTTCCAGTTCTTTTCCTATTTGTAGTTCCGTTCCAATTCCAGACCAGCGTCAATGTTCCGATCACCGTCCAGTAAGGGCTTCTGCCCCACAGAAAGAACAGGAGAGAAATCATGTCGAGCAGAGCCATTCAGTTCTTAAGCAGTATCGGGAGGGCGGTTTGCGTTGCCGGAGTTCTATCCGCCGCATTGGCGTGGGCCAGCGTGGGAGGAAGCATCTCGGGCACGGTGAAGGATCCGTCGGGAAGCGTTGTCGTGAATGCTCACGTGGCGGTGAAGGAAACCAGTACAGGGATTTTGCACGAGACGAAGACGGATAGCAAAGGGTACTACACCTTCCCGGTTTTGCCCGTCGGTCACTATGTGCTCGACGTGGAAGCTCCGGGGTTCGGTCAGTACGAGCGTAAGGATATTGCTCTCGATACCAGCGCGGCGCTTACGTTGGATGCGCCGCTTGAAGTTGGAAGCGTCTCTCAAAACGTGTCGGTAACGGACAACACGCTGCACGTTGAGACAGTGAGCACGCAGATGGGACAGGTGATTACCGGCCGGCAGATGGCCGCGGTTCCGCTTGACGGGCGCAGCTATACAGATCTTTTGTCTCTGCAACCGGGTGTCGCTCCCCAGACCGCGATTAGTGACACCACAGTGCAGGACGTGGGTGCAACGGTTCTCAATCCATCCGGCACACTGAACCCCGGCAACCTCTCCGTCAACGGACAGCGTGAGACGGCCAACTATTTCAGCGTGAACGGCAGTGACGTGGAAGAGGATGTCAACGCCGGCACAGCCGTCATTCCCAACCTGGACTCGATCGCGGAGTTTCGGATTATCACCAGCAACTTCGATGCAGAGTATGGCGAATACAGCGGCGGCCAGATCAGCGTAGTCACGAAATCGGGAAGCAATGCGTTTCATGGCAATGCCTTCGAGTTCTTGCGCAACACCGACCTCGATGCGCGCAACTACTTCTCGCCCACCCGTGGCGACTTCCGGCAGAACCAGTTCGGTGGCACCTTCGGCGGTCCGATCCGCCGCGATAAACTGTTCTTCTTCGTCGACTATCAAGGCACGCGGCAGACCCAGGGCGTCGATACCGGCAACATCGCTGTTCCATCCAGTGCGGACCGCACCGGCGACCTCTCGGACTATACGACCGGTCCCGGTGGAAACCAACTGACTGGAATCGTCGGCGGCCCCTATTTCGCGAACATCCTGACCCAGAAGTTGGGTTATGAGGTGACAGCGGGCGAGCCGTACTATCTGCCTGGATGTATCTCTTCCTCCACTTGTGTTTTTCCCAATGCTGTAATCCCGCAGACGGCCTGGTCGGTTCCCGCGCAGAAGATGCTGCAATATATTCCCGCACCGAATACTACGCAGGGCACCTTTGCTACATCTTCCTATGACCAGACGGTACGCGACGACAAAGCCGGCGCCAGAGTCGATGCGAATACGCGGTGGGGACTGATGTCGGCGTACTACTTCATCGACGACTTCAACCTTGTCAATCCTTATCCTGTCGCGCAAAGCGGCGCTAACGTACCGGGCTTTTCCGCGCTGACGACCGGCCGTGCGCAACTACTCACTCTTGGTGACACGAAGAGCTTCGGCGCAACAATGGTCAATGAGTTCCACCTGAGCGTGATGCGCGACAACACCAATCTCGGCCAGCCCATCGGAGGCCGCAGTGTAAGCCTGGCGTCGCAGGGATTTGTGAATGCGGATGGAACCGACAGCATCGTGGCCCTCGATCCTAAAGGACAGAGTGTTGAAAATCTCAACTTCAATGCTTATTCGACCGGAGCAGCGGCTAATCAGCTGATTCAGGTGAACAACACCTACCAGGTGGCCGACAGTTTTTCGAAGGTGCTGGGCAATCACACCATGAAATTCGGCGCGGAGTTCCATGCCGATGAGGTCAATGCTTCTCCCATAGCGCAGTTCAATGGCAGCTTCGTCTTTGCCGGACAGGAGACTGGCGTTGACTTTGCGGACTTTCTGGTTGGCGTGCCCAGCCAGTACAACCAGAGCCAGTTGAATCCGTTTTATGCGCGCGACAAATACTTTGGAGTATTTGCGCAGGATAGCTGGCATGTTCTACCGAACCTGACGCTGAACTACGGGCTGCGCTGGGACCGCATCGCGCCCTGGTCGGAGAAATACAACCAGATTTCGACCTTCGTTGCTGGCGCGCAGTCGGTTGTATTTCCCGGTGCGCCTCCGGGTATCCTGTATCCCGGCGATCCTGGCATTCCAAATACCCTGGCCCCAATCGATTCGCTCGATTTTTCACCGCGTGTCGGCTTGGCTTGGTCTCCCCAGGCCGAGAATGGCAGCCTCTTCAGAAAGCTTTTGGGCGCTCCGGGCAACACCAGCGTGCGCGCCAGCTTCGGCGAGTTTTATACCGCCATTGATGCGGTTGAGATCGGCGTTCTTGCCGCGAATGCTCCTTACGGCACAACGTATTCAAGTCCCGCGCCGCCGCTCTTTGCAACGCCGTTCATCAATGCGGCGGACGGAACCAACAACGGCCAGCCGTTCCCGTACAAATTCGCGCCGCTTAACTCCTCACGAAGCAACCCCGATCCGAATATCAATTGGGCCACATACGAGCCCATCAGCGGCATCCCGGGATACGACATCCACAACCATACGCCGTATACGGAAGAGTGGGTGCTCTCAATCGAACGCCAGGCTGGTCCGAAGACCGTCTTCAGTGCGAGCTACATCGGCTCTGCTTCCCACCGGCAGCGTGTGCTGGTCGAATCGAATGCGGGCAACCCTGCTCTCTGCCTGAGTCTGAGCCAGCCGAGCGATGTGATGTTTGGAACACTCACCTGCGGAGCCTTCGGCGAGGATACGACGTATTACCCCGCGGGCGGGGGAACCGTGAACGGAACGCGCGGGCCGCTGGGACCGAACTTCGGCAGCAATGCGCTCCAGTCCAATATCGGCCACGCCAATTACAACTCGTTGCAGCTCAGCGCCCGGCATACCGCGGGACGGCTTGAGTTCGATGCTTCCTATACCTACGGCAAGTCGATGGATGAGTCGTCGAATATTGGCGAAGAGGTCAATCCCTTCAATCCTGCGCTCAGCTACGCGCTATCGGCATTCGATGTGAAGCACAATTTTGTCGTCAGCTATGACTATCAGTTGCCGTTCGATCAATTCTTCCGTCCCAACCGGCTGACGAAAGGCTGGTCGCTTTCCGGCATCACCCGCTTTGCGAGCGGTTTTCCTGTGACTATGATCAACAACAATGACAACTCGCTGATCGGGACGAATCCAAACGGTGTGAACAACAGCAGCATCGACGAGCCGGACTACAACGGAGGCGCGTTGGGTTTGAATAAGAATCCGCGCAGAAACGGCAACAATTACTTCGACACAACGAATTTCAGCATGAATGCGCTGGGAAGCCCGGGCACCGCCAAAAGACGTTTCTTCTACGGCCCGGGGGCCGACAACTATGACATGGCGATCGCGAAGAATCTGGCGTTCACCGAATCGAAGAATCTGCTGTTTCGGATGGAGGCCTTCAATGTCTTCAACCATGCGCAGTTCAACGGTCCCCAGGCGGTTGATGGAAATATCGGCAGCTCTACTTTCGGAAACGTGATCAGCGCAGCGGCCCCACGCATTCTGCAAGGGGCGCTCAAGTTCTCATTCTGAGCAACGGAGTTGCCACGGTGTATTTACCGTGGCGGCGCGTTCTTTACGTATTTGTCGAACCAGCGAAGCATCTCGTAAACCAACTGCTCGTTCGATTCCATCGCCGAATACCAATGCGGCTCGTGCGGGAGGACGACTAATCGGGCAGTGCCGCCATTACCTCGAATCGCTTCGTAGAGCTTATCCGATTGCAACGGTGTGGTGCCGGGATTTGCGTCTTCCCCTCCATGCACGATGAGTAGCGGTGTCTTCAGTTTGTCAGCGAAGAAGAATGGCGAGACCTTCTGATAGACGTCGGGCGCTTCCCAAACCGATCGCCGCTCGTTCTGGAAACCGAACGGCGTGAGCGTCTTGTTATAAGAGCCGCTGGTTGCAACACCAGCCCGAAACAGGTTAGAGTGGGCCACCAGGTTTGCGGTCATTAAAGCGCCATGGCTGTGGCCGGTGACTCCTATGCGGTCGGGATCGGCTACGCCTAGCTGCACAGCCTCGTCGACTGCGGCTTTGGCGTCAGCGACGAGCTGATCCAGATATGTGTCGTAGGCTTTTTTCGGATCGCCGACGATGGGAAACGAAGCATTATCGATGATCGCGTAGCCCGCGAGAAGCAACAGCCTATATTGCCGCAGCCGGGTGAAGGTTTCCTGCGAGCCTACTACCTGGCCGGCTTTTGAAGCGTCGGCATAGTCCAGCGGATAGGCATAAAGAATAGTGGGGACGCGCGTGCCCTCCTGATAGCCGGGCGGCGTATAGAGGGTGAACGAAAGGTCAAGCCCATCGGCCCGCTTGTACTTGACCAACCGCTTCTTGATCGCTCGCACCTCCGGTGTTGGGTCGGGAATGTGGGTGACGGCTTGGCTTGTCGAAACAAAGACTGCTTCTCCGGCAGGAGCGTCGGCGGATTTTCCCAGCGTTCGCGCAAAGGCATTGGGCGGGTCGGACGGCGATTGATGCCAGGTGAGAAACTTTCGCGTGTCCGGCCCGGTGAAGGAAAGGAACTGCTCGTAGGATGTCTTATCGCTTCGAAACATACGTTCGTATCGCAAGGTCTTGAGATCGAGCCGATCGAGGAACGGCCGGTCTCCGTCGGACGATGCGCCGCGTCCTTCAAGGTAAATTGAGTCGCCGTCCTGGCGAATAACTCTTGATCCATTCGGAAGCTGGTGCCTCACTGGTTCGCCCGGATCGCCATAGCTTTCGTCCATGGAGAGATCCCAAAGCAGGCGAGGCTTTTTCTGTCGATCGTCGGCGTCGAGGATGAATGTCCGTGTCCAATGGCGGTTCTCATCGTATTCCGTGAGAAGAGCGACATCCTGGTGGTCACTCCAGAGGATCTCTGCATAACGCTGCTCGGTGCGCGTGATTTCGACGGCCGGTGAAGTGAACGGCGCCTTCTGAAGAAGTATTTTGTCGCGGGCTGGAGCACTCACATTCCAGTCGCCGCCATCCAACGCTTCCGCCCAGATCAGCGTCGCCGGCTCGGTGGCGCGCCAGGAAAAATCGCGGGGCCCAAGCGGCACGCCGTGGATTGGAACGCGATCCGCCAGCGGAAGCGACGCGATGGTATGAACACGAAGGTTTGAGGGTTCCGCAATGTCCCAGACTTCGACTTCTTTGGGAAAGCGATCATAAGTCGTGATATACGAGTAGGGTTTGTGGATCGCGGTGACGAGTATGTGCTGCCCATCCGGCGCGGGGTCGACGGATTGGTAGTTTCCAGGCGTACCCACAGGCCGGATCGCTCCGGTGGCCGCGTCGACTAGAGCGAGTTGTGAGGCCGCGAAGTAATTGAAAAGATCCTCATCGTGCGTGTTGCGGAGCGTGTCGCGGTTTTCATAGGTACTGCTCTGACCTTTTTCACCCTCTGTCTCCTGAATGCTCGGACCAATTGGCGCGGTTGGTTCAGGAGGCGGCGCACCCATCTCCGCGGGAACTAGCTTGACCAAGAGCCTTTTCTGGTCGGGCATCCATTTCATTTCGTCGTTGAACATTGGGTTGAGACGCGCACCGGACACCTGATGAATTTCGCCGGTCTTCGCGTCGCCGATCCAGAGCTCGACCGCGTCCGGCGCTAGATTCACGAACGCGAATCGTTTTCCGTCAGCGGCCCAGATTGGCTGGCCTGGGCACGCACCCTCGGGAAGCGCGACGGGGATTTGCGCGCCGTCGGCGATATGCACCAACGCGAAGCTCCTGGCGCAGGGCGTGATGCCGTAGCCGCCAGGGGTGTCGTGCTTGCTGTGATTCTTCGGCTCGACGCGCACGCCGGCAAGGCGCAGGAAAGGTGTCGCCACCCGAGAAATCGATGGGTAGTCTTGCCAGGACACCAAGAGAATCGTGTCCTCTGTCGGGCTTACCAATGGAACTGGCGGGGAAGGCGCGTGCATTACGTCCAGAATGTATTTTGGCGGCTGGTTATATCCGGATGGGTGATCAATCGAGGCCGCCGGTCCTGAGGTCGCGGTCGATGAGGACGGATTCGATGAGGACGAGTTCGACTGCGCGATAAGGGGCGCTGACGCCGCACAGGCTACCATAACTCCGGCCAAAAGACGGTTCAAGGCGTTTCTGACTGGCATGAATTCCCTCCCCCTTAATTCACCGGGAAAACGCGATAACCAAGACGATACATCGCAAATTGGATCAACATTCAAACCATAAACGCGGGCACTTCTTGAGGACTACCGCGTCCCATTGAGTCATCTTGATTTTCCGTTGAGCAGCCAGTATACTCGCGCAGTTTCCGCTGAGCGCATTTCTGTCAATCATTTCCTTCCAGAGGGCTCAGACTAGAGACATCCCTCTACAAGGGGAAAAGCGATGGTTCCGCGCTCTCGCCTGGGTCACGGAAGTTGCCGAGCCCTACGCCCGCCAGGCGGAATCGTTGCCCGGGATCAGTTCCTACTTTTTGCAGCAGAGACAGAGCAATCTGAGTCAGCTCTTCCTGTGAGGCTGGCGGCTCCGGGGCCGTCTGGCTTCGGGTCATCACGCGGAACTCAGCCGTCTTCAACTTCAAGACCACGGTGCGGGCGATTCGCGATTCCTTGCGGGAAGCGAGCCATGTTTTTTCGGCCAAACGCCGAATCATGGGTTCAGTTTCGGCAAGGAGTACATCCTGCTCAAACGTGTCCTCGGCTGAGATGGACTTTGTCGGCCGGTTAGGCACGACCGGATTCTCGTCGATTCCGCGAGCCAGTTCATACAGGCGTTGTCCGTAGCGGCCAAACATGCGTTGCAACTCGTTGAGCGGGAGGGTTCGTAACTCCCCGACCGTGCGCATTCCGAGCCTGACGAGCTTCTCTTCCGTGACTTTTCCAACTCCGGGGATGCGGCCCACAGGCAATGGAGTCAGGAAGCTCGCCACCTCCGCGGGCTGGATAACAAAAAGCCCATTCGGCTTACGCCAATCGGAGGCGATCTTCGACAGGAACTTGTTGGGAGCGACACCCGCAGAGGCAGTCAGGCTGAGCTCTTCGCGGATTTGCTGCCGGATTGTGCTGGCGACTTTCGTAGCCGTTGCGAGGCCGGTCTTATTCTCGGTGACATCCAGATATGCTTCATCGAGCGATAGCGGCTCGATGAGATCCGTGTGCCGGAGGAAGATCTCGCGCACGGCGCGTGAAACTGCCCGATAACGCGTGAAGTCGGGAGGGACAAAGACTGCCTCCGGGCACAGACGCTCGGCATGCGTCGCGACCATGGCTGAGCGCACGCCAAAGTGCCTGGCCTCATAGGAGGCCGCGCAGACTACGGAGCGCTTTCCCCGCCAGGCAACGACAACCGGCTTCCCGCGCAGCTCCGGACTATCGCGTTGCTCGACGGAGGCGTAGAACGCATCCATATCCACATGAACAATCTTCCGTCCGTTCATCCCATATTCATGGTAGGCCGTTTTCGAGAGGGCTCTTTAAGAATTCAGGGACGCTATTCGGGAATATTGCGTCTATTAGAGCGCAAGCGACAACGCAAGAGTGAGAAGCAACGCCGTGACCGAGATGATGGTTTCGCAGATCGACCAGGTCTCAATCGTCTGCGCTACGCTCATGTTGAAGTACTCCTTCACAAGCCAGAAGCCGCCGTCGTTGACATGAGAGAAAATGAGCGAGCCAGCTCCGGTGGCAATGGCCAGCAATTCCGGTCGAACGCCAGTGCTATGCAAGGCGATTGGCGCCACAATGCCGGCGGCTGTCGTCATAGCCACAGTCGCGGAACCGGTGGCCAGGCGCATCAATGCGGCGAGCAGCCAAGCAAGCAGCAGCAATGGAATGTGGCTCTGCAACGCAACTCCGATAATGGCCTGAGAGACGCCGCTATCCTGCAATATTCTTCCAAAGCCTCCGCCAGCGCCAACCAGCAGCGTGATTGTCGCCGTAGGTGCGAGGCATTCATTGCTGAAGCGCAGAATCGTCTCTCTCGTAAAGCCGCGTAACCGGCCAAGTGTGAAGAAGCTGACCAACACGCCGATCAAAAGAGCCATGTCATCGTTGCCGGCGAGATGAAGCGCCTCGTTCAACGCGCTCTTCGGCGTTGCGATTGCGTCGGCCCAACTGCCGATCAACATGAGAAGAACGGGGAGCAGGATGGAGAACACAGTAAGCCAAAAGCCAGGCAAGCTGCGCTCCGATCCGTGATCGACAAACTGCGCGGAGATGGAATTCTCCGTCGGAAGCTGGATGCGCGGAGCGATGAATTTCGCATAGATCGGCCCGGCGATAACGGCTGTGGGCAAACCGACAAGCAGGGCGTAGAAGATCGTACGGCCCACGTCTGCTTTATAGATGGTTACCGCAAGCAGAGCTGCGGGATGCGGAGGAACTAGCCCGTGGACTACGGAAAGCCCAGCGACCATGGGTAGACCGACCATGATCAAGGATGTTTTTGTTCGCCGCGCAACCGTATATGCGATGGGAATGAGGAGGACGAATCCAACCTCGAAGAAGGCCGGCAGGCCAACGACGAGGCCGATGATGACCATGGCCCAGTGCACACGTTTCTCGCCGAAGAGGCGAATGAGCGTGTAGGCGATCTGATCCGCGCCGCCCGACTCCGCCATCATCTTCCCCAGCATGGTGCCAAGAGCCACGACGACTGCAATGTGACCAAGAGTTGCGCCGACTCCAGCTTCAAAGGAGTGAATGATGGTGGAAGGCTGCATGCCGGTGACCATTGCCAGACCAAGCGAGGCGAGCAGCAGGGTGATGAACGGGTTCAGCTTGAAGACTGCGATCAGCAGAATCAAGCCGATCACGGCAGCAAGAGCCGAGACCAGCAGAAAGAGACTGTGAGGGTCGATCGTGAAGGTGGTCAAGAGCACAGGATGAGCGCTTCTCCGGCAGCGGAACGGCTAGAAATCAAGATTGAAAGCCTTGCACGATCAACGGTTGGGAGCCTTGTAAGCCACGCAATCAATTTCTACTTTGCAATCGACGACCATGCTCGATACAACGCATGCACGGGCAGGAGGATGCTCGCCAAAGTGCTCTTTGAAAACCGCATTAAATGACGAGAAGTCGCGCGGATCTTCAAGCCATACGCCACAACGTACAACATGCTCGGTACCGTAACCGGCTTCTTCGAGAATCGATAAGAGATTGCGAATGGCCTGCTGGGATTGAGCAACGATATTGCCTGCTACCACCTCGCCTTTTACCATCGGAACCTGACCCGATACATATAACCATCCATCGGCCTCGACTGCGCGCGCAAATGGAAGATGCTGACCGCCCGTGCCCTTGCCGCCTTCTACTCCGTACCGCTTTATGCTCATCCTGCGCTCCTTGTCTAAGTTGAGTTATCGTTCGAGTTTCTGAACCCGGTTTCCGAATAAGGGCTATTGAATCCACGCCGTTTTGCCGCGTGGGAGAAAGCGCCCGGAACGATTCTGGGTAGCTCCGTCAGAAGTATACGAAAGAACGCCATTGACCCATACGCCTGCGATTCCCTGTGCGGGGCGTATGGGATCGGCAAATGTCGCTGTATCGAGGATCGTTTCTGGATCGAAGAGCACGAGGTCCGCGCAATAACCCTCGCGTATCAAACCACGCTCTTCCAATCCGAATCTCCGCGCGGGCATGCCGGTCATCTTGTGAATTGCCTCAGGAAGCGAAAACAACTTTGCCTCGCGACTGTAACGGCCTAACACGCGGGGAAAGGTTCCCCACAAGCGAGGATGCGGCAAGGGATCGTTCGGCAAGCCATCCGAGCCGATCATGGTTGCAGGGTGGCTAAGAATACGGCGCATATCTTCTTCCGAGATACTGTGATAGATAGCTCCGGCAGGCCTGAGCCGTTGTGCCGCTTCGTATTGCGTCACGCCCCAAGCTGCTGCAATTTGCGCCAGTGACTGGCCAGCCATCTCCGGGTGCGGCGTGCTCCATGTAATCGTAATTCTTACCCGCTCATCTACTTGCCGCAGATCGAGCGTACTCGATCCGGCTGCGTAAGGGTAGCAGTCACAACCCACCTGTTGCAGGGCTCGCGCCGTATCCAAAGCGTCAAGCACCTCGCCGCTTCGTCCCCAGTTGGCGATGCCAGCGCATTTCAGATGAGAAACAATGACCGGTACCTGGCTCATGCGGCCGATTTCAAATGCTTCCTGCATGGCATCGAGAATCGCGTCGGATTCGGTGCGCATATGAGTGGTGTACACCGCGCTGTGAGAGGCAAGCAACTCCGCAAGCGCCAGCACTTCTTCGGTCGAAGCGGCATTTGCCGAAAGATAGGCGAGGCCGGAGCTCAGACCCAATGCGCCCCCGTCGAGAGCTTCCTTGAACTGTGCACGCATCGCGTCGACTTCAGCATCCGTCGCGGTGCGGTCCAACCGATCCATGTGGTTATTGCGCAAAGACGTATGGCCAATAAGGGCGGCAACATTCACTGCCGGGTGCACTTGGCCGATAGCCGTAACATAGGCGGCAAAGGTCGGATAGCGAAAATCTTCCACGCCGCCGAGCAGGTTCATGGGGTCAGGCGGTTCGCCGCGAAGCTCGACCGGAGAGGCGCTGATGCCACAGTTGCCCACGATGACCGTAGTTACACCCTGCGAAAGCTTGGGCAGCATCGCCGGCGTTCGGATTACACTGGTGTCGTCGTGGGTATGTACATCGATAAAACCCGGCGTCAGCGCGAGACCTTCTGCGTCCATAACAACGGATGCGCTGCACTCAAGAGATGGGCCAATTGCACAAATGCGATCGTCGTGGATAGCAACATCGAGGACCTCGGAGGCGGCGGCGCTGCCGTCCAAAACGCTTGCGTTTCGTATGATGGTGTCGCAATTCAACATGCTGGCTGACTCAGAATATAAACTATTGGTCGCACGGTTCTCGAACACTTCCTTGAATGCTGGAAATACATGGAGATCTCATACGTGAACAACGATCAGCAAATGCAGCTAGTGCCCCTTACCGCAATCACCTCGTTGAACAAAGGCTTGGGGTTTTTCGAAGGTGCGCTCGATCCTGATGGGATTGTCCAACTCAATTGGAATCTGCTTCGCGAAGACCTGAGCCTGCCTTCAGCCGTACTCTATGAAGAAAGATTACAGCACAACCTCGATTGGATGCAGCAATTCATCACTGCTTATGGACTTAAACTCGCGCCACATGGCAAAACTGCGATGGCTCCCAAACTATTTGCGCGGCAATTACAGGCAGGCGCATGGGGAATAACGCTTGCGACTGCCCACCAGACACAGATTGCGTATGCGCACGGCGTGCGCCGAGTATTGATGGCCAATCAACTGGTCGGCAAGGCGAATATGGCCACCATCGCACGCCTCATCAATGATCCGAGTTTCGAATATTACTGCCTGGTGGATTCAGCAGCGCAGGTCGAACAGCTTGGCGCATATTTTTCGCAGTACCGTCAGCGTCTGAACGTTCTGCTGGAATTGGGCGTTGCAGGAGGCCGCACCGGAGTGCGCGACAATGATCAATTGCAAGCGGTGCTGGCCTCGTTGTCGCGTTGGAGCGCATCCATAGCTCTGTGCGGCGTCGAGGTCTATGAAGGAGTCCTCGAAGAGGAACTGGCGATTCGTAAGTATTTGCAGAACGCAGTCGAAGTCACGCGTAGGCTTCTTGCCGAGGAGAGTTTCCGGCGTTCTCCTGCTCTCATCTCAGGTGCCGGTTCGGCTTGGTATGACGTCGTAGCCGAGGTTTTTTCCGCTGCCAATTTCGGCAATACGGTTGAAGCCGTACTGCGCCCTGGTTGCTATCTTACCCATGATATTGGCGCGTATCAGAAGGCACAGACAAGGATCTTGCAGCACAATCCAATCGCACGAAGTATGGCTTCTGGACTCTTGCCCGCATTGCAAGTCTGGGCCTATGTGCAATCGGTTCCAGAAGCAAATCGGGCGATTGTAGCTTTAGGCAAGCGCGACGCAGCCTTCGACGCCGGTTTTCCTGTTCCTGCGCTGCACTTCAGACCCGGATTTAGATTCGGAGACGCTGTTCCGAAAAAGGCCGGCGAGCACTGGACTGTGACGAAGATGATGGATCAGCATTCCTATTTGCAGATTAGTGCTGACGATGATCTTCGAGTGGGCGATATGATTGGCTTTGATATCTCGCACCCTTGCCTGACCTTCGACAAATGGCGCACGCTGCCGGTGCTGAATTCCCAATACCAGGTTATGGATATCGTTCAGACATTCTTTTGATTAATGAAAACATCAAGCCCAAGAGTTCTTGATTGGGCCGCATGTCCGATTGCCCTAACTGCTCTCTTCCTTAAGATCAGGCGTGCTTGCGTATTGTAGCTTCTGCACGAGACAATCCTGATGGAGACGCATGTGAGATTTAGACAGGAGCATTGGGCGACTATCTCGCTGGTAATGTTCGTGGCGAGTATGGTCTCGCCTGTTCTGTCGCAGAGCAATCCAAGCGGAGTTGCCATGTCTTTGGAACAACAGGGCAAGACGGCCGAGGCGGAAACAGCCTGGAGCGCCCTGGCCAAGGCATACCCTGCCAATCCTGAACCCCTGGCTCACCTTGGCCTGCTCGAAGCCCGGCAGGAACGCTACGCTGAGGCCATTCGTTTTTACCGTAAAGCCCTGGCGCTCAAACCCGCAATGCCCGGGCTCCGTTTGAACCTGGGCCTCGCGCTCTTCAAGAACGGCGACTACAAACAAGCTATAGAGATGTTTACGCCACTACTCAAAGCCACGCCGGAAGACCAGCGCCTGACAGTTCTGATAGGGATGTCTTATTACGGTCTCGGCGAATATGCGGCGGCGTCTCCCTATCTGAAGCATGCCGCGGAGCAGGATTCACAAAACCTTACGTTGTTGCTGACTCTGGCGCACAGTTGCTTACTGTCACATCAGTACCCGTGTGTCCTGGATGCATTTCATAGGATCGAGTCATTAAATGCCCAGTCCGCTGAGGCAGATATGTTGGTGGGCGAGGCGCTCAGTGAGATGAAAGATACATACGGCGCTATACGTGAGTTTCGCGCCGCAGTCGCAGCCAATCCCAAAGAACCGAATGTCCACTTCGGTTTGGGTTATCTATTGTGGACTGAGCGCCAATATCCAGAGGCGGCTTCGGAGTTTCAGACTGAGATCGACAATGACCCGCGGCACATCAAGGCGATGCTCTATCTGGCCAATTCTGAGATCGAGTTGAACCGGATGGAGGATGCCAGGGCGCTATTGGAGGCAGTAGTAAAGAGTGATGCGGGGAGTTCCATGGCGCACCTCGATCTTGGTATCGTTTACGCCGAGGATGGCCGCAAGCAGGATGCTCTGGCGGAGTTTCAAGTTGCTGAAAAACTGGCGCCGTCCGATGTGGGTGTTCACTACAGGATCGGACAGCTGTATCGGTCCATGGGAAGAACTTCAGAAGCCAAGGCAGAACTTGAGAAAGCCAGCAGCCTCAACAAAGCGGCAAATGAAGGACTGCTGAAGATGATGTCGGGACTGCCCGGCAAAGATCATGCCCACGATGGACAGACCGCCGCACCGGAGCATAAGTAATTCGGGCCACCGTGGATCTTTGAATTACTACGCGTTGAGTACATAGTGCATTTATAACGAAGATGGCCTGTGCTTCCGCACAGGCCATCTGTCTTGCGTGACGATCCTCAAGTTAGAAGTTAAGTTTCGCGCCGATCTGGATTCTGCGCGGTACGTGAGCGCTCGTCACCTGTCCGAAGTTGCTGTCGCTCACGACAGAGTCGACAGCGTTGAAGTTAGTGTGGTTGAACGCATTGAAGTACTCTCCGCGCAGTTGGAACTTGACGTGTTCCCCAAGATTTACATTCTTGATGCTCGCCAGATCCCAATCCTGCAGGCCGGGCCCAAGGAGCGAGCCCACACGCTCGGAGCCGAAGTGGCCCGCAGCCGTATTAAAGGATGAGGTCGAAAACCACTGCTGCTCGGTTTTGACCCGATGAATGGGCGCAACCTGGTCGGGACGGATCTGAATGTCGGCGTCCTGAATCATTCCCAGACCATTGGGGCCAATCGCAGCAAATGGATCCGTTGTCTGGGTCACCGTAAAGGAGGCGCCGGAGACAAACGAGGAAATACCGGAGACCTCCCATCCGCCGAGAACATGCCCAACAAATCCCAACTGCTGCTTATAGAAGGGCAGTTGATAGATATAGTTGACTTCAAGAACCTGCGGCGTATTCGTGGTTGACGGACCGTAATCGTGCTTGAAGTCGTAGCTGTTGCTCGCTGACGTTCCGCGGTCATTGGAGTTCGTAGTCAGATCCTTTGACCACGTATATGCCGCGCCGAGAGTCAGCCCCTTCGAGGATCGGTGTTGCACCGTGACCTGCAGCGAGTTGTAGTTGTTGGTGAATAGCGGCGCTCTGGAATGCATAAAGCCATATCCCAGATAGGGGCGAAGAGCATTGACGTCAGATGTTGGATTCGCATCTCTCGCCGCTTCGGTGGGCTGATTCATGTCGAACTCGCCGAGCAAGTGACGCGCCACATTGCCGACATACGCTATCTCTAGTGTTGTGGTTGGCAACAGTTGGCGTTGCACGGAGAGATTGTAGTTGGCGTAATTCGGAACCTTGAAGATAGGCGTTCCTGTGACCGTCAGACCATTGGGACCGTAAGAAATGGCATTTGCGCCGGAGGGGTCGTCAAAAGAAGTATTGTTCACGGTTGTGGTCTGCAATAGCGGTGGGTTAGAGAAGGCGTTCTGCTCCCAGATGCCATTGAGGAGGCGGTCGTAGAAGATCCCGAATCCTCCGCGAATGGCCGTGATTCCGCGGCCATCAGGGTTGTAGGCGAATCCCAGGCGCGGCCCGAAGTTTGCGTTGTTATTTGGGTTGATATAGCTGCCATAAGGCGAGCAGGTAACCTGCGAGGAAACGGCTTGCGCCGCGGTGCAGGCTGCGCCTTGGGGAAAGATGATTCCATTGGTGTACGTTGCTGGAATCAAAGCGGTCTGGGTGGGATCGAAATTGCCGGTTGTGGGATCGATGACGGGTGCGTTCGCAGAGTTATACAGCCGTGGATCAAAGTTATTCAGGGTATTCTTCACGTCCGTCGCAGATGGGAATCTGCTCCAGCGCACGCCGAGGTTGAGGGTGAGGCGCCTGTTGATCTTCCAGTCGTCCTGTACGTACGCTTCGCTGTTTATGTAGTGCAGGTCGGGAGTGATATCACGGCTCTGCTGTTGATAGACGAGAACGTTGCCCAGCAGGAAATCGCCCCAGGTGTTGAACTTAAAGTTTGGGCCGCCATCGACGGCATTTTCGGTCTTGATCATCTGCTGGAATTGAAAACCCGTACGAAGGGTATGTTTGCCGAGCGTGATCGCCAGATTATCGTAGTATGTGCGGTCTAGGTTGCGTTCTTTCCACGGCGCGGAACCTGGTGAATATCCCTGAAGCCCGCTGGCAATCGTGATCGCTGGGACGCGTCCGTATGGATCAGTGTAGGCCCAGTTATTCGTCATCGCACTGAAGGCTGCGGGTGACGTGGCAAATTGACCGCTCTGGATAGTGGAATTGTAAGTGCCTTGAGCCCAGACAAACTCCACTTCGTTGACGATTCTCGGCGAGATAGCCCAGGTCAGGTTGCCCACGACGTTTTTGCCGGGCGAGTCAACTGCCGTGTTCACCAGCGAGGGGTAATTGTTCCCCGCCCAGAGGCCCATGGGTTGGTTGTTCGGAAAATCATCGTTCATGCCGCGGGCGAAGAAATGCACCTTGTCATTGAAGTAGTGGTCGACGCGAACGATATCCTCGTGCTCGTTCTGCTTCGCAGAGTAGGAGAATTCGTAGTTACCACCGCTGTTGGCTGGATTCTTGGCGTAGACGTTGGTCAGATAGACCTGGGAGTTCTTGCTGAAACAACTGGGTGCGATCGTGGTCGAGTTGGTACTCGCATCGTAACTCAGACAGTTTGCCGGTCCATTTGTAAATTGGCCCGGGACTACGCCGCCAATCTCAGCGGAAGTCGCAGCCGCAAAGCTGGCATTTCCAGGCTGAGTATTCTTAAACCACTCTTCTGACACGAAGAAAAAGGTCTTATTCCTGGACGTGTTGTACGCCTTCGGTATGAAGACGGGACCACCGATGGTAAAGCCAAAGTTGTTGTAGTGGTAAACCGCAGGCGTGTTCGGCTCTCCAGCGGCAATTTGCTGTTGCTTATTGAAGTAATCGTTGGCATTCAGAGCGGTATTGCGATCGAACTCATAGGCGCCGCCGTGGAAAGCACTTGTGCCGCTCCTGGTCGCCACGAGGACCTGGCCTCCGCCGCTGCGCCCGTAGCCTGCGTCATAAGATCCTCGCTGCAGCGTGATCTCCTGGATAGCATCGACACTGGGAACATTGGTGATGGTTGCGTTCGATCCGCTGTCATTAATATCAGCGCCGTCCACAGTCCAGTTATTCGCGGTAGTACGGGCTCCGTTTACCGAAATACCGGTGCTGCCGCCTCCGACAACGTTATCGCCGAGCGCATTGACTACGCCGGGCTGTAGAACGACAAGCTGTTCGAAGTTGCGGTTGGCCAACTCGAGTTCCCTAACCTGGGTTCCGGAGATGGTTCCAGCTTGAGCACTACTCTCCGTATCTACCGAAACCGGATTGTCTTCCACCGTAACCGTGGTCGCGGCGGAGCCAGCTTTCAGTTGCACATTCACAGCATGCTTTTCCGCAACGTCGAGGACAATGTCCTTGCCCTTGTAGGTCTCGAAACCCGGCGCTGCTACGGTTACCGAATAAGTGCCGGCCGTGAGATTGGTTGCAACGTAATTACCACTGCCGTCCGATTCAACTTGGCGGGCGATTCCGTTATCGCCATTGAGCGTAATCGTGACCAGGGCATGAGGTATCACCGCCCCGGAAGAATCGGTAACTACACCGCTGAGCGTTGCAGTGAGCTCCTGAGCCCGTCCTATCAATGGACATAACAGAAGTGCAATCATCAACGTTGCGAGCAAAGATAAGCGGTTATTGATGCAGCTCCGCTCACGGGAACAACCTTGCGGCATACGGTTGAAACGCCGTGAAAGAAACCAACGATTGTAAGCAGGCCTCATGTGAATCATTGCCATCGCACCCTCTCTTTTTCTTTTGAAATCCTGTCCTATCAACACTTGGTTGCTGACGGACGGGTGAGCTTTGTCGGGAGTTATTGAGTCTGGGATATTCAGGAAAAACAGTTAACTGAAGCCGTCGATCTCCAACCAGCGAGATCAGAAACAAACAACGACACAATGCCGGGACACCACATTGGACTTCTTCTATCCGCGTATCTATCCCGAAGTCATGCATATGAGGTTGACCGTCTTGTCGGACAGTCAGTCCTCCTTCTTGTTCCTTGCGACAAGAGCGGCATTCTTGGTTGCCTTGACCGTTTTGTGGCACAACAGCTATGAGCGAAATGAATATAGGAACAATAGGGCCAAATTAGATAGATTGCAAGAGGAAAATGATCACAATCGGCCAAAACGGTCAAAAATGCTTTATCCAGACGTTCAGATACTCCGAAGCGTCATCGAACGCGGAGTTCATTTAGACAATAATCAGCGACTTTGCGACTGGCCGAATAGCCCGCCAAGTCCATGCTTCACACGCGGATAACTCGAATGCCGTGCCGCTCAAATGGGCTGAGAGCCGCTGCCGTCGCCCCGGCGTCGGTGATAAGTATGTGGATTTCGCTCGTCGGACAGATCAGAGCTGGCCCGACTTTGTCCAGTTTGCTGGAATCGGCTACCACAATCACTTGCTTCGACTGCTTAAGCATCTTGCGGTAGACCAACGCTTCATCCTGTTCAAGCGAAGTGGCGCCACGCTCCACATCAAGACCTGTCACACTCAAAAAGACCTTATCCAGGTAAACATCATCCAGAAATTCAAGCGCTGCATTGCCCGTAAGAGAGAACGACCACGCCCACGGAACTACACCTCCGGTCAAATACGTGCGAATTCCAGGCTGGTTGCACAGCTCCATACCTATATTGATAGCGTTGGTAATGATCTGAATCTTTTCCCTGTGGCGCAGGCTACGTCCGATGTATGTCGTCGTTGTTCCAGCAGACAGACCTACTGTTTCCCCGGCTTGTACAAGCTCCGCGGCTGCCAGCCCTATCTTGCGTTTTTCGGCAGCGAAGCGCTGCTCCCGTGCCAGAAAAGAACTGTCGTATCGGAACGGCTCATAGAGGAGCGGCTCGGCCAGCGTCGCGCCGCCGTGAGTGCGGCGAATCAGTCCCCGGTTCTCAAGTCTCGCGAGATCACGGCGAATGCTGGGCGCGGAGGAACCCGCCGCAGCGAGAATCTCTTCCATCGTTGCACTGCCGGCGCGCAGGAGGAGCTTGACGATTTGTTCGGAGCGAAAATTAAGCGTTTCCGACATGTCGCACTGATTCTACACGGCTGGCAGGAAAAGCTTCGAAATGACGCGCGTAATTCAACAAAATGCGCAAATCTGGCGCTAAGCGAGATGTTCTGATCGAAAAAAATTGGGCAGATTGATCTAATTATCGTTATATGATCATGTCCACGGTGCCAATTTCCGCCTGGACGCAGCTTGTGACCCCTTGGAATAGGAATGCTGTCTCCTATAAGCCGTCACGCGAGCCTTATCCGGGAACGGCCGTTGCAATATCTACGCTTTCGCTGTTTTTGTGTTTTATACCCTCTAAAGGAGTACTTTGTGACGTCACGCGCATGGATCGCCGATTGTACTTTTCGTTCCCGATATAACCTCCGACTAAGAAGCACCTTGCTTCCACTGCTGCTTGTAGTGTTTGGTATCTTTATCACCAATCCACTGCGGAGCGAAGAAACTGGCAAAGGCGTGCCTGCCCCGCTCAAACTGATGCCGCTGCCACGCTCCGTAACTCCAGGCACAGGGCATCTGACCCTCGATGAGCATTTCACTGCAGCTTTCGCCGGTACTCACGACGCGCGCCTGAATGCAGCATTGGATCGAATGGTCAGACGTCTTGACCGGCAATGCGGAGGTGTACTCCGCTCACAACACCTGTCCGCATCTGGCGCGTCGCCGGTACTCACGCTCAAAGTCGCAGGGTCGCTCGACAACGTGCAAAGCATCGATGAGGACGAGAGCTATCAATTAAATGTCTCAGCAAGTCAGGCAACCCTCACCGCCACGACTGACCTGGGAGCCATGCATGGCATGGAGACGTTCCTGCAACTGCTCTCAAGCGAGAACGGCTCGTGCCAGTTGCCTGTGATCGCGGTCGATGATGCACCGCGTTTCCGTTGGCGCGGACTCATGATTGATGTCAGTCGGCATTTTGAACCGGTAGAAGTGATTGAACGAACCTTGGATGGAATGGCCGTAGCCAAGCTGAATGTCTTTCACTGGCATCTGAGCGACGACCAGGGATTTCGTGCGGAGAGTAAGAAGTTTCCGCGGCTCACAGAGGTCGGATCGGGAGGCGAGTTCTATACGCAGGATCAGATGCGCGAGGTTGTCGCCTACGCTCATGCGCGCGGAATACGCGTAGTCCCTGAATTCGATATGCCAGGCCACAGCTCAAGCTGGATTCTTTCTTATCCCGAATATGGATCGGGCGAACACATCACAGAGTTGCCTACCGTCTTTGGTATCCCGCACGCGGAGCTCGATCCCAGCAACGAGAAGACCTACAAATTCATCGATGCCTTCGTCGGGGAGATGGCTGCGATCTTCCCGGATGCGTACTTTCACATCGGCGGCGATGAAACGAAAGGCACCGGGTGGCTGGAAAACCCTCGCATCGCAGACTTCATGCAGAAGAAAGGCTTCAAGACCCCGGCTGAACTGCAAGCGTACTTTAACCAGCGACTGCTGCCTATTCTGACTAAGCACGGGAAGAAGATGGTCGGCTGGGACGAGATACTGAACCCCGCACTGCCAAAAGACATCATGATCCAGAGTTGGAGAGGCGACGCCTCACTTTCTAGCGGAGCGACACAAGGTTATCAGGGCATTTTGTCAGCGCCGTATTATCTAGATGCGCAGAAGACCTCGGAAGTTATGTTCCTGGCAGACCCCCTGCCCGCAGATACCACGCTGACGGCCGCTCAACAGCAGTTGATCCTGGGCGGAGAAGTCTGTATGTGGGCCGAGCAGCTTGACCCCGAGACGGTTGACTCGCGGATATGGCCTCGAACGATTGCCATTGCCGAGCGATTCTGGTCTCCGCAATCTGATCGCGATGTTGCGGACATGTACCGCCGGCTGAACTTTGCATCCATGGAGCTGGAAGATGTTGGCTTGACACATATTTCCGGACCGGAAAAGCTACGACGCAACTTGTTGGGCTCTCGGAATCCTGAGCCGCTGGATATTTTGGCCTCGGTCACTGAGCCAGTCAGTTTTCACGAGCGCTATCAAGGTCAGCACACAGACAGACTTACATCGCTTGACCGTCTCGTTGATGCTGTGGTGGCAGATCCGCCGCTTCGACAGGAGATCGCAAATGAGGTCGATGCCATTATCTCTCCATCCCACACAGAAGACTCGGAGCGCGCCAGGATAGAACTACGCAGGCGTTTTGCCCAATGGGAACAGGCGGCTCCGATCCTCGAAGCGTGGGCTCGACGTTCCGGTCGCCTGTCGGATACAGAAATCCGCGCCCGGCAGCTTGGCGCCTTGGGACAGATCGGGTTGGAGTCGCTGGCCTACCTGGATACGCACACACCGGCACCCTCGGCATGGCTTGACAGCAAGATGGCAACGATTGCCGACACCGAGAAGCCCTCGGCGCTCGTGCGCTTTGTGTTTCTACCCTCATTGAGAAAACTGGCCCAGGCGGCATCCAATGTGCCGACGGCAGAACCGCAGACGCAAGCAGCCGGTGGGTTCACACAAACCGGAGTTGTCAGCGCCCACTGATCAGGATGGAAAATTCGAGCCGGATGCGGCAACTTTGCGTAGGACTGCAATCGCAAGCTGCATCCGTTTTCGAAAAGAGTGTGCGCAACAATAGGCACTGCGGCTGACTCGCAGAACATTCGTGGTGCAGATCAGTGGATTGAGCCAGTTCGGCTCAAAGGCATCGGTGAAGCCATTGGGCGACGCGGCTCGCCAGAGGCGAAGACCGCGTCGCATCAACGGATGGTTTTCCTAGAACGCGCTGGAAGTCTCCAGGAGTATCGGACTGGTAGAGATTTCGACCGATCCTGACGCCGGGGTCACGCTGCCATTCAACTCGTGATATTGAACAAAGCCCTGGGGTACGGAGAAGGCTTTCTGCCCGGCAGTATTCCAGACTGCCAGTGCGGAGTAGCCATTCGACCGCGTATAGCCGCAGGTAAACGTGGTTGGGTCGGCGGCGGTTGCTGCGCAGGGTTGCGTCATCGTTGCGCCTTGGATCCACTTCGCAACTTGCTGATCGGCCTCACCTA
Organism: Acidicapsa acidisoli; assembly: GCF_025685625.1. NCBI lineage: Bacteria > Pseudomonadati > Acidobacteriota > Terriglobia > Terriglobales > Acidobacteriaceae > Acidicapsa > Acidicapsa acidisoli. The sequence goes on from NZ_JAGSYI010000002.1 coordinate 1,857,840, forward strand.
CCGGATTTAATCCTCCGGACGAACTCCAAAGGATTCCCCAGTTTGGGTTGTCGTACTCATACCAGAATGAACCCTGCACTCCCATCGAATGCTCAAGCAGGAGGTGACGAGCGAGAAATGCTATCTGGTCGCTTTGATTCGGCAGAGCCGAATTCAAACCCCAACTCGATTCAGTGTCGAAGATGGGTAACGAGCTGACTCCATTCTGGTTCAACGCAATTTGGAACAAAGTAACTACGCCCTGTATCTGTTCCGGCGCTTCGCCCACCTCCGGATAGCCATGGAGTGCTACGCCATCGATATAATTCTTGCCGCCTGCAGCTAACCAGTTGTTCATCCAGTTGCTTCCGCAGCGGGGATCGTAGGTGGCGCACTCGAGTGGTGTGGCAAAGTTGATCGTGGTCGAAGGGCTGAGGATGATCGCCTTCGGATCGACGCTCTTGATTATCGCTTTGGCATCCGCAGCCATGGCGACCAAAGTATTCGGGCTTCCCCGCCATTGCTGAGTGAGATTCGCCTCGTTCCAGAGCTCCCAATATTGAATTACGCCCGGCCCCACGTGGTTGACAAGCTCCGTCACGAATTGATCCCAGCTGCTCAGGCTCATTGGAGCCTCGGAGCATCCAGCGGGCGCACCACCGCCGCCACAAACTGCGCTCAGGGAACCAGAGCTGGAAGTGCTGACTGAGCCGGTCTGAGCGTAGGTAAGTGAGTTGGTGGTGGGAGTACCGGTCAGCGCAAAGGTGCCATCGAAGCTGCTGTCGGAAACTCCAGAAATCGTGATGGTGCTTTGTTCGCTGGGTAGATAGGTGGGGTTGTAGTAGAGGTTGTGTGGCTGCTCGGTTGTGACCGTGACCACGCCGCCCGATCTGCTGATTGTGGAAATCTGCAGGCCCTTGGCGATTGCCCATGGCGGAGTTGCGACGAAGGTGTACAGAAGCTTTGCTCCGTTGGCACGCGCCAGGTTGACTTCCTGGTCAAGGCTGGTCCATTGATACGTTCCGGAGGCCGGATTTAGAGTGCTCCAATTCGTCTGAAGGCCCAGGATTCTGAAGGAACCGACGGGAACGATCGGCCAGGGAGTTCCATCCAGGATACTGTTGACGCTCATGCCAAGGAAAGAAGCACTCGAGTTCACGCCGTGGACCGGTGCGGAGGTCGAAAGGATGGTATACGAAGCGGAGGCCGCCGAACTGGAGGGTCCGCCAGGGTAAACGGCTACGGCTTTGAGAGTCGTGGTGCTGCTGAAGGTGGTTGTGTTGCTGAAGGTTAACGGGCCAGCGTAAACAGCCGATGTCGTTGTCGGCGCAGCTCCGTTGGTGGTGTAGTGAATGACCGCGCCGGGAGTCCCATCGCTGATCGTTACAGTTACGGACTTGTTGTACATCCCGGAGGCCAGGCTCAGGACCGGAGTGACGGCCGGAATCACTGAATATGTCGCCGACGCCACTGCGCTCGACGGTCCGCCGGGGTAAACGGCGATGGCCTTCAGCGTAGTCGTGGTGGAAATCGTGATGGGAGCGGTGTAGACAGTCGAGGAGGTAGTTGGCGTCGTTCCGTTGGTGGTGTAGTGGATCACCGCGCCGGATGTACCGTCCACGATCGCGACCGTCGGCGGGGTGTGATACGTGCCTGTGCCCGTGCTGAAAGATGGTGTCATTGTAGGAGCGATCGTGAAGGTCGCAGTAGCCACCGCGCTCGGCGGACCGCCGGGATAGATCGCGATGGCCTTCAACGTAGTCGTTGCGGCAATCGTCATCGGAGCAGTATAGACAGCCGAAGAGGTAGTTGGCGTCGCTCCGTTGTTGGTGTAGTGGATCACCGCGCCCGATGTACCGTCCACAATCTTAACCGTTGGGGGGACGTGATACGTGCCCGTACCTGTACTGAAGGACGGCGCCACAGCGGGAGCGATCGTGAAGGTAGCCAAAGCCACGGCACTTGCAGACCCACTGGAGGAGACGGCGATGGCTTCCAGCGTAGTCGTGGTCGAAATCGTGATGGGGGCGGTATACACAGCCGAAGAGGTGGTTGGCGTCGAACCATTGGTGGTGTAGTGGATCACCGCGCCCGATGTGGCGTCCACAATCTTAACCGTCGGGGGAGCGTGATACGTTCCCGTGCCAGTGCTGAAGGACGGGGTTGCAGTCGCGGCGATCGCGAAAAGGCTGGAGGACAGAAAAAGGGCTACGCACAGGATGGCAGCTATGCTCTTAAATTTCACGTCAAACCTCGCTGGATTAGAACAGTCAGTCAACCAAGGGCAGCGAATCAGTCTTTCGGTGCACGCGCGTTATGAAGAATTCGCGCGGTCGCGTAGGTCAGGTACGACTCCACTTCACACGGATGAACTTGAGGTCGACTGAATCGATCCACTAAACAGTTCATCGACTGGATGCAGTGGTTACTTTGATTACTAAAGTTACAGTTTTTGGGTTACTTAAGTCAATACTCTTTTTTACGGCGGGGCTTAAGCGTCAGGTGGGGTCCGGAACGCCATCGCCAGGCAGGGAACCCCTGCATGTGCATCGTGCAGGGTTTCGTACCGGATGAATCTCTGAAGCAACTGATCAGACAAGCGTCGATGCGAGGATCGGCGCAACCCTGCATTTCGGGCAGGGTAAGCAGAAGGAGATGTCCCGGGGGGATCCGGAAAGGGCTGACTCTAGAACGCACGCAGCTTTTCGTCCAGTATAGCTGCCCCTACTCGCCTTGAGAAGATGCCTGACTGGACGACAACGCGGGTTCCGGGAAGCGAGTTGGCGTTTTCACTGCGGCAGGCGGGTATTTTGAAATATGATGTGTTGTAAATTTCGCACCATATGCGAAGCGCGTTGTCGAGAGCGCCATCGAACACCGAGGCCGGAGCGCGGATTTCTCAGACGTTGCCAATGGGGACGCGGCTCCTTGGAAAGGCCATGGAATGCGATCTTCTGGCGTCTTGCGACTAGTTCGACTTGGGCTCCGCCTTCATGCAAAAGGCCAGCTCATCAACCGCAGACGCTCCGGCTCCGATGACGGCAATTTATTCCGTGGAATCCGCTTAAGTCGTTGTGATGCGAGCTGTGGGTTACACACTCTCGCGGTAGATCGACAAGATACGGTGTGCGGATGTGATGTCGGTCTCTTCGAGGGTCGGCGCTAGCCGCTTTTGAAATTCCACTACAAAGGTTTCAATAGGAACCGGCAAGCTGACGTCCTCGTAAGCGAGATTCATCTCCTGGTAATAATGGCGTAGGGTAAACAACGAATCCGGATCGTAGAGGCTGGATGCAAATCTATCTGACTTGAGCATCATGCTTTCGGTATTTGCATGCGTCAGCTTTATATGGGCGTGCCAAAGATACGGAAAGACAAATTCGTCCGCCTAAGATGCGCGGTGATGGAAACCCATAAGGTCGTGCCCCAATGATGATGGGATCGACGATCATAAATCGTCTCCGGTCTCTGGCAAGATTTGCTGTGTATATCAGCTGTCCCTGACTCCTGCTAGGAAACAAATAGCACGATTTAGCTATAGCCGCTGTGGGATACTCAATTGTATAAGGGTTCTGTTAGCTGAAAATCCTTCGCTACAAGAGAACTTTGACTACCCTGGAACGTCTGTAGCGAAAGACGGCGAGGCTTCTTGGACAAAGAGTCCCAACGACCGGTGTTGGTTTGTGCAACGTTGTGGTGGCCCTCGTCCGCACGATTGGCGATGGCGTTTCTCCGTCACGGCTGCGCCGTTTCGGCGCTATGTCCGCCTGGCCACCCTCTGCGCTACATCACAGGAGTCGGTGCCGTTTACACCTACGCGGGCTTTGCGTCGATGCTCTCCCTCAAGACAGCAATTCGCGCTGCCAATCCCAGCATCATTGTGCCTTGCGATGACGGAGTAGTATGGCAGTTGCACGCTCTACATGCAATCGAGTCCGACCTACGACCTTTGATTGAGCTCTCCCTTGGCGCCGCGGAGAATTACCCGGCAATTCAAAAGCGAGGCGAGGTATTGCGCATCGCTGGCGAATTGGGTATTCGCGTACCTCTCACTCAGACAGTGAATTCAGTGGACGATCTGAAGGGTTGGTGCCAGAATGCGCCGGCAGTGCTCAAGATAGACGGAACCTGGGGTGGGGAGGGCGTGGCAATTTTACGATCCGCGCAGGAGACCATACAGGGTTACCAGGCGGCTCGCGGAGCGACCAGAGCCAGCTTGGCGTGGAAACGGTTCTTGATTAACCGCCACCCGGTCGCTCTGTGGTCGTGGCGCAAAAGACGGTCGTCTAGCATTACGATCCAGGAGTTCATCCCCGGCCGGCCGGCAACCACCATGTTTGCCTGTTGGCGCGGAGAAGTGCTGGCACAGTCGACAGTTGAAGTGATCGCCACTCAAACCCTCACTGGAGCCGCCACGGTTGTTCGTCCCCTCGAACATAGAGATATCGAAGATGCCGCTCGCCTGTTGGCTCAAAAGCTCCAACTCAGCGGTTTTCACGGGTTGGACTTTATCCTTGAAAAGGGTTCAGGCGCAGCGTGCATGATAGAGCTCAACCCGCGTTCTACCCAGCTGGGCCATTTGAATCTATCCTCACATGGCGACCTCGCAGGGGTAATTGCATCGAGACTTAGAAATGAAACGTCGTACCCGGTGGCGCGTGAGGAGCGCATTCGCGACACCTCGATCGCCTTGTTTCCACACGCATTCAAATCGGACCCCAAAAGCGCGTACCTCCGGCAGGGTTATCACGACGTTCCGTGGGAAGAGCCTGCTTTGGTACGTGAATTGGTGCGCGATTCCTGGCCTGATCGCAAATGGTTGAGCCGCCTATATCACTACTTCAGGGCGCGCAAACAACTCGATTTGAGACCGGAAATATTCCAGCCCGCCAATTCGAATTCACACACGTAATCAGACCGACTTTGAACATCGGTCGCAGGGTGGGTTATAGGTTAACTATATTAGCTCCTAGCGCTCAATGATTTTTGCCGAGCAGTGTCATAGGCCTGAATCAAGACTCGGCAGTTCTCGTGCATTGTATATTTTGTCTCATATCTCTCGCGAGCAGCCACGCGCATCGCTGCTACTTGAACCGGATTGTCCAGGATCCAACTCAGCTTCTCTGCCAGATCTTCCGGATCTCCCGGATTGAAGAGCAAGCCGGTCCGCATTGCTTCACCAACCTCCGCCATCGCACCCAGACGCGAAGCTATCACGGGTGTGCCTGCTGCAAAGCTCTCAATGGCGACCCTGCCGAATGTCTCATACCATTCCGATGGGAAGACGAGCACTTTAGCAGCGCCCATGACTCGTCCTATGTCGGCTCTGGATAACGCTCCCAGCCACTCCACTTCGCCACGCTCGGCGCAGAATGCTTCTACAAGCGGAGACAACGGACCTTCGCCGACAATTTTCAGGGTCCAGTCTCTCTTCAGGAGCTTCCATGCTTGCAGGAGAGTCTCCAGACCCTTTTCCGGACTTAGCCGCCCAACAAATAAGGCGTATCCGCCCTCGCCATCGCCACATCCAGGGTCGGGAAAAACAATGTTGCTCTTCACGACGAGTTTGTCCGGCGGGAATCCGCCTTCGATAAACTTATCTCGCACAAAGTCTGTGAGGGCTATATACAGGTCCACGGCATTCAACCATGTTCCCTTGATGGTGTGGAACGCGGTCATGGCTGCAACGGCAGCAGATGCCATTCGGCTGCCCCGGTAACATCCGTGGAGGACGCCCGGATACTTGAAGACCTTGCCCATACAATCTTCACAAACGTGACCATCTCGAAAGAAATACACATTTGGACAAAGCAGACGGTAATTTCGCAATGTTTGAACGACGGCTACACCATGCTTTTTGGCTGCGTAGTATACCGAAGGCGAGAGCAGTGGAAAGAAATTCTGAACATGCAGTACGTCGAACTTTGTTTCCTGCAATTTACGATCCACGAGATCGTAGGAATTGCTCGACCATAAAGACTGGATCGCGACGTGGATCTTTCCTGCAGATTCAATCTGCGCATTGTTGATGTGAATCGTCTCTACCGTGTGGCCCTCGGCACGCAGCATCCGTACCTCCGATTCAAAGCTCTCATCCTCACCGCCGCGAAACTGGTAGCTGTTGTGAAGCATCAATACATTCAATCTGAACCACACCTTTCCGTAAGAAATCGATATCGGCAACTGCTGTTAAAGTCCGTTGCCTCCAAGCTGCATCTTTGAATTCATCCAGCGAAAGCCACCTCATCGCGCTTGGATTTCCAAGATGAGGCGACCCATCGGCCAAGCGCGATGAAGGGCTTCTCTACGGCATAGTAGCTCACGACACCGCAACACAACGCCATCAGCACGTTTACTGGAAATGCCTGCAGCGTTGGAAAAGGCATGGGCGCGCCAGGAAACAACATCCATAGCTGTTGCCAGATGTACAGGCTGTACGAGACTCTTCCAATCATCGTCAGAATACGCCAATCAAGCAGAGAGCGAAGGGAGCTTTCGGAATTGAGAATTGGCCAGACAACCAAGAGAGCGAGAATCATCGGCTCGTAAAATGAGTAGTTGTGCTGGCCGTTGCCAAGATTGGAAGCGATATCAATGAGGACCAACAACAGCATCAGCTTGCCGTTGAGCGCGCGCTTCAACCGCTCCTTCCATTCGGAGCGGCTCATTACGATGGCAAGAATGCAGCCCCATAACAACGCATCGATTCGAACATCTGTGCGTCCGGGCGCCCATGGGCCAGCCAACAGATGGAAGTGAAACGAAACTGCCCGCCATGCGCCATCAGCCACGGCGAGCGCAGTCAGGACTTTCACATTCACCCTCGTCATGAGGAATAACAAGGGCCATACAAGGTAGAAATGCTCCTCGACCATCAGGGACCATAAATGTGCTGTGTACCAGCCGGTACCCCAATCGCTTGGAATGTAATTCCTGAATAGAAGGAGCGACGAGAAGGCCTGAAGATTCGTAACTTGCAGAAAATTCCAGTAACGCAGGCAAAGCAGTGTTAGAAGAAAGGCGAGAACAGAAGGTACGATGCGAAATATGCGCCGGGTATAGAACTTCGCCAGATGAATGCGGCCCGTCTTGGACTGTTCCCGGAGAAGCAGGCTGGTTATCAGAAAACCACTGAGCGCGAAAAAGATTCCGACCCCGGTTGCGCCAACCCGCGTGATCTTATGAAACCAGGAAGACCAGGCTAGTTCGCCCGCATGATCCACGAGAACTAACAGGATAGCGACGCCCCGCCATCCATCAAGAGCGCCAATGCGATCTTCCACGGTCTTGGAGTCTTCTCGAATGCGCATACTGGGGAGTTCCTTTAAGCATTGAGATACGTGCGTCCTTTCGTGCTGTTGCCAGAAGCGACCTGTTCGTAAAAACGGACTGTCTCAGACCGAATGCTCTGCCAGTTGTACTTTTCCGGCATGGGACACTCCGCGGATCTGGAACTGGCGGCCCAGTCAAGACCGGCTTCCAGAGTCCTAGCATGAATATCTCCACTGAAAGTTTGCACCCACGCATCGCCAAAATCGTCCCTAAGATCACCCATAGCTCCCAGATCAGGTACCAGAACGGGCCGGTTGAATGAAAGTGCAAGGAGGGCGGAGCCAGAATTTAAGATAGCTCGATACGGCAATACAACAAGATCCGCTACTTCCATGTATTTCGCAACGTCTTCTGTCTTCACAAATTCAAATGCAATTCGAACCCGGCTATCCTGCGAGGCCTCCGTGAGAATTGCATCGGTCAGCGCCGTCGTATTGGGACGACCGACGATATAGAGCAAAGCGTCAGGAGTTGACACCTCGCGGAAAGCGCGCACGAGGGCATCCACATTCTTGTATGGTCTTACAGCCCCAAAGAAGAGAACCACGCGCGCTGTGGGCGGAATGCCTAACATTTCTCTGGCTTGGCCTGGACTCTTGGGATATTCATCGCGGTAGTGTCCGTGTGGAATTACTGCCATTGGCACCTTTTGCAGCGCGGGAAACTTTGTTCTTGCCATGGAGAGGCCCGTCTCGCTGAGACTGATGGCGCCATCCACTCGCGGGATGAATTGTCGCCAGAATCGCCTCTCCAGAGATGGATGCAAGGCTTCATGCGCTTTGAAATTGTGCATTGTCCAGACAATCTTGCCGCCACGCCAGCGAAGATTGTCCATCATCGCAAAGAAACCCGCAAGTTTGCATGCAGCTTTGACGGGGTTGGGAATATTGAGGAGAGACTCGGGCCAGTGAACGTGCCAAACGGCATAACTATTCAGCATCTTCCTGGCAGAGAATTCGTCTATCTGCACCCTCGGCCCCATATTGGTATACAACAACGGGGTGTACGGGTTCGTTGATTGATTGGGCCACGCAAGAATTCGCATCATGGAAGGAATAGTAGGGTAAGTTGCAATACCAAGTAGTTTTCTTCGCGGGTCGAGCGTCATTAGTGCTTCTGATAATACAAGGTTCCGTTGGAGTAAATATGTACGGTCTGGCTCACGCCGATCTGCAAGCTGAAGTTCCGTGTATCATCGACCACAACAGGGTGGGGACCGAAGTTCTTAATATCGACGAACCACTGGTTGCCCTGTCCATCCGGCTTAGGAGGCAGCTTAGGCAGGTGGAGATATTCCGGCGCATTTTGAAGCTCGAGTATTGAGCCGGCGAATCCAGATTCGATGAGATTGCTGTGCGGTTTGAGATGGATCACGGGCCTGTCCTGCATCGATGTCATCTGTCCCATCAATAACGTCAGAGAAATAAGAAACACTTTCATGGATCACCTCATCAATTCGGTCTTCTGCAATGCAAACCGCGTTTCACTCTGAATATACCGCGAAAACTAAGCGAAGGCCGAGACGCGCCGACTACTTTGCGATGAAACTGAACTTGGCCGCTTCCTCTATCACTTATTGAAGTAATTGTTTTGCCACGATTTGTTCCGCGATCCAAATCGACCCCGGCCCGGTGAGGTGTGTCGTATCCTTTTGCATCGGTACCCCCGACGAGACATACTCGCGACATTGCCCATTGGTGCACAGAGCATCAAAATACGAAAAGTAGCCAACATGCCATTGATTCCTGGTAAGAGCATTCATCGTGCGATCCAAATCGCGAACCGATAATAGCTTATGTCTCTGGGGAAGACCGAGATCGGAATTCCCTATAGAAATGGCCAGCAATCTGGGAAGTGGGGCATCATATTCAACCACCGGACCGACGACGATCGGAGTAATTCCGAGACCCCTGATGTATTGAATTGTCGAGGAAAGATGGTCGAGATCGTTGACCGTCCAGTGTCCTCCGAGGATTACCGCCTTGACATGAGATTTGGGCAAATACTCGCGCAGAGCAAACTCAATCAGTTTGACGCACTGAGGATTTTGTCTGACCTCTTGCGCGATCGTCGGTTTGCAACCAGACGCTGTTGCCTGCAAGAAGTTTGCGTTAGAGACTACGTGGGAGAGTCCGTACCACAGATGTGCAGCATGGCTATCGCCCAGGATCAGGTAATTGGGAAGTGTCTTACTCTCGGTGAGACATGCAGCTCGGTCAAAATTCTGATACGTGTAAGATTCGGTCAACAAGCACGATCCCGTCCGATTGCGCGCTTCCTCAGCAGGGTCCTCGAGATAGGAGGCGACCGCACTGGCGCCAACGGGAAACCGTGAGGGCATACCATTCATCAGAAGAAAGAGGCACGCGGCAGCCGCTGGGACGCTTGCGGCCAATGCTGCGAATTTGAATACTGTAGTGGGAGCGACAGCACCTCTGTTGCGGCGAAATGGAAGTTCGATAAATCGCCACGAGAACGCAGCCAGAAGAATCGAGAGTGCAAAGGTAAACGCCTTCTGCTCATTTGCTGTAACACCAGAAAGATTCAGCCCCATCGATTGAAATACGATCACTGGCCAATGCCATAGATAGAGTGAATAGGAGATCAGCCCGATGAAGACCAACGGTCGAAGCGAAAGCGCTCGTCCGACAATGGTCTTGCCAGCCGATCCCGAGCCAATGAGGAAGACGGCTCCCAGACATGGAGCCAACGCAGCCACACCGGGAAACGGTGTGGATTTGGTATAAGTCATTGCGGCGAAAATAATCAGACCAAGCCCAACCGCCGCTATCATATTTCGCAGCAACGGGTATTTCATTCCAGGTAGGCCGCCGAAGACCAGCAATGCCCCACTCAGAAGTTCCCATGCTCGCGATGTGGGCCAGTAAAAGGCCGCACCGGGATCGCTGAATGCCTGCCACGCACTGAGCGCAAAAGACGCTACCGCCAGGATGAGCAGGATAAAGAGCGCCGATCGCCTGGCATAGCGGTACAGCAGCGCTAGAAACGCGGGAAAGAGGATGTAGAACTGCTCCTCCACTGCCAGCGACCACGTATGGAGCAGTGGCATTGTTAGCGCTTCAGGCTTGAAGTATCCCGTCTGACTCCAAAAATAAAAATTGGATACAGATCCAAGAGCCGCCAGAAGAGAGCGGGAGTAGTCCCTAAGCTCACTCGGCAACAAGAGGACGAATGAGAAGACCGATGTTGCGACGGTAACACCAATCAAAGCTGGGGCGATCCGCCGGATACGCCGTACGTAGAAGCCTTGAATGCTAAAGCGAGAGCCATCCAACTCACGCATGAGAATCGATGTAATCAGAAATCCTGAGATGACAAAGAATACGTCGACCCCGATGAATCCGCCAGGAGTGAATCGTGTGCGTACGTGATAGGCAACAACCAGCAGTACTGCCACTGCCCTTAAACCATCGATGTCAGGCCGGTAGGCTTGGCTCGTGGATGCTTCCATCAATAAGTCTCCTCGCCTGGGAAGGTGATTCATGTTATGACTTGCCTTTGCGTGCTGCAATCTTCGATCGATTCAGCTTGAATACGCAGGCTCCGCCACTTCGTCAAAGACCAGGGCGCGTTTCTCTTCCTCAGCGCTACGCACAAGCCAGAATGAATTCGCAACGTACGCCATCCACAACAGAGAATTCGTACTGAGTAGAGAGCTCTCGGTAAGGTTGTATAGAACCGTAAAGATCAGCAAAACCAATGGCCATGATTGATCGATTTCGCGATGCGTTCTGGCCGTGTGCAGCGAGGAACGGAAGATTCGCCACATACCAATGAGCAATAGCACCAATCCTACGATTCCAATACCGAGCCACACCTCGAGAAAGCCGTTATGCGCGTGTGGCACGGATACTTCCCAATTAACGGTCTCGCTCACTCGTTCGCCTTCCCAGCTATTCCAAAAAGCCGCGAAGCCGTACCCTTGAATGGGTCTAGCCGATATCTCTCCAAACACTAGTTGCCATAAGGGGATGCGTCCCGTTAACGAGGAGTTTCGACCGACCGCGTGCAGGAGACGATCGGAATTCTCAACAAACCAAAATCCGACTGAGGCCCCGACGGCTCCGATCACAGCCGCCAATCCAATAAGTGGCCGAATACGCAGATAGAGCGCCCTGCGAAAGAACAGCGCGACAAACATCAGGAACGTTACGACCACCGCCGTTGCCGATTTGGAAAGCAGCATGAGGACGCAACAGAGCAACAGCATTCCGATCCGTATCAGGCGATGACGTCGTTCGCTCAATGCAAGTAAGGCGAAACAGATCGAGCCAAGTGCCATCATCCGCCCCAGAGCATTCTTCAGGAAGTAAATTCCCTGCCAGGAACCATCCGCCGTTAATCCGATCCCCGGAAACAATAGGCCCGCAGCAAGACTCGCAATTGCACCCAATCCGACTACGAGGGCAATCATTTTGAGTTGTTGTTTTAGGTCATATCGCATCCCGATGTACAGGCCGGCCATCGACGTACCCACGAGGGCGACGGCTCGGCGAAAGGTCTCGCTTGGATCTCCCGACCATATCGTCGAAGCAAGAACCCAGAGGCATACCACAATCGTCCACCTCTCCCTTTGAATGAGAGATATCGCGGTTTTTCTGAACTTCATCAGCAGGAAAAAGAAGAGAGCCAAATATAGCAGCCCAAAGATGACCTGCATAACAGGCTGGCCTTCGCTTGAAGTGGCCGTACCGGCTCCGGTGATGAGACTCTGTCCCGCACCCGTGGACAACATGAGCAGCAAAAATAGCATGACTTGCTCTAAATTTTTCACTGGAAACTCCTATTATCTAGTTCGGTTGCCCCACAAGCGAACTGCCGTACATTGAATCCACACTGGCCTGCCAGGTAAGCGTGGCCGCGTGAGCCCGCGCCGCCTCGGAAAGGCGGCGAAGTATACTTCGATCCGCCAGTACTTCGGTTAGAAATTGTGCAATTGCCTTTACTACCTGATCTTCGCTGAGCCCCGCGGTTGAAATCACTCGCCCGCAGCTATCGTTGACTGCGGTCGCCGGGCCGCCCAAATCGAGGCAAACCACGGGCAAACCGAAGGTCAGCGCTTCCAGTACAGCCGAGCCACCAGAATCATGGAGGCTGGGAAACGTGAATAGATCGAAGCTGGAGTAAACGCCGATCAATTCCTCGCGCGGCATCCATGGAATCCATGAGATAATCGCGTCCACGCTAAGTCGCCTGGCGAGCCGTTGCAACCGGGGTAGGTCACGGCCAGAACCGATGATGGACAGATGAAGGTTCGGATAACTTGCATCGAGCAGCGCCAGGGCCTTCAAGACCAGATGAAGCCCCTTCCATGGCAGTAAACGGCCGACGTACAGCAATTCCAATCTGGACGAGTCTTGTGCCACCCGATTATTCAATAGATTGGGGCGCAAACGCACGAGACCTTCGAAATCGATGCCTATCGCTTGCTGGCTTCTGCTCTTGTGACGATATTTCGCAGGGATCTTGCTTAGGGTTTCCTGCGTTGTCGCAACGATCTCAGAAGCAGCTTCATAGGTGGATCCCATCCAGAGAGCCATCAAAGCGCTGGATGCGCGCCTGAGAGCATCCCACAGCCTACCCCTCCATCCCAATCCACTCCGGAGGTTCTTCGGTGTATCTTCTCCGCCACCCACTGGACCAAAGATGAAAGGTATCCCAAGCTGGCCCATGAAGCTTGGAACACGAAAACTGGCCCAGGTGATGTGATGCACACGATCAAATTTCTCGGTGCGATGCAGCTTCAAAGCAAGACGAGCGGCTGTGTACTGCCACAGGAAATAATAGGAATAATTCCCAAGTGGCAGCTTATAAATTCGTTGCAGAAAGGGGGACAGATCGTGAAAGACGAATTGGAGCGACTCGGCAGGATGCCTCTCAATATACGTCTCGATCTCACGTTGGTTGACTGTCCGCGTTATCACAATGACACTGTGACCATTCGCTGCAATGCATTGCGCCCAGTTCCAACCCAGTCCCGGCTCTGAGCCGCCCCCTGGAAGGCATGAATAGGCAGACAGAAGAACTTTCATTCCATGAGCCTCAATCACTATCCGTAGATCACTGGACTAGTTCCGGTTGAACTCCAACCGTGATCGACCTTCCGATTATCCCGGTCCTGCCGCCGTTCAGTGCCATGACGGAAGTCGCGCGCCATGATTCAGGGATGGCAAGAGTAGTTCCGCCTCTCGTATTCCAGACGACATGAGAGGTGTCGCCTTTGTTCAGCAACTCGCAAGTCCACGTGCCATCCGAGGAACTGGCGCACCGGGTGAGAACGGAACCCGTCATCCAAAGCTGGGTGGTTGCGAATGCTTTCCCGGCTGGGGTCAACGCAGCATTGTCCGCACCGGTGAGTTCAATCTGAGTCCCGCGATGGTTCTCCCAGGCGTACCAGTAGAAACGTCGAACGCCTGCGCTCCAATTCAAGAAATAGGCGCGAGAGATATAAGCTGCCTGCATGTCTGGCGGGAGCTGATTCGGGCCGAGCCAGCCTGCTTCGGTATTCCAAAGCGGCTTACCCGCTACGCCATATTTCTGCATCAGGTTCCTGACTTTTTCAATCAGAGGCTCCATGGCCTCGGGAGGATCATCTTTGCCAACATAGAAGTGATATCCAATCACATCCACATACTGACCACCTCCCTTGCTAAGAAACTTGTCCAGAAACGGAAGACCGTACGCTCCCGTCGGCGCCGGAGATACGATCCGGCAACCTGGATCGATTTCTTTTAAAATTCGGGATGCTTCGCGCGTCAGGTCGACCATGTTATCTACGCTTCCGCTCCAACTCTGCGGCCGGTTGGGTTCATTCCAAATTTCCCATTCTCGAATGCGGCCCTTATACCGGGTTGCCACCGTTCGAACAAAGTTTTTCCAATCCTCCATATCGCTTGGCGGTCCAGATAACCCCGGAGGATTGCCGGCCTCTACATCCGTCGGTGCATCGGGTTTGCTCGAAGCCCACTGAGGCGTATAGGTCAATGGCATGAGTATCGGAGTCTTGTGGTCCATGCTCCACTGCACGTACTTGTCAAGCAAGTCAAAATACCACTTGTCCTTCGCGAGTTGAAGGTCTGCCCAGTTCACATGAGCTGTTCTCCACCCCCCCAATGGAACTGCTGGCCATGGTACGTGATTCAAAGGGTGAAACAGGATATTCATGGAAAAATAGGACGCAGGAATAGCTTCGCTGCTGGCAGAACCTTCGTAGAATCGAGTCGACCCGGAACTTACCCCAGCCGTGGCCAGCGCAGAGAAAATCAGAAATAACAACCCTGAGCGCATCGCACCGTAATGACTTGATCGAGCCCCATTCAACGGCCTGTCTTCTCGATAAAGAAGGTCAATTCCTCGAATTCGATGAAACGCGCGCAAGAATCGAATGCTCATGACGACTCCATGGAGGCCATCGATCTCTTGGGTTCCATGCGGCAAATGATGGTGGAAGCGGCAAAAACGATGATCGCAAGGAGCGCATCCGAAGCCAGGCTGGAGTACACTGCGCCGCGCCACGAGTAGGCAGGTATGACCCAGAGATTGATGACAATATTAAATACTGCCACAAACACCTGAAGCACCATTCGAACGCCCTGATATCCGGCCCCGGTAAGTGCGTCCGAATAGAACGAATGTACTGTTCTAATCAGTGGCAGCACAGCAAGCCAGCGCAGGGCCTCTTCAGAACGAGCATACTCCTGGCCGAGAATTCGTGGAACAAAGGGGGCGATCAATTGAAGTCCGACCAAAATCAGGACGCTATAGATAAGGCCTTTGGGTAACAGCCGCTTCATATAGGCGACGGAGCCCTCGATTCCCGACTGCCCTGCGCGAAAAAATCCGGGAGATGCTGCATAAAGAAGCGAACGCACGGGCGTGTAGGAGACATCGATGATCCGGTAGGCGGCCGCGTAAAGACCAGTTGCATCAAGCGTCGAATACCTCGCAAGCATCGCCTTATCGAGATCGTTGTATATCGTCTGCGCGCTTAGACCGGTCGAGAAATAGAAGCCTTCGGTCATTTCGCCGAAGATCTTTGCCAGATTGATCCGCGGCATTCCAAGGCGCCGGCTTACAAGAATGATCGAGGCTGCGGCCGGAATCAAGGATGACCCGCAGTAGAAGTATCCCCATTGCAGCGCAGTTGGATGCTTCCATACAAACGCAACGACGAGAGCCGCGATGAAGCGCACGACGCTCAGAAAAACAATAATGTTCGCCATCCAGCGCACCTGTTCGACACTCTGAAAGGCCTGGCCCGCAGCGTCGGTCAACCGGGCCGCGAAAAGATCGGAAATGGCTACTGCGAAGACCAACTGCGCTGGGATGGACGCTGGCAGTACAAATCTGGCCAGAGCCATCACGAGGGCAAGAAGTATCGAGCCTGAAACCGCCGTCATGAGAAGCGTATTTCCCCAGCTCTCGGCAAAGGCGGCCCGATCCCGCGATACATTCTTAACGAGCAGATTGCCGAACCCAAGCGTGGCGAACGGTGAGAGGATCGCGACCAACGCTACGGCACCGACAAAAGAACCGTAGTTATTGACCCCCAGCACCCGGGCGATCACCACGAAGTAAGCGCCCTGAATTACAAGGCGAGCCCCCTGCCCAAGGAATACCCAGAAGGTATTTCTTGCCATCGTGCTGCCAAAGAGACGCTGGAGCTGGCCTTTCATCATTGCAACCAGGGCTTGTGGTTCAGCCTGTAGGTTAATGCATTCGTACGCTGACCGATGACCTTTGCTGGAATCCCTCCCACAATGGTCAGCGCGGGAACATCCTTAGTCACCACGCTGCAGGCAGCAACTACTGCGCCCCGACCAATTCGGATGCCCGGAAGGATAGTTGAGCGTGAGGCTATCCACACATGATCCTCGATGATGACATCGCCGCCCACCGTAGCGTGGGAGTCGCTGTTAACGTCGTGTTCGAGCGTCCAGATGCTGGTATCTTGCGCAATATCGACGTCCTCTCCAATAACCAGTGCACCTCCTCTACCATCCAGCAACACTCTCTTGTTGATGACTGCACGATCTCCTACTGAAATATTCTTCCCCTGACGGATCTCGATTCCTCGCAGTAGACCAATCCCCTCACCGCAGCTTTGGACCAGAGCACGGAAAATCACGACGCGGATCCAGCGCACCGGAATATGCGTGATGACATCATTGAAAAAAATCTGCCCAAGATAAGCAATCCTGGCTCTTGTGCGGCTGAGCACTCCTGGAGCCTCCGTTCCCTTTTCTTATGAATCGTAATGCAGTCTCTCATTTCCTCACACTCCAGAAATTCGGTTCATCCGAATCCAAAGCAATTCGAGAGAAAAGCGGCGAACTATGTCCTTTGCGTCACCCAGACGCAGGCCACTACGATCTGGCCACATGGCTCACAAGCCTTAACATCGGGCAGGCAGCCAGGGGCCAGAGGCATCACACATTTCACCCCGTTCATCACCCGTATAGAGTCTCGGTCGCAGGCGCGACTCCGCTTGTCGTAAATCGAGACAAGTGCAGCATCTGCAACAGAACCAGAAAGACGTAGGCCGGGTTCAAGTAAATGTAACGCCGCCAAAGCCTCCTGGGCTCCGAGGTCAAGCGAAACAACCACTCCAGACCGCGATCCTGCATCCAGGCAGGCGCCTGGGGGATGAGCCCCGCAATGAACGGAAATGCTGCGCCGACCGCGAGAATGGGCATTGAAAGAACTTCGCGAAATTCATATGCGAAAGCCTCCTGCCTTGGGCAGCCCAAGCCGACCAAGGTGATAGAGGCGCCCGAGGAGATAATCCGGGCGGCCAGTTCAGATTTCTCCTCCGGTTTGAGTCGACGAAATTTGGAAGGCTCCGCGCCGGCGATCTTTATTCCCGGAAACTTCTCGTCGAGCGATTGCTTTAACGCGATAAGAATCTCAGGAGTGCTTCCGTAAAAATAGACGGACTTGCCCTCCGCAGCAGCTCTCTCGCAGACCTTAAGTGTAAGATTTGGCCCATAGACTCGGTCTGGTAATTGAGCGCGATACAGTAAATTCAGCACCCAGCGAACCGGCTGACCATCTGGCACAAGCAGATCAAAGTGGTTCAATCGAAATTTATGCTCAGAATCGAGAACCCCGGTCATCACGCCGTGGACGGCCAGAGCAGAGATCGTTGTCCCCTTTTTCTCCTGAGCGGCGCGAAAGATGAAGTCCAGAGCCGCCTCGTAGTCCACTGCATCGATCAAGATGCCAATAATGTTCTTCTTACCTAGATTACGCATGCCTCTCCCCAACGTTCTACATTCAATTCATAGATTTCCTGCAAAATCTGTGAGACATCGAAGGATATCTTCCAATCGGGATAGTGCTGCTGAAAACGAGACAAATCGCTTACCCACCAGATATGATCTCCCCGGCGGTTCTCATCCACGTACTTGAAATTGAACTGGTTTCCGGTAATCTTTTCACTCAAAGAGATGGCCTCAAGCATGGAGCAGTTGCTGTCGCGTCCGCCTCCAATGTTGTAAACCTCTCCGGAACGAGGACTCTTGAAGAACTCATGGAACGCGCGAATCAGGTCGGCGCTGTGGATATTGTCGCGCACCTGCTTTCCCTTATAGCCAAAGATGGTGTAAGGCATCCCAGTAACTACACACTTCATCAGGTAGGCCAGGAATCCGTGTAACTGTGTTCCGGAATGATTTGGGCCCGTCAGACACCCCCCGCGAAAACAGGCGGTCTTCATACCAAAATATCGACCGTACTCCTGCACCAGGATATCCGCGGCAACCTTTGACGCTCCGAAAAGGCTGTGAAGAGTGGAATCGATGGACAGGCTCTCAGGAATTCCATTTGCATATTCGTGGCTTGGATCAATCTCCCAGCGTGTTTCCAATTCAACAAGTGGCAAGTAATTTGGACGGTCTCCGTAGACCTTGTTGGTGGACATGAATATGAATACGGCGTTTGGAGCAAACCTCCGCGTCGCTTCCAACATCACCGAGGTCCCATTCGCATTGACGGTAAAATCCGTGATCGGGTCGCTGGCAGCCCAATCGTGAGATGGCTGCGCGGCAGCGTGGATAACCAGCGCTATCTGATCGCCGTAACGCTCGAATATCCGGGAGATACCCTCAGAATCACGAATGTCCACCTCGTAATGCCGGAAACAGGGAACTTCCCGCTCCAGTCTCTCTGTCATCCAGTGCGTAGAAGCCGACTTTCCAAAAAACTTGGCCCGCATGCCATTGTCGATTCCAACAACCTCCATCCCTAAAGATGCGAAGTAGCTTACGGCTTCTGAGCCCACCAATCCGGACGAACCGGTTATGATAGCAATACTCATCGAATGTCCTCCTGTTATGGTCGCCAGCCGGAATGCATGCCAAGAAGTGCAGCCCGAATCGCGACAGAATCTCAAGTAAGTGGCTTCAGGCGATTAAGCGGCTCCCGCACCCTTGAATACGGCAGGGACAGTCTTCACGAGGATCTTAAAATCCAGCCAGAGCGACCATTCATCCATGTATTGAAGATCGAGAAGCATCCACTGATCGAACGAGATGGAGCTTCGCCCATTCACTTGCCAAAGGCATGTAATCCCGGGCTTGACGCTAAAGCGCCGTCTTTGCCAATCTTCATTGAAACCTTCGTAGTCGCGTACAGGCAGCGGTCTCGGTCCTACCAGGCTCATGTCCCCAATTAAGACGTTCAAGAGTTGCGGTAGTTCGTCGATGCTGCTCCTACGCAAGAACTTCCCGATTGGCGTGATCCGCGGGTCATTCTTGATCTTGAATACGGGACCCGTCACCTCATTTTGCCGCTCCAAAGTCGACATGAGCTTTTCGGCATCAGGGACCATCGTTCGGAACTTGAATATCTTGAAACGCCGCTTGTTCAGTCCAATTCGTTCCTGGAGAAAGAAAATTGGCCCAGGAGAGGTAAGTTTAATCGCGATTGCCGCGACAATCAGGAGGGGCGAGAAGGCCATGAGAGCTAGAGCCGACAGAATGAGGTCAAACGCTCGCTTCGCGGTTCTGGGGACAAGCTCATCTGCGCCGGTGTAGGTGGTAATGTATTGATCGCCTTCAAATTCCTCCGCACGCCAACGCGAAGTCTTTAATCCAAAAATATCTGAATTGAAGCGCATGGTAATTCCGTGCTGCTGACACAGGCTCGCGACTTCAGAAGAGTGACGATAAAAGGATCCAAATGGCAGGTAAATCGCGACTTCATCCACTACATTCCGCCGGAGATATTCAGCGAGCCCCGCGTAATCGCTGACCACTTTGAAATTTGCCTCATCCAGTGCGCTGATTCCAGGCCAATCGTTATCCACAAACCCAAGCAAATGGTATCCGCGCGTTTTGTTCGCGCAGATACGTCTGGCGAAGTCGACCGCCCTGGGGTTGGTGCCCAAAATTAGCATATGACGTAGGTTTCTACCACGTACACGGAGGCGGGCAGCTATGAAGCGAAGAGTCAATCGCGCAATGCCAAGGACCAATGAACTGACTACCCAAAATACCGCGAGGAAATGGATAGTGATCATTCGAATTGAAAAGACGGAACTGAGAACCACGAAGCAAGCGACGGCGAGTGTCGTGGCCTTCAGAATGTCTACCATTTCCATGCGGCGCCTGGAAAACCGCCTCGATCTATACAAGCCGCAGAGACTGAAGACCACATGGCAGATGAGAAAGGCTAGGGCGATGATCCCAAAATTAACCACTCTCGTTCGCATCGAGAGGAATTGTTGAAGGGGAACGTTCGATTCCGTCTCGACAATAAAAATAGTGGTTAGAGCAAATGAGAACACCACGAGAATCAGGTCGCACAACTTAACTAAATCGATCGTCAAACGCTGCTTCTCAATCACAATAGCTCTCCGCAGTACCCTTCATTGAGGCTGTTCACACAAAACAGATTACGGGTCGGGGGAAAGACCTAGGATAGACTTGGCGGCGTACACGAGATGAGCAAAAAGGCACCGTTTCGGCGCTCAACGTTGTGCCATAACGAGACCGCAAAAACGTGGATCCTTGCCACTCTCGCTTACCGGAATGACGAAGTGCAATTGAAGACTTTTCTAAAGCCTGCTGTAGATTTTCTCCGGGATCGGGAATGTTCTCTTATTCAAGACCGCAGCCAGGATTGGAACCTTGACGGACCGCAGGTTCTCCGCTACCGCTGCGGCAGCTTCGCGACGGGTAGAGTCGGCCTCAATAATCAATACCAATCCATCAGAGAGCTGGCCGAGGACTACTGCATCCGAGTATCTGGTCAAGGGCGGGACATCAATAATCACAAAGTCAAATTCCTTGCGAAGCTGGTCCACGCGGAGTTTAAGGCGATCCGAGGTGAGAAGGTTTGGGGAGTCTATGGCGACTGTGCCGGAAGAAAGAAACCAAAGATTTTCGCGGCCGATGAGCTTCGTATACGTGCCGATGGGCGCGTTCTGCAACAGTGCTTCTGTGAAACCGTGATGATTTGGCACTCCCAACAATCCGGATAACGATGGAGAACGGAAATTGGCCTCAAGCAAGCACACTCTGCCTCCAGCGTTTTTGGCTAAAGTCTCCGCGACCGACGCGCAGATTCGGCTGCAGCCGTTACCGTGATCTATGCCGGCAAATACCACTACCCTGGGCGGCTCTTGCGTTTGCCGGAGAAAGATTTGCTGGACGAGTCGCAACGATTCATCGTCGGCCCACGTACTCAACCCATTTCCAACGTTGCTCACAACTGGGGCGATAGACGCTCCATTCGGTGATGCGCCAAGAGACTGTTCCTTCTCAAGCTGTTGCAGCAGTTCGAAATGCTTGCTCATTGTTGTTCTATCTCCTTTTGAACAATAACTCTGTCCACTTACTCGAAGCTTACTTGTTGTCAATCGAATTCGGAGAAAAGACCGGTACAGCGACCTTTTGGCCGGAGACGATATGATTCGGATCTGTGATAGATGGATTGATTTTGATGATTTCTCTAAGTACTTCGGGCCGGCATTCCCCAAATCTTTCCGCACAGATTGAGGAAAGCGATTGGCCCTCGCGCACGGGAACCAAGCGCACACCTGCGCTTGCGCGCGGGGACTCAATCGCGGTCTTGGAACGTATCTGAGACCTCACACCGATTGACTTCGAAGAAGGAGCGGCAGCCTCACCTTTGGAGGCATCTTGCCGAGTGCTCGAAGCAACCGTTGGTAAAGTCGGGGCTGCGTTGGCACTAGCCGCGACGGTATTATCCAAAAAAAGAACCCTGTAATCCTGGTGAATCAGCCATCCAAACAGCACAACAATCGCACATATTGCCAATGAAATAACTCCCAGACTGCCTCGCGAAAGCCTGGGGCGACTGATCGTCCGCGAGTGCACTCTTTGTGTTTTGCCGACCGATTCATCGTTCGGGGCAGACCCGCGCGTGCTCTTCGAATGGAGGCTAAGATCGCCAAGAACCTCTCGAATCATTTCTGCGTCGATTGTCTTGCGCTGAAGAGCACATGCCAGTGTTAGCGCATTGAAGCAAATATTGTTGATGTTCCGCGGTATTCCCTGACTTTCCCTGGCAATCAACGTCAATGCGACGTCACTGAATATGGATTCGCTGGAGGAATGACCGGCGACTCTCAGCCTATGTTGGATATATTCGGCAGTCTCTTTGGATGATAATGGCTCCAAATATGCAAAAATTGAAACCCTCTGGCGCAGTTGGAGTAGCTGTGGCTGAGCCAGCTTATCAGCCAGCTGCAACTGGCCCGAAAGGATGATGTGCATCAGCTTCTTGCTTGCCGTCTCAAAATTCGAAAGCATTCTTACTGCTTCCAATACGGAATCATCCAGGTTTTGCGCCTCGTCTATTACTACGATCAGCCGTTGTCCTGTGGCCGCCTGTTCTACCAAGACCTCGTTCAACAGCGTCTGTAACTCGACTAAGGTCCCGCTTGCCTCTTTAATACCGAGATCGATAAGCAGAGCGCGGACAAGATCGACAGGAGTAGTAATCGTCTGAAAAAGAAACACCGTTCTGGCGGTATCCTTCATCCGACGCAGGGCTTCAAACAACAGTGTCGTTTTCCCCATACCGGGGTTTGCAGTCAGAGTTATGAATCCGAGGCCCGATTCAATCCCATATAACAACGACGCAAGAGCCTCCCGGTGCGTGGAACTGGCGTACAGATACCGTGGGTCCGGCGTGACACCGAAAGGCTGCTCGCGTAAGTTGAAATGGCGCAATACCATGGAAACGCTATGCCGTTCTCTTGGAAATTGATACCACCACCGGGATTCCCAGTATGTCCACGATCTCTGCCGGTGTGTGGAAGGATGAATCGAAGTAGTCCACCGCATAGGCTGTAGTGATGCTGACGAATACCGCTCCAGCGAATGCAAGCAGAATTACCGCAAACGGACTGAGCACAGGCAGCACGGGTATCGAAGGCGGAGTCGCGATAGCTACGTTTTCGATCCTGGTCTTGTCAAGGGCATCGGAGGTTCGCTCCTGCTCCCGCTTCGATAGGTACAACAGGTAGTTTTCTTCGTTTGCCTTCTGTTCGCGAACCAAATCGGATTGATCCAGTCCCTTTTCAGCCAGTTGGACCATCTGGGATTGCATGTTTGCAACGCTTGCCTTATTGGCTGCTAAACTGGCTTGTTGGGCAGCAAGATCAGCCTGCGACTTGGCCAGATCTTCCCTGAGCAACTCATACGTCGGATCGACATTCGAATCTTCCGTGACATATTTGGTTTGCTCAGCCTTTTCAAACGCGGCCTTTGTCTCAGCCAACTCACGATCCGCCTCTTGAACGAGGGGATAGCTTGGGTCGTATTTCAATAGCAACTGGCTTCGCTTCGTCTCAGCGGCAAGAAGGCTGGCTCCGAGCTGTTGAAGAAGCAGATCGGCAGGACTAGACGCCAACTGTGTGGTCGAACGCTGTGGCGTCATCTTCATCTGTTCCTGATCACTCTGAATTCGCTTCTGATCCGCAGCGATTGCCTCCTCCGTCGCGTGAACCTTGCCGATAAAGTTGGCCAGTTGAAGATCCAGGTCGGTTCGCTGGAGGTCCGGTGCAACTGATCCGGGGGTCTGTACGAAGTCCCGAAGGCGCGCTTCGGATTCCGCCAGAGCCTTCTTGTATCTCTCCGTCTCGCCGGAAAAGAATTCGTACGATCCTGCCGGCCGATGAACCTCGGCATGCTTCTCCAGATACAAAGTGCTCAGCGAATTCAGGACTGCATAGGAGAGTTTCGGGTCATTTGAGCTATACGAGACATTAATGATGTCCGCCTTCGTAGACGGCTTTACTTTGATCTTTCGTGCAAGTGTCTTAACGGCTTGAGCGACGTCGTAGGCTTCATCTCGCTTGGGTTGAAATATGTCGAGAAGCGAGGCCTTGTGAGCCTGAAGATTGTTAGCAAGAACCACCTTCTCCAAGACGTCCTGGCTTAGGAGCAACTCTGCTTCCGAGTTGATTTCTTCTTCGGCAACTGCGAGCGGCTGCGTGATCGTCTGATTCGACGCCCCCGCAGTGACAAGAGAGTCGATCCGTTCGCGGTTGACAAAGATCGCCATCTGGGATCGGAACTTATAGAACAGAAGAAGTCCAATCGGGGTAATTCCAACAAAAACCACGAGGAGCGTTATAAGGAGTAGCCTCTTTCGACGAAACAATGGCGCTGCCAGTTCTCGAAGCGAGAAGTCCTCGGCCCCTTCGTTGATTGATTTTCCTGCATTCGTCTTAGGCATCTTTTAACCTCTTTTCAATCATGAGTTGAACTGGCAGTACATCGTCTGGCTAACAAGCGATGCTCTAAATCGCTACGGAGTGAGGTACGAACCACCGACGGCTGTCAGGGTGTAAGGAACATACTTTCGGAAGCTGGAAATAAACTTTTCCGGCACGTAAACCATGTCGCCAGGCTGGATCATTGCGTCTTCGTTGACGTGTTTACCGCGAAGAATATCGCTCAGATTGACCTTCTTCACTTCAACCCAGTTTGTGGAGGTTCGGTGGAAGAGGAACACCTGAGTCTTGGCGGTTTGCATCGTCATGCCACCCGCTACTGCGATGGCCTCCGCAACCGTGATATCGGAGCGTAACTCGTATTGTCCGGGCTTGCCCACCTGACCTGAAACGGTAAAGAAGGGCTTTTGAAAGTCCTGGATATCAACATCTACCACCGGCTCATGAAGGATACCCGTGTAGGCTTTCTTGACCGCAAGAGCGAGTTCGGGAGCAGTCAGACCTTGAGCGTAGACACTTCCGGCGTTCTGCAAATTGATATAGCCATCAGGTTGGACGGTTACTGTCTGATTGAGTTCCGGCGTCAATGGGAATGTGAGCAGAAGGACGTCCTCTCGCTGCAAAGCATAGCGCGGGTGTCGCTCTTCGAGTGTTGGGCCGGAGCCTTGTGGGGCTTGTCCCGCCGCCTGATGCCGCCCCGAGACAATGAGCATGCATGTTAGAAACGACGCATAGATCAACGTCCGACTGAGTGCCTTGGTCCTGACCATAAATTACTCCTTGCTTCGTCCAGACTTGTTGAGGCTCATGAGCCCAACGGATTTCTTTCTTAAGCGGCGCGCATGCTTACCGGCTCAACATCTTGCCTTGAAACACTTACGGCAAGCGACTTGTGAATCATTTCAATTGAGATCATCAATCGCGATACTGAATTGGTGCGGATCAGTCTACCTTCCACGCCAGTGAGCGCTCCTCTGACGACCCGTACGAGGTCTCCCTCCTCCAGATACGGAAGAACAGAGTATTCCACTCCCTGAGCGAGCACCATACGAATATCGTCGATCTGCTGGTCGGGAATCGGAAGCGGTCCGGTGTGATTTCCTACGAAGCCAACAATTCCAGGGGTTTTCAGAATTTGCAAACGGTTGTCGTGGAACTTGTTCATGCGCACAAACAAATAGCCGCTGAAAAGCGGGACGGAAACATTCCGCTTGCGGTCGCTCCATTGACGGAGCTCAGATTTGAGCGGCAGAAAATGAGGAACACCAAGTGAATCGAGCACCGATGCTGCGACCTTCTCTTGCCGCGAGCGCGTCCACACCGCGAACCATTTGGAGTCGGGCAGACAATTGTCGATATCGCAATGCATGACATCTCCTCCCGAGTAAGAAGAGTTTCTTGAAGCACTACCATCGAGTTTGAAGCCACTTAGCACAGCTTCGCCCTCTCGGTCCCAAAATAGGCATCCGATTTCAATGGGACCTATGCCCCAATCATTGATAGCTCAAGTAGCGAGAATCAATTCCCTAGTATTGCCCGAGTCTTTCATTAAGCCCAATGAATGTCGACTCGACTTCCGCATGATTCCATTTACAACCTTTGGGTCAAACCGCGACAACCAATGCTCAACGAAATTACAGCGGCCATCGCTTGCATGAAGCTTCCAATCACTTGAGAACATGGCCAGTAAGATGATCGTCGTCAAAGACGCCTTGTACTCCAAATCCCTTGGTTCCAGGTTGGTCCATTACACGTGTAACTATTCCGGTACATTCGATTCGAAGTTCATCACCGCTCATATCCGGTGAAGGAAGGAGAATCTCGATTCGCACCTCGGTTCCGACAGGCGGGTATTTAGTGCACAGAATCAATGCCCCATCCAGCGCCACGTCGCTCGTGAACCCTCCCTCCGTATGTTCCTTCCCGTCGCTCCAGTGGAAGATTACGGGCAGCTGCAGCTTGTACCGAATTGCAGCTCTGCGCTGAACGACGCGCTCGAGAATTGGACCGGGCCTCATAGTGTAGTTGATACTAGGGTGCAGCGAGCAGTATCTCAAGTCGCCGAAAGTTTGATAATTGCATGAGAGGATTTACCCTGAGGCTACGGGCATCTTTCTCTATTGATCTGCTGTGGTGATAAAAGGAAGCGGTCAACGAAGGAGATGGTTTCTCGTGCGATAATAGAGACGAAAGTACTCGTTTCCGAAAATTAATGGTTGCAAAATCTTAAAGTCACGGTAGAGTTGAAGTGTACTTCCTTCGCTTTGCGTCATGCATCCAAGCTGCCGAGTATAAGGCATTGGTGCTAATCATTGTCTGATTCAGCTACAGTGACGTCCCCCGCTTACTGGCAGAAGCTGAATTTTGCTCCCTTGAGAGTTGCGACTATCGTGGCAGGTCAGTTGCCTTGCTTGCTCAAAGTCACTGTGCTCGCTGGAGCAGAAGGAGAATTCTGACTTGCATAAGCCCTCTTCAAATTCGCAGGACCATACGATCTCAAATAAGGCGGGGAGTATCTGGCGCTCGTCGGACGCACGGAAAGAAGAAAAGCTAGTAGCTTTTGCGCGCGAAGCGGGAGCCGCGTGTCGGATAGTGATTGTTGATCGCGACTCGATGAGCAGCGACCTTTTGGCGAACGCCCTTGTCCGCGAGCGCGGTTACGAGGCTGTCGCAATCCAAGCCGACGAACTCTTGTATTCGCTATCGTCGTCTGAAGTCGACCTAGTGGTGATAGGTGCAGAGGTCAATTCGAAATCCGGGGACGCTTTCGAATTGGTAGAGACTCTATCTCAGGCCTATCCCAACGCCAATGCAGTGATCCTTCTCAACCAAACCTCCAATGAATCGGTCATTCAGGCGTTTCGTTCCGGGGCGCGCGGTGTGTTTTCCCGGCAACAGCCGATGGCTGAGTTCCTCGATTGTGTTGAGCATGTGAGGAAAGGCTTTATCTGGGCAGGAAGAGAGCAGACAAACTCGCTCCTCCAAGCTTTGAAGAGCATTCCTGCACCTAATCCGTTCACGGCAGGCACCTCACCATCGCTTACCGCGAGGGAATTAGAGGTGGTGCAATACGCAGCAAAGGGCAAGACAAATAAGATAATTGCCAGCGAGTTGGGACTAAGTGAACATACCGTAAAGAATTATCTCTTCAGGGCATTTGAGAAATTGGGCGTTTCCAGTCGAGTCGAATTGCTCTTCTATCTGACACTCAAAGGGCATACGTTCAGTGCTTCCCGAATTGAAAGCGTCGATGAGACTCTCGTTGTCGAGTAATCAGGATAACGAGATCCCATGACGAAGCCGGTGATATCGCCTACATCGCTCGCTCCCTATCGGTGATGTCCACCAAAGATGCCTCCGGAATGGCCTCCTTTTTCAGAATGACCGTGGCCTGATTTTCCTCCCCCGCTCGAATATTTTGGTTCATGTCCGCCGCCGAAGGCATGGAAACCGCTCGATTTCGGCTGCTTTCCGGAATATCCGTCAAATCCCCGGCCTCCAAACCCGCCCGATGATCGATCGCTAAACTTGCCCCGTTGAAAGTCAGACGCAGGCGCGCGATATGCCTGTTGCGGGGGATTGTAGACCGGGTTCGGCCTGGCTCCATAGCCGCCTCCAGGCGCGCTGCGAAAGCCCGATCCGTAGCCGAACCCAGGGTTCGGGCGGTCGTAATTCTGTATCCTGTTTGCTGGCGGTTCGACGCGGTTATAGGCCATCATGGGCGGATGAGCGTAGCCAGGTCCTTGCGATGGGTTGCCGTGGTAATTGCCCTGTGTCGGCAGCCTTTCCCCATACCTGTCTGCGGGTCGGGCGTAGCTTAATCCGTTGGGCCGGTTGTTGGAATTCCAGCCGCGGTATCCGTGAGGGGATTCACCGGGCCGGCCAGAGTTGACTGGATTCTGGGGCCGGTAGAGGTTGTTCGAAGATCTCGCAGACATCGCTCCTCGGTTGAATGCGGCGCGGGGCCCTCCATGCGGCAGCCCCCAATCGGCAACGGTGTTACTGTGCGAATAGTAGGCTGAATTATGAAAAAGCAGCGAGTGCGTTAGCCAGTCCAGTCCCCAACCAAGCCATCCAAAGCTGGTGTGGCTAAAGGCGGACATAGCAATGCCCAAACCGTAGCGAATCGCGCCTGAGCCGAACGATGAGCCGAAGAATGATCCGAGAGCACCCCCAAGGGAAAATCCCCGATAGGGTTGGATCGGCTGCCCGTAGACGGTCCACGGATCGTATGCCGGAACATAGACCACTTGCGGGTTGACCGGAGCTAACTGAATATAGCCCTGGTCGTAGTTCACCCCTTCCTGGGGAGTGCTCTGAAGGTTCCCAGCCGCCTCCGCGCGCTGACGCATCACCTGCACCACGTCCAATACGTCTTGCGGCTGGTTGTAATAGGCGTTGCCCAGAGCGATGGTCCAACGAAGGTTCTGATCCATCTCTGCCAGGACCTGTGGGAAGGCAGTCAGAGCTTTCAGGCTCGGGTCCCAGTTCTGCGAATCTGCTCCGGCAGCAATCTGATCGGGGGATGCGTAGCCCTGCGCCTGTCTCCAATGATCGGCGTCAACCACCTGCGCGGGATAGGTGGCCGCAGCCAACACTTGCGCGACGAGAGTATCCGGATAAAGGGCAATGGGTGCTACAAGTTGTTCCAATTGCTCGGTATTGAGTGCCTGCGCCGGCGGCTGCCCCCCTCCATAGGCTGGTTGCTGGTATTGGCCACCGATGTCTGGGTAGGATTGCGGAGGGTACGAAGGCGATTGTCCGTATTGCCGCGGAGGCGCGTAAACCGGCGGCTGCTGTCCGTAGGGTTGTTGCTGCGGGTACGGCGGCTGCCCATATCCTGGTTGCTGATCGGGAGAGTATTGTGCCCCGTACGGATCATCCTGCGGCCACCCCTGTCCTGGCGGCATGGGCTGTTGCGCGAGTAGTGTACCTTGTCCCGAGGAAAACAGAATGAGCAGCAACACAGGCGCGATGTAGCGTCGCGGTTGTTTCCTCACGCTTTCAGATCTGCTGCGTTTGCCAGAAGAATTACGAAGAAGTAGATCCGGCGGCTCGCTCCAAACGATCTGATCAGTCTGGTCAATCATCGGCTCAATTGGATACTTTGGCAGGCAAGAAGAGCTGGCAAAACGCGTTAAGCGCCGGTGTGCTTGGGATTCCATCTTCCCTCTCAGTGGCACGCGTTACCTCAAATCGAGGAAACCGGCGCGCCAACGACCGTCGCAACTTGCTTTTGCTAGCGACGGTCTAATACCAAAACGCTTCGTCGTGCTCCTTTCCGTCGGGCGTCAGAGCAAACGCGGTCGGAAAGCGAAGAGCGGTTGCCTAGCGTGAACCCGGATTTCCTCCATTAGTTCCGGGAAAACGGTTCGATTTTCTCGAAATTCTTGCGATCCAGAAGCGCCAAGCCCGGCGCCTTGGACGCCGTTCGTTCCCGGCAATCCGAGAAATCTACTCAACGTCCGCCCAGTTGTCTTCCGGGTTTCGGTCGACAAGCTTGCTGTAAGGATCGATCGCCGCTCGCGTCGGCTTTTCATTCACGATGAACTCATACCTAGTCCGCGGCTGGGTAATCCAGACCTTTTCTGTGTGCAACGGCTCTTCGGAGTCTTTTTTGCCCTTGAAGACACCCACTTCGATCAGGTCGTGAATCGGGATCTGCGTCTCAGCGCCCTCTCCGTTGGCTCGCAACTTCTTAGCGTCCACCACGAGCGTCACTTTGTACTTGTGATCCGGTGTCTCCTGCACTTTGGCTGAAACGGCCTTGTTGTCATAAAGCGTAATGGTCTCAAAGAGATCCGTGACCATGTACTGGAGCTCAGACGGCGTCTCCTTGCGCAGCGATTCGACCAATGCGCGCGTATCCGGATAGGGAGGGCCATTCATCTTCCACTGATCCAGAAATTCCTTCAGGGCCAGGTTGAGCTTATCCTCGCCAATGGCGTCTGACAGAGCGTAGAAGGCCATCGAGCCCTTCTGGTACCAGACATACGGCTCGTTTTGGACAAGAACCAACGGCGGCTCATGGCGAACCTCGCCCGCGCGGCCACGCAGGTACCCATCCAATTCATGCTTGAGAAAGCGGCGCATGTGCGCGTCGCCGTATCTGTGCTCCATGACGCGTAGCGCGGAATATTCGGCAAGGCTCTCGGACATCATGTTGGAGCCCTTTTCAAATCCGCCGACCAGTTGATGACCCCACCACTGATGCCCGAGTTCATGCGCTGTCACGAACCACGTAAAATCAATGTCCTCAGGCCGCTGCAGGCGGCCGATGAAGCCTATGCCCTCCGAAAATGGAACAGTATTTGGAAAGGACTGCGCAAAACCACGATAGCGTGGAAATTCAATGATCCGGTACTGTCCGAACTGATACGGCCCGTAGTTTCGCGTGTAGTAATCGAGGCCCGCCTTGGACGCACCGATCATCTTGTCCAGATCGTAGGTGTGCGACGGCAGGTAATAGACCTCGATCTTGACGTCGTTCCAGGTGTCGCGCTTCACGGCGTAATTCCCGGAGATGTAGCTGACGAAGTCCTGAATCCGCGTCGAGCCCATGCTGTATTCGAAATAGCGTCGGCCGTTCTGCTGCCACTCCCGCGCGAGATAGCCCGGAGAGATGGCGATCTGCGAGGGCGAAGTGCTGACCACCGTGTGGTAGGTGATGAAATCCGAATCCGGGCTGAAGAGATCGGTGTTCATGCCATAAGCGTCGCCTCGGTCGGGCAGCTCCTCCTGTGTACCCAGGCCCTCTTCGCGCCGGCGCACAGGGTTGTCTAGCTCTCGGTTTTGGTCGTAGCCAAGAGAGGGAAAATAGCCGGCGTCGAAGAAGGTTCCGTTGTAAACGAACTGTGCTTCTTCGCCGTTGTTGCGAAAGCCCGGGTTTTCGTACGCGCAGACGAAGCGGACCTGGATCTGGTCGCCGGGGGCTAGCGGCGTAGCCAGATGGTAGATCCAGAAGCCGCGTTTTGCATCAGACAAGGTGATCGTTGCAGGACGATCGAAAATAATCGACTTGAGCGATCGCTGACCGTTGGTAATGTAGATATCCGAGATTGGTTTGCCGCTCTTGTTCAGCGCGTTGTAAGTACCAGTGGCATGAAAACGCCGCTGCTCGGGAAAGATGTCAACCTGTGTATCGACGGCCGTCACCTTCGGGATGGGCACGCGTTCATATTTCTTGTAGAGTTTTTCGTAATCGGCTTGCAGCTTTCTCCCATCCTGGTCGGTCAGGAACGGATTGAGAATATGGGTATTGTAGTAGTACCAACCGCCGCTGCCGATGATCGCGAGGATGGGCACAATCAGCAGCACCGCGTAAGCCGGCAGCGACCGCTTCGCAGTTCGAAGACGTGAACCGAGGTCGGTCTCCGCGCCTCTCCGCGCAAGCAGGCTGGCGATGACTCCGAATAGAACAGCCCAAGCCATCCGATACACCGTAGACCAGAGAATGGGCTGGACAAAGTGACCATAGCCGTTCATATCCGAGTATTGATAAAAAACGATGTCATCGAAGAGGTAGAGCCTGTCCGGGAAGCCGATTCGTTCGAAGATCGGCGGAATCAGGAAGATGCCGATGACAATTCCGTGGGCGATGAACTTGTTACTGACAACTGTCTGAAGGAAAAAGGCAAGCAGCGCGAAGATCACCACCTGCGGAAAAGTGACTAGATATAGTTCTTTGAAGTACTGCAGGAACTCATAGTTGTAGTAACCGGCAATGGTCTGCGAGAGCACGCCGCAAAACATGACAACTGCGAGCAAAAACAACTCGGCCGCACCGAGCGCAGCGAGCTTGCCCAACGTATCGATCCAGCTTGGATACGGTAGCGCGTCATGGATTTGCTCGAAACGTGTGTCGCGTTCGCGCCAGACAAGCTCCCCGGCGTACATGGTGGCGATGATAAGGAAGAAGAGAATTCCACCGCCCTCAACCGCTTCCAGCATGTAGTAGGTGACCGGCCAGACATCCGCATCCGAGCGATTTCCTGCGAAGTGGCCATTGACCATGCAGATGACGATCATCACCAGCGTGATAGCCCAGAAGGGTATCTCGCGAAAGATATTGCGAAAATGTATTCGAGTAAGGGATGCGAATTGCCGAAGGCGCGTGCTGAAATCGAAGTTGGTTGATACCCTGGGCAGCAGATTGTGGAACCTCGGCGCAGGCGGAGCGGTGGACTCTTGCAGCTCCTTCTTTTGTTTGCGGCTCTTGCGTGCGGTCAAAGCCTCCGCAGACATGGGGAAGAGCTGAAACACGGCCGCCAGCGCGAGCAGACCTGCGGAGCCCCAGACCCCCCTATTCCATAGAAACATATCCTTGATGGGGATCCACAGAGTATTCCTCTCTACAACGGTCCAATAGCGGGTCACGCTGCCTGCCAATAGCAGGCCAATGGGGTCGAACACGGCAGGCCAGAACGGGTTCAGGCTTCGAGTCTGCTGAACCGCGATCAGGCCGATAAAGTAAATCGCGTAAAGAGCCGCTCCTTGCAGGTAAACCACGATCACACGCCGAGTCAGTGCAGCGACCAGGAAGAAAAGAGTCCCTAGAAAGAAAATTTCGGGGACCACGATCACAGCGTAGTGATATGCCAGCATGGCCAGGTCCACAGGCGCGATGCGGGTATGGTCCGCCCACGGCGCGAAGCCGCCCAGAATCTCTCCGAGCGGAAGACCCAGAAAAACAAAGGTGGTAGCCGCCATCGACCCGGCCCAACGTCCGCCCAGGTAGGCAAATTTGGAGATTGGCTTGGTAAAAATTATTTGATATGTATCTCGCTGGAAATCCCGCAGGATCGATGTGCCGAAGATGGCCGCAATGACAATGGCGCCGAAGAAGCAGAACTGGAAATCATAGAGCTGAGTCGCGTAAGGGCCATTGAGCAATATCTTGCCCGCGCCGAGTGGACTAAAGTCGGTGGCTGCAACGCAAAGAAAGGTGAGCAGAATCCACAGCGCCATATAGCAATAAGTGGAGATGCTCTTGAACCTCAGCTTGAGTTCAAATAGGAAAAACTCCAGAAACATAAGCCTGTTCTCCTGCCAATCGACTTATTGCACGCGCGGGGTGTTCAGGGTGAGGAAATACACGTCCTCAAGCTCAGGATCTACCTGGCGGAAGCCATCTCCTGGCGCGCTTTCCGAATAAATGCGCAATTCGTGCGCACCGCCAAGAAGCTTAGTCGAAACCACATTGAATTGGGCGGAAACGGCAGCAAACTCTTCCTCGGTCTTGACTACGATGCTCCAGATCGAGTTTTGCAGGCGTTCGAGCGCTTCTTCGGGAACCCCCTCCAGCACGACTTCGCCATTGCTGATAATTGCCATGCGTGGGCAGAGTTCGCGCACATCGTCGACGATGTGGGTGGAAAGAATCACGATCACGTCGCGCGCCAGCGAACTCAGTAGATTGAGGAAGCGATTACGCTCCGCCGGATCGAGCCCGGCAGTTGGTTCATCCACGATAATCAACTTGGGATTAGCCAGCAATGCCTGCGCAATGCCAAACCGCTGTTTCATCCCACCGGAATAGGTGCTCAGTGCCTTCTTGCGCACGTCCCATAGATTGGTCTGGCGAAGCAGCGCGTCAACAATTTCTTTCCGCTCGCTCGATTTGCTGATGCCTTTCATCACCGCTAGATGGTGCAACATATCCAGCGCCGAGATACGCGGATATACCCCAAATTCCTGAGGAAGATAGCCTAGCTGACGGCGGACAGCGTCCTTGTTGGCCACGACATCCATCCCATTGAGCAGAATCTGGCCGGAATCCGGATCCTGCAGCGTGGCGATGGTGCGCATCAACGTCGACTTCCCTGCCCCATTCGGGCCTAGCAATCCGAACATGTTGTTGCCAATGCTCAAGCTCAGGTTGTTGAGCGCCTGAACGCCGTTAGGATAGCGCTTGGATATTCCGCGAATTTCAAGAGACAAGGAGTTTCTCCTTATGCAGGGATTGTCTCGTTACGAGAGGGAAACTGCGCGTGATTGCAATACTAACGAAGGATCGACGTATTTTGTTCCGATTCGGAAGCGTTTTTTCGGAAAGTCCAAATCCGGCTGTCGGATTCCTTGGACACTCCTCCAACCTTAACTGGCACGGCTCGACGAAAGCATCAGGCCTCGCTCGCTAAAGAAAGGTTTGATTGATGATTTAATTTGGAACGACAGAGCCTGCGATTACGACTAGGTTGTCGACGAGACGCCGCTTACTTGCTGTCTGTGCAAGGATCGCAAACTTACCAGCTTCCGCTGGAGTGAAGTAGCCGGTCCATCGACTGCTCGTGATCGGACGCGTGTAAGGATTGGCGTTCTTATGCGCCGTCAACGCATCTGGAATTGCGTTCTCGAGAATCGTGAGACGTGACAGCCTGGCAATTATTCATCGAGCTTGAAAACTTTGATCTGAACCAACCGCGCAATTGTCAGATTCTTAAATCCGCGCGCCTTCATGCGCTCGACGAAGGGAGCGTCTATCTTGAATACGCTCATTTGAATCAGCTCTTCTTGAGTCGGTGAAAACCCCATGGCCCGCACGGCCCGAACCTTCTCTGGAGTTACACCGACAGCCTTCATGCCCGTGAGTTTCCCGGCAGCTAGCTCCGGATAACCCAAATCAGCCATCGCCCGCACATAGTCGGCGTCGACTTTCAAAGCGCGCAGACCCATCAGGTTTTCGGCGGTCATATCGGACACTCTCGCGTCCTTCATGCCTTTTACCCACTCGGTCGTCACATCCACCAGAGCATATCCCTGCAGCCGATCCGACGTCAGGTCATCAAAGCCCATCGCTTCCATCCGCTTCGTAAAATCAGCGTTCGGAGTGAAGGAGTAACTCCCTTGCAGTGCGCCATCATGCACCTTACCAACGCAACGCATCTCACCCGCCTCGGCTTTCATGCGCGCGTCCAATGTTGCACCCTCGCGCTGCAGATCCTCGGGAGCGATGCCGGTCCATTTATTCCATGGCATGTCGGAATTGCCTTCATGGCAATGGTCACGCCCGGCGCAATCACCACGATCCCAGCTGAACTCCAACTTTCCATCCCATCGTCCGTTCGTGATTGAGCAATTCTCCGGAGTCTCGGCCTGCGCCACTGCCGTCACGATCAGCAAACAGATTCCTAGAGCAACGCAACGCATAATAACCTCCGACGAATCACAGAAATTGCAGTTCAATTTCAATTGATGTGCTTACTCTTCATCCAGCAAACCGGACATCTTCAGACGCAACAGCTTGTCGAGATCTTTGCCGTCAAACCCGTGACTCTTTGCCTGTGCCAGAAATTTGTCGTCAAGGTGAAAGACTGCCGCGCGGCGCAACTCATCCATCGTAATTTTGGGAAACTGCTGCTTTAGCCAACCGACATACTCCGGAGTTACACCCTGCGCCTTCAGCGAGATGAGGTCTCGGAGATTCAGATCGCCAAAGTCGGTCTTCTTCATTGCAGCGGCGTATTCCGGAGTAATCCCGAGCGCCTTTTCTGTCGTAACCTCATGAAAGTCCTTTGCACCCAGACCGCTCTGTTTCAGTTCCGCGACATATTCCGGCGTCACGCCCAGCGCCTTGAGCGAGAGCAACTCATGCACCGATGGCTTGCCAAATCCAAGTGCGCCCATCGCCTTGGCATATTCCGGCGTCACACCCAGCGACTTCAGCGAAATCAGTGTGTTCAGATCGTTGTTCAGATCCAGCGGATACCCAGCGTCGCGCATCCCGTCAATATAGGAGATCCCTTTCGACTCGGACCGGGTCTCGGTCTTCGCTTCGGCCTGCATCATAGTCAACTCGGAAGAACGCCCCCCACCGGCCCTCAGCGACGAAACCTCAACGGCCTTCTGAACACCCGCCGGCTTTGATGCCTGTCCTCCAACCTGCATGACCGCCCGGCGCGTCTGGAATTTATCCGCGGAGGCGCCTTGTTGCATTGTTGGATCAAAATTTGGATCAACGATGATTGACGACGCGGCTGGCTTGATCGCCACAATCCGATCGGGCGTCGGCTGCGAAGCTGCGATAGCTTCCCTAATCTTCGGTCCAAACAGCAGTCCAAACATAACCACGGAAACTGCCGCCAATCGCACGCCACCAGTTATTCGATGCTCCATCGGTTCAACCCCTCCCAATACTTTCTCAATGCGTCCCAGCAGTACTCCTCCGCGGCCCTTAAACGCAACGGCGAGTTCCAGTCCCCTGGCTTTTTCCTCTTCCAATCGCAACAGAGTTTGAGCGTAGACAACCGGATCGGAACAGCTTTTCACCGCGATCTCATCACAACAAACCTCTCGCCGGTCGCGAACGATGCCGCTGATCCACCACACTGCCGGATGAAAGAAGAGCAAGGTTTCCAACGCGGTCTGCAACAGATTGCAAGCATAGTCCCAGCGGCGTATGTGGCCCAATTCATGAGCCAGCACAGCCTCGAGTTCTTCTCGGCTCAAGTGCAGAATGGCGCTGACAGGCAGGATGACTGTCGACTGCCAAACCCCCATGACCATTGGCGAGATCACTCGATCAGATACACGCAGAATAATCTCGCTGCCTACATTTACCCGCTTGCATACGTGCAAAAGGCTCGCTTTAACATCGTCAGGAACGACACCACAAGCGGTTCTTCGCAACTTCTCCAAGTGCCACCAGCCGCCAGCCGCCCGAACAGCAAGCAGCAGGATGCCAAGCATCCAGATCCCGTCGATCCACGGTATCCATGGGAGAAGCAACCGAGTATGGGATGCCAGCCAACCCTCCGGACTCTGCGCTCCGTCAACCAGCGTCACGGGAGATGAATGGTTAATCGACGGCTGCAAAGGAGGCATGAATGTTACCTGCATCGCCTGTCCGCCATTCTCAACGGCCCTTGATGGCGCCATATCTCGCATCTCGATGGCAAAGGTCGTCATTACAGTCGCGGGCATCAGTGCAAGAGCCCCGAGCGCCAGCGCGTACCGGATTCCAGAGGATGCGCGCAAGGTCATCCGATCAGCGCAGGCAAACATCAGCGCTACGATTGCCCCTTGCCAACAGAAGTGCAGCAGCGTCCATCCCAATGCCAATGATTCGTCGTAAGTCAGCCAGTTGACCGCTAATCCGCTCATTGTCGATCTCCCTGCATCCCTGATATTTAATTGTTGCGCGAGGCTTCCTTCTTCCGAATCAACTCACGGATCGCCTCTAACTCGGTATCGCTCGACTTTTCCATCTCAAGGGCTCGCAAAGCCAGTTGCGCTGCGCTGCCTGAGAAGAACCGCTCGCTCAACTCCCGCAGAAATCTGACCTCGGTGTCAGCCTGCGAAACCGCCGCGCGATAAACATGTGCACGCTCGCGCTCGTCGCGTTCCACCAGCCCTTTGTCGGCCATGATTTGCAAGAGTTTCAGCACCCCTGTGTAGACGACATCCCGCTTGAGATTCACTGCCTCATAAAGCTCCCGGACGGTGCCCGAGCCGCGCTCCCAGAGGAGCGCCAGCAACTCCAGTTCCCCTTCGGTCGGCCTCTGTATATCTCGCTTCTTCACCATGAGCCAGACAATATACGAGGAGATTCGTAGATGTCAACGAAATAATTCGTAGCTCGGAGAAAGCTCTCACGGCTCGCCTGTCGAACGAATCAAAACTCCTGGAACCGATGCCTTGAAATTCAGGCATCGGTGGCCAGCCAACGTCTATGGCTTCACTCCGTTACGGTCGGATCAAGCCACCCGCCATCGTTCGCTATCAGTTGATGCGCCTCTTCGGGGCCCCAAGTGCCCGGCGCGTAGGAATAGTACGGAGCGACGTTTCCGAGAACCGGTTCCACGATGCGCCATTGCGCCTCGACAAGATCCTGGCGCGAGAACAGTTCCGTGTTTCCCCGGCTGGCATCTCCCAGGAGCCGTTGATACGGGGGCATGTCATCTGCCGCCTGCCGGCGCAATTCCAGCTCGACATCCCGGCCCACCATGCGTTCCCCTGGGGTCTTGACGCGGACTCCTAGCCCGATCGACATGTCCGGACTGACGCGGATTCTCATGTGCGCCGACGTATTCGGCACATGCTCTCCAAAGGTCTCCTTGGGAGGCCGTTTGAATTCGACCAGGGCTTCCGTGCAGGTAACAGGAAGCATTTTGCCGGCACGAATGAAGATTGGAACTCCGGCCCAACGCCAACTGTCGATCTCTAGCCTGATCGCGACAAAGGTCTCGACGGTCGACCCGGGAGCGACGCCATGAACCTTGCGATAGCCCTCGTATTGACCTCGTACGACGTCCTCGGCTTTTAGCGGTCGAATGGCCCGCATCAATTCGCCCTTCCGATCCCGCGCCGCGTCGTTGTCTTCTCCGGTTGGAGGGTCCATTGTGAGGTTTGCGACCACCTGCAGCATGTGATTCTGAACAACATCCAGAAGCGCGCCTACCTCATCGTAGAAATGGCCTCTATCCTGAACTCCGAAGTTTTCAGCCATCGTGATCTGAATGCTGCGAACGTGATCGCGATTCCAGATTGGCTCGAACATCGGGTTGGCAAAACGCGTGTATAGGATGTTCTGCACTGGTTCTTTGCCCAGATAGTGATCGATACGAAAAATGTTCTCTTCGGGAAAATACTGCTGGAGCATCCGGCCAAGCTCTTTCGCGGATTTCACGTCTCGCCCAAAAGGCTTTTCGACGACGACTCGAGCATTCTCGGCACAGCCTGACTTGGCGAGATTCTCCGCTACAGCTCCGAAGAGGCTTGGGGGAATAGCGAGATAGTGCAACGGTCTCTGCGCCTGGCCCAACTCCGCACGAAGCTGCGCAAAGGTGTTGGGATCGTTGTAGTCGCCATCCACGTACTGCAGCAGATCCAGGATCTTGTCGCAGACCGCGGGATCGACACAGCCGTGATGCGCGAGGCTATCTTTGGCGCGAGCTTTGAGCTGATCCAGGTTCCAGCCAGCTTTAGCCACGCCGATGATCGGAAGATTGAAGCCTTCGTCGCGGATCAACCCGTGGAGCGCGGGAAAAATTTGTTTGTAGGCAAGGTCGCCGGTTGCGCCAAAGAATACGAAGGCGTCGGAATAAGCAGCGGTCATGATTGATCCTCCAGGTGCCAAGGTCGAGTAACCCTCATTGAGGATTTCGCCTCCACATCTGATAAAGTCCCCAGGCGGAAAGGGTGCAACAATCTTGGATTGTGCCGTCGAGCATCATCTTCTCAAACTCGGCGATAGAGACGGAATGGGCAACCAGATCGTGCTCTTCAGGATCCGGATCTTTCTCGGTGACGGTGAGCCCGGTGGCCAGAAAGACATGCTGCTTCTGATTCGAGTAACCGTAGGCGATCCACATTGCTCCCAGATAGACCATCTGGGCTGCGTGGAGCCCAAGTTCCTCTTTGAGTTCACCCCTGGCAAGCTCCTCAGGATCGACTCCGCCCATCTCCCAGCCGCCCTGCGGCAATTCCAGACATCGCTTCTGGATCGTGTAGCGGAATTGCTCGACGAGCCATACCCGCCCTTCCTCCTTTTCAAGATCCAGAGGAATGATAAGCGCGCAGTCGTCCTTGTCGACAACGCTGTAAATACCTTGCTTGCCGTTGGAACGCAGGATCTGATCTTCCCGCACGGACAGCCACGGATTGCGGTAGACTTCGCGAGTGGAAAGCGTGAGGATGCTCTTGTCTTGAGGCGGCTTTTCAGCGCTCATGGCTGGCGTATCTCGAGTTTTTCCGGGGTTGGCGCTTCCGGCAGCGACGGCACATCTTTGTATTCGATCAGAGCCTTATTGCGATTGGACAGGAATTGCAGTTGTCCAAGGAGAATTGGGATTTGCTGCAGATGTGAGTGAAAGCCATACAACAGCAGAGTGCTCCAGGGAGCTGACTTCCAACGGGACTGCCGCGCGGTCCGGGCTGCTACAGCGAACAGAAGTAGAAACCAAATCGCAATCGGCAAAAGCGACAGGAGGGCAACCGAGGCCGTTAGAGCCAGAACCGGACTCAGGAGCCAGAAGAGACCCCGCAGGCGGTTACGCCGCGCATCCTCTGACCACATTGGGTCAGAAGTATCGCGAAAACGGGCTGAAACCGCTGCAAAAGCATAACCGGCTCGCAGGGAACGACGCCAATATTGGGAAAAACGGGTAATGGCAAGGTCGTGCAAAGTCATCGGATGATCGATGTGCTGGATGTGCCAGCCAAGGGTGCGCATGCGACGACACATCTCCGGCTCTTCGCCGGCGATGAGTGTCTCATCGAAACCATCCACCGACTCCAAAGCTGCACGACGCATGAGCACATCACCGCCGCAGTAAGGGGTTTCACCGGGAGCAAAAACCCAATCGAGATCCAGCACGCGGACATAAATGGAGATGCACGGACAGATTTCGCGGCGATGGCCCCAAGCGGCTGCGTTGGTTGGATTCTTCCGCAGCTCGGCGAGCGCGGCGAGCGGGAAATCCGAGTTGAGTATCGTGTCGCCATCCAGAAAAAGGATCAGCTCCCCGGTTGCGTGGCGCCAACCGAGATTGCGCGCGCGAGCGGCGGTGAATGTTCCCGGAGATAATGGCAATACGGTAGCCCCAAGGCGTGCGGCGAGATCGAGGCTGCCGTCTGTGGATCCGGAATCCACGTACAGTATCTCGGTTGGTTGCCAACCCTGAATGGCCTGGGAACTCAGAATGCAGCGCTCCAGACGTTCCCCTTCATTGCGGCCGATAATGACGACCGAGAGATCAGGCAAAACAGGCAATGGCCGGAAGGAAGAGTTGGCCCCCGTCATGGCTGCATCTCCACGGTTTGAGAATCTCGCTGAATAGGGACGGCGGGCACGCCAGCCACCGTCGTTCCGGCGGCAACATCCTTGGTAACCACAGCATTAGCCCCGACGGTTGCGCCATCCCCGATCGTGACGCCGCCGAGGACGACCACTCCGCGGCCAATCCAGACTTCTTTGCCGATGACGATCGGCTTCGCCTGATGAGCCGAGTCACGGAGGGTTCGGCCCTCCTCGCGGGTGTGATTGGCATCGCGAATGCTCGTGTACTCGCCGATCATGCTTCCCTCTCCAATGAAAATCCCTGCGTAAGCCACCAGATGAACGCCGCTGGATAGAACCACCCTGTCGCCCAGGACTATCTCACCCTCTCCTTCAGTTTCAAGATATTGATGAGGATAGAGCAGTAGCCCTTCACCGCAACGGATGCGTCCTGTGCCATAGACACTTGGCCTCCCAAGAACGACTGTGCTTGCTGGCAGCGGAACCACTAGCTTGGCCTGCAACACAGCAAAAGCACTCACGCGCTCCCAGCCCTCGACAACATCGACTAAGAGCTTGCGGCCAAAAACCAATGGCGCTGCCAAAGCAGATTTCGTCACTTTCGGAGGCATACCAGCTTCTTTCGTAAATTTCGGCTTCCGCGCATGATATTTGCTCTTGCTGCCTCAAATCGTCTCACGGAAACTATCTTGCGCCAACTACAAGAGGCAAGTCTGAGCGAGCGGAACGAAAACGGCTCCTCCATCCACCATCGCAGAACTCCAAATGCGCCGGAAATCACTCCTAAGTGGAATTCCGGCGCCCAAATATTACCCCCAAGTGCCAGCCCGGAATTACGCTACAGTCCTCTAAGTGTGTATCGAAGCATATTACAAGAAAACAAAGTAGCAAAAAGACCCAGACAGAATCGTCCCGTATTGGTCAGATTAATTTTCGCGACCACATCTGGGCCAGAGAATCGAGGTTTCTTGCAAGATTATACTGGGACTCGACTGTCTCTCTGGCCTTTTGAGCAAGTTGATGTCGAAGAGCGGCGTCATTCGCGAGTATTTGCAAAGCACTGAACAGAGTTTCGGGGCTAGCCGGAGGAACCAGTAACCCGTTTCCCTTGTTTTCAATTAATTCGGGTATCGCCGCAATCGTTGTGCTAATGCATGGCAGTCCCAATGCCATCGCTTCCATCAAGGCCACCGGCAACCCCTCGGCGAAGCTGGCCAGTACGAAAACCTCGGCTTGTGAAACCTCGGAAAGCGTTGGTTGATGAGCCATCGCACCCAGAAATCGCACAGACTTGTCCAATCGCAGCCGAGTAGACAGAGCCTGCAGAGAGCCGCGCTCCGGCCCATCTCCAATTAACGTACAGGAATAGCGGACGCCTTCGGCAGAAAGGAGGGCCAAAGCTTCCAGCAGGATGCGATGACCTTTCGCTGCAACCAAACGCCCAGTGCAGACGATGCGCAAAGGACTCTGCCGGTTAGCCGCATCCGGGAGATCAAGCTCCTGCGGGCGAAGCGCAAGACAATCGACGCCCAACCGGATCACTTCCACGCGGCTCTTGTCCAGTCCGGGAGCTATGCGCAGGACCTGGCTG
Organism: Acidicapsa acidisoli; assembly: GCF_025685625.1. Classification (NCBI taxonomy): domain Bacteria; kingdom Pseudomonadati; phylum Acidobacteriota; class Terriglobia; order Terriglobales; family Acidobacteriaceae; genus Acidicapsa; species Acidicapsa acidisoli. Next base: position 1,900,209 of record NZ_JAGSYI010000002.1, read on the forward strand.
CGACAAAAGTCGCTGATGCAAATCACGAAGCTGGCCGACTCAATCTTCCGCCGCAGGTAGAAGGCCTCCTGATCGAAAAACTCGTCAGGACCGTGCAGAGTGAGCGACCATGGAATCTTCCATGCCAGGGCCGTGAGCATGCCCACGGTTGCCACCGGTCCGCCGAAATGGACATGCAGATGAGAAAGTGATCGAGTACGCATCCAGCGACCCACCAGCAACGCCTCGGCGAGATAGAACATTACGAAGGCGCGACTCTTAAGATCCCAATCGCCGAGACGGAGCGCGGCAAGCAGCCCTCGAAAGACAACGTCAGGACGGGAGAACGCTATCGCAAGGAGCTGAGACGCAACCGCTGCGAGACCTCCGGATTTGACGTAATAGGTGTGCTCTGCCTCCGCGGCCTCAACTGGAGGCAGATCTTTCTTGGGGCGATCTGGTAGGTTGATGGAAGCCACTTCGATAGTCATCCCACGCTCCCGTAAACCAAGCACCTCTTTCAAGAAAAAGGTGTGCGAAACCGCCGGATACCTGCTTAAGAGGTAACCGATGCGCAGCCCTTGCCTGCCTTCGACGGCAAGTTGAATTTGGGAAGATTTTGGCAACCTGGCTTCAGTATACGAGGTGAGATTAGATAACCGAATTCGGCAGTCGAGGTTCCAGACCGTGTTCATCAAAACCGTTGCGTGTAGCCCGAGGTACGTCTGCTACTCCTCGGCAGCAACACATTGCCTGCCTTGCGAGATGCCATACCGCCCATCGCGAGAAGATATGGAAGAATCATCGCTCCATTGAGCAAGTTGTCGAGCGCGACCATCAAGATGACCGCAACCAGGGCCCAGCGAAGATCTGAACCGTCCCGATAGTCGCCATCGACGGGCAACCAGACCGAGCGAATGACTGGCAGAAACAGGATCGAACCGAATGCAATCAATCCCACCAATCCATACATGCCAAAAACAAGTAACCAAAGACTCCAGGGTCGCGAGTCTCCGCCTTGCCACCAGTCCCATTGTCCTGAACCGAAAAGCGGGTGGCGTAGCGCCATTGCAATATGGCCCTCATCACGTGCTATCCGCCATGCGAAAGACTGCCGTCCAATCGATGCCAAGCCGTTCGCGATGGAATGAACCGTGCCATTTCGTTGCGCTAACGCGCGCAAAGATACCAGATTAGTCATCCGAAATGCGGCAAAAAGGACAATGCAAAGGAATAGGATGGCAACCGATACGCGAAGGACAGATCGCTGTCTGAACAACGTTAACGGAGTCAGGATCAGCAAAAGGAGAATGCTGCCGACCGATTGGCAAAGCAGAGTAGTAACGGCCAACCCGACTGCAATCCATCGCGGAGACAAGCCATAAATAATAGGACGCAAGCGCCTGCGCGCAAAAAGAGAAATGGCAATAAGGGTGGCTGCTGCCATCCAGATGCCCAATTGGTTACCGTCTTCCAGGAAACCGATGGGACGATAGCCGAGATAACGCTCTGCGCCTATCCAGCGATATGGCTGATATCCGTAGAGAAGGGCATACAACTGAGGTCCCACGCATATCTCCAGAAGACAGATCGGCACATAAGCTACTCCCGCGATCACGTAGGCTTTAGCGGCAAGTAGCAGCGAATCGTGATCGGAAAAGTAAGTGCGACCGAGTATCCATGGCACGCCCCAGGAGATGGCCTGGTAGACGGCGCCAAAAACTCCCTCGCCAAGAGTATTCCAATGCGTGATGGCCGAGATCAGCGGTACACAACACCATACAGCCATGGGGATGTCGCAAATATCAAATCGAATTCTCTTCAAATCCGCGGAGTAAAAAAGGAGCATTCCTCCAAAAGCCGCTAGTCCCGTAACCGTCGCCTTAGTCAGGAAATAGTCCGTCGGGAGACAAACACCAAGAATCCAGTACGGAAACTCGTCCGTCGTGGGCTTGTAATTTGCCCCTGGCAAAAGCGCCCACCCGCCGAGAAAATTCGCGAGTATCGCAATGCGAACCGGATAACGCCGAAACAGATAGATGCCAACGGGTATCCAACCTATAAGGACGGCTAGCGGGATTAGAGGCATAAGATTTCGACGGAAACTCCTCCGCCATCCTCCTCTCGTTCATAACGATTCCGACATGAGGGCCCTGTGAGGGGAGAATAAGGCCTAGGTTGACAGAGCTCACACAGATGATAGCAGTTATCTTTTAAGGCAAAGGCATCCAAGGCTCGAGCATCGCTTAGCTCCACGCATATCGAGATTTCCTGGCCATAAGGTGATCCTCGACATATACATGACTCAATTTGTACCGGACTATACGAGCAACAACAATGGATGGTGACCGTTGATTCATCTGGACAACTCTGATCATTCATCAGAGTTGAGGATCTCGCGGAATCCCTGGGGTTCGCAAAGGTGGATGCCAATGAATCCTCGGCAGAGACTGAGGTTCCCCCAAATAAACATTCGCTTAACGTTGGCCCTGTCAGGAAAAAGGCGAGGCCGCGAAGAGTCGCTTCGCGGGTCCGAGGAATCTCACAATTACGGCTCTTTGAGTTGTTGCATTTGCGAGGGCAATGTGATCTGATTAGAACAAATAGCACCTCAGTACAGAAGCGATCTCCTCCCCAGGAGTTGTTCTGGCGGTGAATTACTTTTTGCCTTCGGTTGCTTTGTGATCTGGGCTTTATGGCTACAGACACGGGATCGATTGGGTTGTAGTTGAATTTTGTCTGGATGGTTTAGTCCAGCATGTACATCTTGAAATACGCTATTTCCTGCCTTGTAACAATGCCGTTTCCACAATTTGCGTAATTCGAAGGCTATCTATTTGGTAGAGCACCGACGCCAAGGTTTGACTTTGGCGATGGCCTCTATCGAAGAGAGAGATCAGACAATTCTGCGTGCCCCCTAGCCGCGTGTATGTCGTCAGCGCTACGGGTCACTCATAATTGGCGGCGGTGGTCCACGCAGATTTTTGACTGTATTCGATTGAGTCTAAGTTCCTCGGACTGGTTGAACTTTGCGTCGTTCGCGGTAACGGCGAGTGTGAAGCGGCAAGCATCATTGCAAAGGTGTCACAAAGGAGGAAGTAGTGCAGTTTCAGCAACACACCAGTAAGCTTCATCGAGACCCTATGACCATTTATGGGATAGATGAGGTGAACGTGGTCTTGCCAAATCCGGAAGCCCCCCACTATGAACCTAGGCTTCTTTTGTGCAAAAAACGAGGACGCACTCTAAGGTTTAAGGATTTCCAATTACAGCCTCCGCGCTGCCAGGTAACCGCAATTCGGAGGCCCGACCTCAACATCTCATCGGTGCCGCACTTAGCTCCGCGTAAAAGTAACCTCTCAAAGCCCTCCCTAATTCCGCTGTTTCTCTCACTCAACATCCTGGATGTGATTGGAAATTCAGATAGTTGGGTGCCGAGTCCGAATGCCAGAACTAAGCGACCTGCAACAGACAGGAATGAAAGTAACCAAAATTTACACACTTTGGTACTCAAATTGATGGTTACTTTGGTATGCTCACTTCAGAACCAAAAGTTGTAGTCCACGTTCTACTTTCGCTGCACGTTGCCGATCCAGTAGGTGAGAACAAGCTAGGCGAACTCTTCCGAGAGCAGTAATGAATCGCCACGCTGACTAACCGTTCTGGATCTCTGAATCCGCTTAGGAATGCCGTTGCCTTTTCATGTTTTTGACTAAGGGAACCTCCTTCCAGGGACTCAAAGGTCCTTATGAGACCCGTCCTTGGTGAGGAGAACTGTAAGTGTGTCTGCTCCCTTATTTGTGCAAGTGAACCCCGGATTCATTTCCGTATTCCGCGTGCAAGCGCTTATCGATTTAGGAGAAAGTTCGATGAAGAGATTCTTAGTTCAGGCCACAGGGATGCTTTCCGTCCTCATGATGGCTATCTTTTCTGTTTCCGCATCAGGCCAGACGTTGTCTCTCAATGATAAGAGCGTCATTCAGAACAAGCTGAATCGCATTGGCATGAATATCGGAAACATTGATTCCCAGGGGAATGGGCAGATACTGAAAAACCTGATCGGTTCCGGTAATCCCGGGTTCGAGCCTTTGCAGAACCAGCAGATTTGGACTCTAACCTCAGCCGGAACGACGAACACGTTCACGGTGCCCGATCGGAACGATGGAGTTCCGGCGAACTACTGGGCAGGAGGAACCTTCTCAGTGGTTGAGTCGCAGTCGCGTGGTGCTGAACTTGGTTGCACAGGCACGATCGCGTCCAACACCGGCACAAATCATCTGGCATCCAACGTGAGCACTAAGGTCGCTCCCGTGATTACGGTTTCCTCGGAATGCGGCGCTCCGTTCAGCGCTGGCGACACAGTGATTATGAGGAAATCCACGTATCCAACTCCTGAGTCCTGGTGGGAAAACGGTGGGCTCGGTGGAACGAATGGAACGGTGAGCGGAGGCGCGAAGCTTCTTTCCGACACAACCGATCTCTGTTCTGACTGCGGAACGCAGGCGTTGAACATGAACGCCTCTGCTGCTGGATCCTCGGCGATCGCGACTTGGCTTTTTGATACAGATTTCCGGAGTAATTTGTACGTCTTAATCGACGGCACCTATCAGATCTCCTTCTGGGCCAAATCTGCGTCCGGGAATCCAGCACTGAGCGTTTCCGCAAGCCGCGTTTCCAAGGGCGGCTTCAATTGCGGAACTTACACGCCGAAACTGACTTCCAGCTGGGCACAATACACCCTGACATGCACGGCATCTGAATCGGCTGCCGGCACAACGCCGGGCGTGGCGAATGTTTCGTTCGCAACAAAAGGCGGATCCATCTATCTGGACAATGTCAGCTTTGAAAAAACCGCTTCCGATTCCAGCAACACGACGGTCCTCCGCGACCAGGTGATTCAGGCGCTGCAGAACTATTTCGGCTCGTCGACGAGCAACAATGCAGGGATGTTTCGCTACGGCGTAGGGCAGAACGGCGAGACGATCGCCAACTGGACTCAACCAGACCATGCGCGTTCACCCGCGGCTGCGGGAACCGGATACTTTGTGGCTCCGAACGGCGCGGGGGCGATGCATCTGTCCCTTGAGGACTATCTGGTCATTTGCCAGTTGTTGAATGTACAGCCGTATCTCGAGGTTCCAGCAACATTCTCGACGAATGATGCAGCGAATCTGATCGATTTTCTCGCCGGCTCCTCAAGCTCGACCTATGGTAGCCGCCGCTCGGCCCTGGGCCAGGAAGAGCCCTGGACCAGCGTCTTCAGCACGATTCATCTCTCCTTCTGCGACGAATGCTGGAACGGAACCGCGCTGCCAGGCCAGTCTCTGCCCTACCGCGCCGGCGCTCCGAACGGTGAATACTACTACGACTACAGCGTGCGCGCCCGGGATATTTTTGAGGCGATGCGTGCCAGCAGTGCTTACTCGGCGTCCTCCTTTGACCTGGTCATGGGCGCTCAGACTTCGGTCAGCAAATCGATGGACGCGGCGATCCGCCGGGCGCGTCCGGATTCCATAGAGATCGGAAGCAATCTCTATGGCACGGTCAACAGCTACGGATCTGACGCCGCTCTATGGCAGCCGGCGGTGGTCGAACCATACGAAATGGTGACCAACCCAGCCGATCCCAGCAACTTCTACCAGTCCGTGCATGATTATCAGTCCCAGAAAACCTGCGGAGTGTCGGGCACGGCAGCTTGCAATGTGCACATCTACGAGGGCGGCCAGAACACCATCGCCGGCAATATCGATCAGCAGCACCTGGACTACATCAACTCTGGAGCCGGACAAGCAGTGATATCGGCCCTACAGCCTTTGCTGGATCTTCAGTACTACGGCATCAGGTCTCAGTCTTTGCTGGGGTTGGCAGGAGATAAGAGCAGTGACACGAACGGCAAAACCTTGAAGTCTCTTGGTGGCGCTGTTGATATGGGCGGGACGACGAATAACATGCGTCCAGAATTCCTGGGCTTGTCGCTGGTGAATCAGTCTATGATTGGTCCGATGTACGCCTGCCCGATCTCCAACAACCCGGCGTATAACTTCGCAGGTTCGGCAAACGGCAATTCTCCGATACCCGCGCTGAAGAACGTTCCCTATCTTTATGCCTTCTGCTTTCAGAACGGGAATAATCGCTCGCTGGTTCTCATTAACACCGACATTTCCGGCTCCCATACCGTCAGCTTCGCCGGCATCAACCTGCCTCAGGGAACAGTCACGGTACGGCAGCTTGCGCCGAACGATTTGAACGATATGAACGAGGCTCCAACAGGTGCGGCCAACGGTCAGACGGCAGCGTCGGTAGCCGTAGAGACGAGCACCCTTTCGAGCCCCAAGTCGATTGCTCTGCCGAGTTTCTCGGTTACGGCGCTCGATTATACGGTCGCAGAATCAGTGGTGCCTCCGGCAATCTCCAGCAACATTCAGACGACTGAGACACTCGCCAATGCACAGGCACACACCAACCTCTCGGCATCAGCTGCAACCACGGCCACCACAACGCCGATCATCAATTATCCGAACGGCTTCGGTAGCAGCTGCGACTCGGCGAACCTTTGGTTGGAGAACAACGCCTCGTGCGCTTCCCCTTCCGTCCATGTCGTCCCGCACGTAGTTCACAACGCATCGAATATGTTCTTCAA